>NZ_CP092282.1:3533480-3854893 GCF_024972775.1 Dehalobacter sp. DCM | reverse complement strand
CTTGATTCATATTTCTGTAAATCAATAACATCCAAATACAAGTTAATTTATTTAACAAAAGCTAATAAATTCTTATTAATACCATTGACAACTGATTGGCACTGAAATGTCTTTCCCTTAGAGCTAGCTACCCCGATATCACCCCAATTTAGTAAACGGGATGGGATATGGCATCCGGAGAAGGGGAGGCCATTGTCAAGCAGGTAAATGAAAGTTTTGTGAATATCATAGCATCTTTTGAGGATATTGACAGATATATCGCCAATGAAAGTGGTATGGTTGAGAATACAACACTAATCTTTTCCCGGATTCGGCAGGAAATGGATAATATAGCAAGCATTTCGGAAGAACAATCGGCTTCAACTGAAGAATATTTGGCCATAGCAGCGGAACAAAATACCCAGATTGAGGATATTTATAGCTTGATGCAGGATATTAAAAAAGCAAGTGAAAATCTTCAGTCAGTATTGAAAAGATAGATTTATCCTTTAGGCAGTTGGGCCTTCAAGGTTTTTTCGTTACACCTTCCAGTGATAGTTGCTTAATTTATATACCTTAGTTAGACTTTCTATTCCGATAGAATTAGGCGGTGCCGCCAAACTTTGTAGTTTTGCGACACCGTCTTTATATTATTCGTTTCAATTAAATACTGGGCGTGATCGACAAAATCAGGTCAAATATAAACACGATGATAGTATCTTGCAAAATTCCGTTATTAATGTGTTGCTTTACGCAGCAGGTTCAAACTGGCTGTTGTAGAGGTCGGCATAGAAGCCACCCTGCGCAAGCAGTTCCTTGTGGTTGCCGTTTTCGATGATATCCCCATCCTTCATGACCAAAATCAAGTCGGCATTTTTGATAGTTGAAACCCGGTGGGCAATCACAAAGGATGTGCGGTCTTTCGTCAGCTTATCCATTGCCTCCTGAATAAGCAGTTCAGTACGGGTGTCTACCGAACTAGTCGCCTCGTCCAAAATCAACATGGGCGCATTTTGAATCATAGCTCTGGCAATGGTCACAAGCTGCTTTTGCCCCTGTGAAAGGTTTGCTTTATCGTTGAGTGGCGTGTCATATCCCTGCGGCAGCGTCTTGATAAAGTGATGAAGCCCAACCGCTTTGCAAGCGGCAACCACCTGTTCGTCTGTTACGTTTTACTTGCAATAGACAATATTTTCTTTGATAGTTCTGGCGCCGGCCCCGGAGGCATGACCTGCGCCTACTATTTGCGTCAGCAGGGGCACAGTGTGACGGTTATTGACAAAATGGAAAAAGCCGGCGGTGTCTTAAGATACGGAATCCCGCACTATCGCCTGCCGAAGTCAACTGTTGATCAATTGGTTGCTGCCCTTGAAGGGATGGGTATTCAGTTTAAAATGGGTGTCGAGGTGGGCAAAGATATCCAGATGGCCGACATCGAGTCTGAATATGACAGTGTTTATATCGGTACCGGCGCCTGGAAACAGCCCATACTCGGTATCGACGGCGAGAACCTAACCCAATTTGGCATGGATTTCCTCGTTGAAGTCAATAAATATCTCAAGAAGGCTGTGAATTTTGGCGACAACATTATCGTCTGCGGCGGCGGCTACGTTGCCATGGATGTTGCCCTGACGGCGAAACGTCTCGGGGCTAAAAACGTTACACTGGTGTGCCTGGAAAAGGCATGTGAGATGCCCGCTGCCAGAGAAGAAATTGAACGGGCAGTGGAAGAGGGCGTTGTCATCAGGAACTCCCTTGGTTTGTCAAAGGTCGTTGAGTCCGGTGGTAAGGTTGTTGGTCTTGAGACCAAGAAATGTGTCGCTGTCTTCAATAAGCAAGGACGCTTTGCTCCGACCTATGATGAGTGTATTACCGAAGTCATCCCAACCGACTATATCATCCTGGCGACCGGTCAAGCCGTGGGCACAGATTTCCTGGACGAGAAGCTTGCTTCTCAAATCAAATCGCCGCGGGGCTTGATCAACGTGGACACGAATACCTACAAAACAAGCATCAAAAACGTCTATGCGGGCGGCGATGCCGTAACCGGACCCGTTATTTGCATCAGCGCCATCAAAGCCGGTGGTATAGCTGCCAAGGTTATGAGCCGTGATCTCGGCTATAAAATCGAAAAGGCTAACCAGAGCGCACCGCTGTCAGTAGATTATACCAAGCTTCATGCGAAAAAGGCTGCTAAACTGAATGAACTTCCGGTCGGTGAGCGCTCGTTGGACAAAGAAGATGCCGCCTCCCTCACGAAGGATGAAGCCTTGGCTGAGGCGGGCCGATGCATGAACTGCGGCTGCTATGCCGTCAATGCCTCCGATATTTCACCGATGCTGATGGCCGTAGACGCCGATATTGTTACCACGCACAGGACGATCAAAGCCTCCGACTTCTTTACGCTAAAACTAAAAACCGATGATATCTTGGAAGCCGGTGAGTTGGTAAAGGAAATTAATATCAAGGATATGTCCGATTATACAACGCACTATGAAAAGCTTCGTATTCGGAATTCTATCGATTTCGCCATTGTAAGTCTCGCAACAGCTTATAAGATAGAGGACGACATCCTGGCTTCGCTTTCAATGGTGCTGGGAGGCGTGGCGCCTGTACCCTATAGGCTGAAAAATGTCGAAGAAATTTTAGTTGGACACACAGCTTACTGAGACGTTGATCCAGAAGGCTGTGGAATCAGGCATGGCGGATGTTATTCCGCTTGAAAAAAATACGTATAAAGTATCCCAGACCCGTGCATTAATTGAACGTTTTCTTATGAATATCAGTTAACGATTGAAGCATGTGAAGTAATCCTAAAAATATCGGGGATGTATAGCCGGAATTATGAAAGAGAATGGACTAAAAAGAGTCGTATTTGCCATACTAAAGGCAGAGCACATCATGGGGATGGACCGAAAAATGCGTCATGAGCTATTTAGTAAAATGTTTAGGATAAATAAAGTGAAGGGGAAACCTTTCCCGATGGAAAGCCCGGATAGGCCTTTGACGTCCTGCATGGAAGAAAACCGACAAATTTTGAATCATATTTTTAATAAGTGCTCGGATATTTCCGTGCGGGAATTTCAGCTGGATTATGACAAACGCATCGATGCCTTTATAATTTATTCTGATAGTCTATGCAAGCCGGAAATGATTAATGAAGCCATCCTAAAACCAATTATGCTGGAATTATATGTGAATAAGAAAGAACTGCTAGGAGACGTTCCGGGGATAATTCTGAAATATTTGCTGACCAATTATAAAGCAGGCACAATATCACGGATTTCTGAAGTAACGGACGCGGTAATGGAGGATAATCTTGTACTCATTATCGATGGATATCCGGTCGGGATTAAAACATCAGTGCAGGGTTACGATATCCGCCAAATTAATGAGCCGACGACCGAGCCGAACATCCGGGGTCCCAGGGACGGTTTTGTGGAGAATCTGGGAACCAACCTTAGTCTTCTGCGGCGCAGAATTAGGACCAACCGACTGAAAGCAGAAAGTCTCACTGTTGGGACATTGTCTAAAACGAAGATGTATGTTTGCTATATCGAGAGTATCGCCAATGAAAAGGTAATTCAGGAAGTTAAAGACCGTATCAGCAGGATCTCAATCGATAGTGTACTGGATAGCAGTTATGTGGAGGAACTCATTTCTGATCATCCGCTGACGCTTTTCCCGTTGGTGCAATATACCGAACGGCCGGACAGAGCGGCGGCGTCTCTGTTTGAAGGAAGGATCGCCATTATTGTCGATAATTCCCCCTCAGTCTTGATAGTCCCCTGCACCTTTATCACATTGATGCAGGCTTCCGAAGACTATTATTACAGCGCACTCTTTGCCTCTTTTGCCCGTTTGGGACGCTTTGTCGCCATCAATATCGCTCTGTTGGCGCCGGCCACAACGGTAGCTGCTTTTTCCATTAACCAGGCCATGATCCCGGTATCACTCTTGAACACGGTTGCCGGGGCCAGGGAAAATCTTCCGCTGCCGATTTCCCTGGAAATATTTTTAATGGAGCTGGTTTTTGAGCTTTTGCGGGAAGCCGGTGTGCGCCTGCCGCGGACTGTCGGTCAGGCCATCAGTACCGTCGGCGGTTTGGTTATCGGTCAGGCCGCTGTCGATGCCGGGATCGTCAGTCCAACGTCGGTGGTTGTGGTGGGCTTGACAGCAGTTGCTTCTTTTACCTTTCCGGATTACAATGTCGGGACTAGCATCCGGATCGCCCGGTTCGCGCTGATCATCATGGCCAGTGTTTTTGGAATTATCGGCATCATTTTTGGCTTAATGATCCTGCTTGCCCATCTTTGCAGCCTGCGTTCTTTCGGGATACCCTATTTATCCCCGATTGCCCCGTTGACACCGCGTGATCTGAAAGATACGTTTATCCGGGTACCCTGGTGGGCAATGCTGACCCGTCCCCGGTTTTTCGGCAGCAGAAAACCGCAGCGCAATTCAGATCAACAAATGCGGCAAAAACTCCAACCGCCAAAGCGTAAAAGGGGGGACACAAAATAAACAAAGAACGGATTTCAGGTACCCAGACCGCGATGTTGCTATTCATGGTGATCGCCCCTACCGCCATGCTATTTAATCCAGGACTCAGCGCCTCGACGGCGAAACAGTCTGCCTGGCTGGTTCCTTTCATTGGGGGCATATTTGCCTTTCCGGCGCTGTTGATTGCCGTCAAACTGGGGTTACGGTTTCCGCGGCTTACGTTTACGGAATATATGCCGCTCATTGCAGGGAAGTTTGGCGGCAAAATTCTGTCGGCTTTGTATACGCTATTTTTAGTAGCACTGAATATCATTATTGTCAGAGAGACTTCCGAATTATTAACCATGACTTCCTTGTTTGAGACGCCAATGATTGTGGTCAACCTATTTTTAGTCTTGATATGCGGGTATATATCGCAAAAAGGGATCGAGGTTATCGTGCGGATGAATCAGTTTATTCTGCCGCTATTTACCTTAGCCTATTTGCTGGCCTTTATCCTGCCGCTTCCGAAAGCCGATTCGGGCAATTTGCTGCCTTTACTGGAAGAGGGGATAACCCCGGTGATCCGGAATATCGGGATTCCGGCCCTGTATTACAGCGAGACTGCTGTCCTTCTCATGCTGATACCGTTTATCAATAAACCTCAGGAAACACTTAAAAAAGGTTCCTATGCGGTGATGGCCACTATTTTCTTTATGACGTTTGGTTCTCTGTCCGTACTTGTTATGATTGGTCCGGAAATGACCGGCAAAATGATTTTTCCGTTATGGTTCGTTGCTAAGGGGATTGAATACGGGAATTATATTCAACGTGTAGAAACGATACTGTTGCCCTTATGGCTGACAGGAATAATGATAAAGTCTTCTCTTTTTATAAATATTACCGTATTAGCAGCTACTCAGACGATCAGCAGGAAGCATCCTAAGTTAATCGCCGTGTTCATCGGCCTCGTTGTTTTCGGCGGAGCAACATTTGCCTTTCCCAATACGATGGTCTTATTGGAACTTTTAACAACATACTGGCCACCCTTAGCGGTTTTGTTTCAAATTATGTTGCCATTCCTGGTTCTTGTTCTGGCGGTGATCCGAAAAAAAGAAGGAGGCGTATCCTTTTGCAAGGAAGGGCAATAAAGTTTACCATCATATATGGCAAATTTCTTTTAGTTGCCATGCTTGTTCTTTGTTTATTTTTTTTCTCAGGCTGCTGGAGCAGGAATGAAGTAGAAGATTTAGCAATACTCACCGGAGGATGTTTGGATTATGTGACGGAAAACGGTCAGCCGATGTATAAAGGGGTTTGGCTAATACTTAAGGCGCCAAACGGTGAAACATCCGGCTCAAGCGGATCTTCCAGCCAGTCACCGGCTGATATCACGCTTCAGGGGGAAGGTGAAACCTTTCAGGATGCGTTAAATGATATGGACAAACAAATACCGCGTAAGCCAATCTATACGCATCATTTATTTATGATTTTTGGCGAATCAATAGCCAGGGAAGGATTGGTGAAGATCACAGAGGACTTTTTGCGCTATCCTGAGGTTAGGCCCAACGGATACCAATTTGTAACCAGAGGCAAGGCCGCACCATTCCTGGAAGCAAAGCCGCTAACTGTCTCCAATCTATATGTGCAGGCCAAGAAGCAGCAGGCGATTGCTCATATCACAGGGGTGTCAAGAGGGGTAACATCTCAGGAATTCTGTCAATGGCTTCTAAGCCCTGACCGGGATCCGGTATTGCCCCAGATGAAATGGAATGAAAAATCGCAAATCAATAGTTTAATCATAGAAGGTTTTGGTGTTTTCCGCAGTGACAAGTTAGTCGGCTGGCTGGAAAAAGATGAAGCGACAGGATATCTGCTGCTGACCGAAAATCTAAAAAATATCAGGATTCCGCTTAAGTTTGAGTTCGATAATCAAATAATGAGTTACTATATGGGCGGCTCCAAATACAAAATTAAAGCTGAAATGGTAAAGGGGAGGCTTTATTTTCAGATTACAGTCCAAACATTCGGTGTTTTCGCCGAAAACAATAATCTACACATTACTGCTCAAAACGTAGGTAGTATAGAAGCGGCTGTCGGAGAGAAAATTAAGTATCTGACCTTAAAAACGATAGCGAAAACCCAGGAACTTGACTCTGACTGCCTGGGTCTGATGCAATATCTGCACCGCCATAATCCCTCAGCCTGGCGAGAAATTAAGTCGGATTGGCGCAAAGCCTTCCGGGAAGCTGAGATTACCGTTGAAATCCAGCCTAAGATTGTATCGGAAGGGGCTTTAAAGCAGTCATTTGATCTGAAGAACTAAAACTTCTGAAAAGGCGGTGTTATAGTTGACTATTATATATTTTTTAATTCCTTAATTGTACTGAATTTAACGAAGTTAATTAGGAAGGTTTTATATTATGCGACCAGAAGCTTTGAATAGTGCCAGTTGAATAAATCATATTTACCACAATAATATCGGCATATAACAATTTCTCAGCAATTTTTTTCTCCATAGAAATCCTCCTTTGTTTAAACAATCAAACCGAACACGCAGAAGGGCGTGTAAAAATAGTTTAACCTCCAAAATCAAAGATCTTGGAGGTCGATGCACTTAACAATTAGCAGCCAACAGACGTTGCACCCAGCAACATGCGTCAAGTGAACTATTTACTGTAATTGATCCGGGATTGTTTATAAATTTCTTCCCGGAACGCCCGCGTCATGAGATTGATGCCGGTGAAATTCAAATAGGCGGAGTAGTTCAGCATCGAGGGTTTATCCGGCCGGCAGAATCTTTCGCAATAGGCCTTGGCGATCGCTCGCTGCTCGTCTTCAGAAGTCGTCTTAGGATCAAAGTCCGGAGGCATGACCCCGATCAGGATTTTATCCCCGTAACATTCATATAACTTCACGGTATCATTCATATGCTGAGGGCACCACATATCAAAGCCGGCGGCGATGTAGTTTTCGATTTGTTTCATATTATAGCCGCAGCTGTGAATTTCGATATATTTGCCTTTAGCATGGACGAAATCCACGATCTTTTTCATATAGGGCACAATCATTTCCTTGGCCAGCGCCGGGCTGAAGAAGGTGTCCTTCTGTGCGCCCCAGTCGTCATGCAGCGTGAAAAAATCAATCTCCGGGAAAAAGGTAATATATTTATCGATAAGGCGGATATAAAAATCCGAGAGTTTATCGAAGAATTCTTTAATTGCGTCTTGCTGCTCATCATCGGCCAGGGCTATGATGGCACCTTCAAAATCCATAAAAGAGATCAGCCGTTCAAAAAAACCGGTGAATAAGATAATGTAATACCCATACGGTCCGCTCAGGTAATCCTTATTGGTAATTTTGCAGCCTTCCCAATCCCAGCTGTCGATATCCGGCCAGACCACTTTGTCCATTAGTTCATTGGCGTCGGCAATAAAGGGCTTGCCGGGTCGAACCATACTTCCATTCGCTGAAGGGATGAATTCCCAGTCAATGCCGAAAAGGTCCTTCCCTCCCTGCGGATTATCGCCGCCGGGGCCGGCAAGGGCATCGAGAACCATAGCTCTGGCGATATTCTCCGGATTGATTCTTGGCGCAAAGGTCTTGAGTTCGGTGCCGAAGCTATTAAGGATCTGCCACATTGCTTTTCTTTCAAACAAGGCTTTCACAGCCTCTTTTCCTGTGGCAGGAGTATTGTAGACAGGGATCGGTTCAGGGTCGCCAAAAAAATCAGGATTTTCTGCAACGATTTTCAGCTCATTGGGGTCAAACTTGGGGATCGTCATCAAAAACACGCTCCTTTATTTGTAATGGTTTTGATTGCCTTAATACACTGAAGGATGTATATTGCACGTTTTGTGCCAAATAGGAAAAAGCCCTAATCGTATGATAGTGCTCATTTTTTTGAAAATAGTATTGTCGTTGACTTCAATTTTGAACGTTCGAATTTGCAACTTGTGATTTTGACACAAAAAGAAAAAGCCTTTTGATAGAATAATAGCTATTTGTTCTACCATAAGGTTTTATTTATTCATGGATGAATTTATGCCCCGGGCTCATGGATGAGAGAAGCGGCGATTGTTTCAAGAAGCTATTGTTTGTGTAACTGGTTAATGACTTTGATGGCTCGCGTGACGGTTACCCTGTTCAGGTCAGAAAGCAGTGCCAAATCTTCATGGGTAAGATACGACGGGTCGATGCCTGCTTCCTTTAAGAAATCAAGAACATAGCGTATTTTATCTTCACTGTTAGAAATCTGCATCTGCAGCAAGTGGTTCAGGCTTTTATGAAAGCGGTCGGACAGACTTCTCAGGACTGTCTTTGAGAACTCCGGACTTTGCTGGAAGAAAGTCTCGAATACTTCTGCAGGAAACATACAGAGTCCGACATTTGTCAGAGAAAGCATATAGCCGGTTTGGGAGTTGTTTTCCTGAAATAAGCTGTACGCACCCAGCAAATCACCGGCTTTAAGTAGCTCCGCACTCTTTTGTCGGCCGTCCTCTAAAAGAAAAAGTGAAATCACGACCCCTTCATTGATGATCGCCACTTGTTTTGTAGAATGGTCAAATAAAAGCTCTTGTTTGGGCTTTAATGATAAACGGAAACACGCTTTGCATAGCCTGTTGCGAAAATCTTCTTGTAGGTTGCAGCAAAATCCGTTATTATGACAATTTTGGTTCACAGCACCCATCCTTCCAGTTGGTTCATTTTTGAATGATATCCGAAAATGTAGCCTGGACTACATTCATCCGTATGGGATACTACTGAAAACCAGCACGGAATCAATGTAGAATAGAATCGAATGGATACTAAATTTCACAAATGGTACTTATGTTCTATTTTATCGCTTAATTGAACAAACGTCAAAATTCAAGGTGAGGAGGTTTATCATTTATGACTGAAAAGGATCACCTATCTGAGGAAAAAATCATCTTCAACAAAGATTTCAGCAGAAGAAATTTCCTTAAAGGGTCCGCGGCCGCTTTCGCAGTGACCGGGGTCGCACTTGCCAGTCCGGGAAACACAGTGATGCAGGCTTTAGCGGCAGGGGAACAGACAGGCGGTACAGCAGCGGCGGGAGAGACTCTCTACGCTGGGGCTTGTCGCGGTAATTGTGGCGGCGGCTGTTTTTTGAATATTCATGTACGTGATGGCAAGGTCGTGCAAACCTCGATGCGTGAACTGCCTAATCCCGAGTACAACCGCATCTGCGTCAAAGGGTTGACCCATATGCAGAGAATTTATCATCCCGATCGCTTGAAGTACCCCATGAAAAGGGCGGGTAAACGTGGTGAAGGAAAATGGGAGCGCATCAGCTGGGATGAAGCAATCAACACGATTGCCGACAAATGGAAAGAATACACTGCGCAATACGGAAAGCAGGCGTTTAGTATTGCCTGGGGATCAGGCAGCTATGGATCCGTGAGCGGCCAGGGGATGGGCTGTGCAACCAACCGCTTACTGAATGTCACCGGCGCATCCAATATTTCCATGACGGTGGATGCGGCGCACGGATTCACTGCGGGGAATGCCGTTGGCTGGGGACCGAACTTTACTTTAAATGAGAGTACGGATTTTAAGAATGCCAATAATATTTTTATCTGGGGCTCCAATCCGATTATTTCCCAGATTCATAATGCGCATTTCCTGCTCGAAGCAAAAGAAAAGGGAACCAAGCTGGTCGTCATTGACCCCACGTACAACATTATGGCTTCCAAGGCGGATGTTTTTGTCCCGGTACGTCCCGGGTCGGACGGGGCATTGGCTCTGGGGATGATGAACATCATTGTTCGTGAAAAATGGACCGATGAAGCATTTATGAAAGCATCAACGGTTGCACCTTTCCTCGTTAAAGACAGCGACGGTAAATACCTGCGCTTGAGCGACCTAGGAAAAGCAACGGCTGGGACGCCAACCGATGGGATCATCGTCCGCGATGCTGCTGGTAAAATTGGGTCCGCGACGGAAATCACTGATCCGGTGCTGGAAGGCAGCTTTGAGATCAACGGCATAAAGGTAAAAACAGCGTACAGCCTGCTTCTGGAACGAATTGCTGAATATCCTCCGGAAAAAGCCGCGGAGATCTGCAATATACCCATTGCGCAGCTTGAAGAAGTCACCCGGATGTATGCGGCGAATAAACCTTCGACTATTTATTCCTTCTTTGGAATCGATCATTACGTCAACGGTCATTGGAGTCTGTTTGCGATGTATGCGCTGGCCATGATTACGGGTAATATGTGCAAACCCGGAGCTTCCGTCGGGATGGGAGAGAACCTTGGCTTCCATTTCATTAACCTTCTGGGGAGTCTTTACCCGGCAGGAGCGACAGGTCCATCCATGACACTGGTGACCACGGAAATGGGCCGCGTCATGAGTGAACAGAAATATGGCAATAAGCCTGCTGTCATTAAAGGAATCTACCTGACCCATACCAACCTGATTGGCAACCAGGCTGAAAGAAACTATACTCTTGAATGGCTCAACAAGATGGATTTCATCGTTGTGGCGGATATGAATATGAACGAAACCTCTTTGTATGCCGATATTCTGTTGCCGGTCGCTCACTGGTTCGAGGTAGATGATCTCTTCGTCAATTACAGTACGCATCCCTATGTGCTGCTGCAGGAGAAAGCCATCGAGCCGTTATACGAATGCAAATCTGACTATCAGATTATCAAGATGATTGCTGAAAAGCTAGGCTATGGTGCTGCCTTCAATATGACTGAAAAAGAATATATGCAGTTGCTCTTGGACGGTGCTGCAGCCAAAGCACTGAACATCAGTTTCGAAGGTCTATTGGAAAAGAAAGCACTCAGAACCTATCCCGGCGAAACCTTCATTGCCAATGAAAGCGGTGTCTTTGGAACCGCAACCGGTAGAGCTCAATTCTATAATGAGACTCCGATGCCTAATCAGAATTATGATCAGCAGTTCGATGCCGCCAAGGATCGCCTGCCGTATTGGGAAAAACCCAATGAAGCCTGGTATGACTTGCCGGTACGCAGCAAATATCCGTTTACGATCATCTCCGATCACTCACGCTACCGTACGCATACACAGTGGTGGGATGTGCCGGCCCTGCTGGAGCTCGATCCGGAGCCGTTTGTGAAAATCAACGCACAAGATGCGGCCAAATACGGCATTAAGACTGGGGATAAAGTAAAAATCTTCAATGATCGCGGCTATGTCGTCATGAAAGCGCATCTCAACAACGGCGTTCAGCCAGGTGTGTTGACGGCACCAAAAGGTTGGGAAAAACAACAGTATATCGACGGACATTTTTCTAATTTGACATCGCATGTTGTCAATCAGATTTGTGCCAACAGCGCCTTCTTTGACGTTGCTGTCGCGATCGAAAAACTATAGAGGAGGAATGAATCATGCGTTATGGAATGGCAATTGATTTGAAACGCTGCATTGGCTGTCATACCTGCTCTGTAGCGTGCAAAATGGCGAATAATCTGCCAAATGAACTTTGGTGGAACCGGATTCTGACTGTGGGTGGTGAAGCGATTGACACGATGGCGGGCACTTACCCAAATAATAAAATGCACTTTTTGCCGCTGAACTGTCAGCATTGTGAAAACCCTGCCTGTGTCAAAGCCTGTCCGGTAGGAGCAACGTATAAGCGGGAAGAAGACGGCATTGTCGTCCAGGACTATGATAAATGTATTGGCTGCCGTTACTGTATGGTTGCCTGCCCGTACAGCGGTGTCCGCCAGTTTAACTGGAAGAAACCGGAGTATCACGTTGACTTTGAACTTGGCGATGCTTCGGCGACACCGCATCAATACAACACGGTTGAAAAATGTACCTTCTGTGCCAACCGTCTGGCCGAAGGCAAGAAACCGGCCTGTATGGTGTTATGTCCCGGCCGTGCCCGATACTACGGTGACCTTGATGATCCGACAAGCGAAGTGAGTAAAGCGATCCAAGGACGTAACATCATTCATTTGTTAGAAGAAAAAGGCACCAAGCCTTCGATCTTCTATTTAACTTAAGTAAGGAGGTGCGAATAGGAAAATGCAAACAAACACAGCAATAACAAGCAATACCGGCAAGACCGCTTCGTCCAACCTGTGGTTGATTATTTTCGCAGTGGTTGCCGTGATCGGGATGATATGCTGGGGAGTGCAACTTGGTAAGGGACTCCAGATGACGAACCTCGGTGTTACCAATATGTGGGGCCTTTATATTGTTGGCTTCATGATTTTTACCGGCGTAGCCGCCGGCAGTCTGCTTTTCGCTTCTGTCCCGTATTTGTTTAATCTGACCGGATTCAAGCCTTACAGCAAAATTGCCTCCTATCTGGGCGCTGTCTCCAGTATTATTGCGGCATCGTTGTTCATCATTGTGGATATCGGTAACCCGGAACGGGTCTGGTTATTTATTACCAGCGGCAATCTCTCCTCGCCAATGTTTTGGGACTTTATCATGCTGCTGGCGTATATGGTCATTTCGGTCATCTTTACGCGTATGCTGATTCTTGCTGCTGAGGGCAAAGCAGATGAGAAATCCCTGAAACCCATTGCGCTGGTTGCATTTATCGCAGGGATTCTTGTTACGGTCACGTCGTTCGTCTTTTGTTTTCAGATTGCGAGACCGATGTGGAATAATCCCGTGCAGCCGCTGTCCTTCCTGATCGCTGCCTTAGTCCTGTCCTTGGCAGTACTGGTCATTTTGGCTTCTGTCCTGAATAAAACAGGCTACATCAAGATGCCCGTCGAAATGCTGACCAAAATGGGCAGGCTGATGGGAATCTTATTATGCGCAGAATTGGTGATTGCTCTGGCCGAAGTCCTTGTCGGCCTGTATCCCGGCAGCGGTGAACATTATCAAGCTGCATTGTGGTTGGCCGCAGGCAAAGGCGCTCCAGGTTTCTGGCTGGAACTCATTACCCTGCTTGCAGCAATCCTTCTGGTGCTGAAGAAAGGTCCGGTCAAAGCACAGACCCTGCTGGCCGGTGCAATCATCGCATTGATTGCTATCTTCCTGGTCAAGAATAATCTGTTGCAAGCCCAATTGTTTAACCCGTTGCTTACCTACCCCGGACCTCCGATGGTTGGCAGTGTTTCCGGTCCGTATTTCCCCTCTCTTGTGGAAATCGGATTGTCACTTGGCATTATCGCCTTGGGCTGTTTACTTTTAAACCTTGGGTTGCGAATACTGAAGCTCGGGGAGTAAATTCGAATTTGTAAACATTCCGATTGTAAATATTTATCGGATAGCGATCATCGTTTGTGGAACTTTGTAGCAGTTGTATCGGAGAAAATATTGTGCCGGCAATCGAAAATCGGCACAATATTTTTGACTGTGCCAATAATTTATGACGGTGAAGCTTATTGTATAATGATTGTAAGAGCATTGTAGGACAAGATACAGATTGAAAAGAATTGGGGAGTAACCATGCAAAATAGTCCGGAATTGGAATTGCGAGAAGCTTTGGCGGCTTCGGATCTTTATCAGCTGTTAGCGATGTTTTTCCGCTTGCCATCGGAGGAACTTGCTATGGGTTTATTGGACGGCAGTTTGGCTGACGATGTGGCCGCCATTTTCCGCGAGCTCGGATTTAAGGATTCAGAACTTCAGAATATCGCAGACAGACTGGCAACTTGCCAAAAGTCCTCAGCCGATCTAAAAACACTAGTAACTGAAATGCGCCAGGAATATACCCGGCTGTTTTACCACCCTAAAAGGCCTGTCCTTGATATTTACGAAACCATGTTTCTCTATCGTCCGGAGGAAAAAAGCCAAGCCAAACCAAGCCTTTTTATCAGCCCGGCAGCACTCGACGCCGAACGGTGTTACAAAAAAGCTGGACTTCAGAAATCCGCGCAGGTGAATGAACCGGGGGACCATCTGGCCACAGAAATGGAATTTATGATGTACCTGTATCTGAAGCAAGCCACTGCACTGCAGGCGAACGATCAGGAAGAACTGGCCAGGAGGACTGTCGAAATTCAAGAATTTCACCACGTGCATCTGCAGAAGTGGGCTGTTTCATTCTTTGAGCACTGCGGATCTCTAACCCACAGTACTGTCTACCGTCTCTTCAGTGAGATCGGCAGTCTGTATCTAAAGAAAGTGCTCGCTGATTCTGAGTAAAGAAAAAAAGAGAAGAAGAGAGTATTAAAGCCTTACGAGAATGGTGCAAAAGATATTCCGAAAAAGCGAACGGAATGGGGGGAGAATATGCTATTCGCAAAAGGCCATATGCTAAAAATAGAAGAAGAAAAGTGTATGAATCAGTTATATTCTGGGGTGGAGTGCACACATTGTGTCAATCATTGCCCGGCTGAAGCGATACTGATACTCGATAGCCATGTCTATATCGATAAAGACCTTTGCAATGGCTGCGGTTTATGCCTGAGTGATTGTCCAACCCAGGTTTTTACCTCTGCGCAATGGGATGAAACATCGATCGTCCGCGATATCGATGAAGAAGGCTGGAAAACGACAGAGTTCTTTTGCGGCAGGCATACTGCTCCATATCAAAGAGAAAAGGACAGAGACCGCGGCGCCATACAGCTTCCGGTCTGTCTAAGCAGTGTCTCTAAAGGCGCCTGGTTCGAAATCGGTCTGAAAACCGCTGTGGAAAACCATCTGGATCAATGCCAAGGCTGTCCGATGGCCAAAACTATCTCAAGCCTGGAATTTAAGGTGAGAACAGCCGTTGAATGGCTCGAATCGATAGGCCATAGGCCGAAATTTAATTTTCTGCACCAGGGTAATGATGTCAAGAAAAAGAGAAGCCTTGAAGCCATTGAAAGCGGTCAAAAAGTTACATCCCGACGTGATCTGTTTCTGGCTTTGACCCAAAAGGTCCGTCAAACCAATGAAAAAGCCAAAGGCTGTGCTTTGGATACAGTTCAGGAGAAACGCGGCACATACCTGACGGATTGGCAGAAACGGCTTGCGGATATCTTCTCGGCGAATACGATTGAAGGTTCTCCTCCTGCATATTGGCCAAGTATTATCATCAGTAACGTGTGTGTGCAGTGTGGGATGTGCGCAAAATTTTGTCCTTCCGGGGCTTTGAAAATAACCGTTGAAAATGGGATTTGCACGTATTCTTTTACCAGCGGACTCTGTCTGGATTGTCGGATCTGTCAGCTTTCCTGTCCATCCCAAGCAATTCAGAAAGATCGAATCTGCGTGTCAAAGCCCTTTTTGGCAGAAACAGTTCAAATATCACCGGTCATCACATGCCGACGCTGTTCCAGAGTCACCTTTGATCATCCTGAAAAACTTTGCTATTGGTGCAGGGAGGAAACAAGCATTGCCGACAGTTTTCATGAAACGTGTAAGAAATTGCTGTTGGATGCATTGTAGACGATTAGGGCATGAAGAACATGGGAAACGAAATGAATAAATATAAGCTGCAGAAATCAATATGGATTGGGATTGCGTTAGTGCTGCTCATTGCCGCTTCAATATACCAGCATTTTGCCAGCAATCAGGACACTCTGGATGTGTTGCGGCAAGGAGAGCTGGCTGCTGCGGCCTATGAAAATCTTCCAGGCGGAGCCAATACCTTCAAACTGTTCGACGCTGGTCAGGCATTGTTGGGATACGGTGTTATTTCTTCCGCTTCCGGGTACGGTGGAAAGATCACAGTACTAAGTATTGTTGATGTCGGTGGAATACTTCAAAAAGCGGTTATCATTGCGCATAATGAAACACCGCTCTATTTAAACAAAGTTCAGAATGCCGGGCTGTTGGAGAAAATATCCGGCAGAAGCATCGCCCAAGGGTATGCGGACATCGACGCTGTTTCCGGTGCTACGGTAACCACCCGAGGCATCGTCAAAGCAGTCCAAAAAGGGACCGGCCAGTTAGGCAATGAACAATTTGGTCTGAATATTCCGCTTGAGAACACAATCAACTTGGGATGGCAGGATTTTGTGGCACTTGCGCTGATGGTTCTTGCATTTGCCGGGTCAGCACTGAAATTAAAAAAACTCCGATCCTGGGTATTGCTCGTCTCCGTTATTTTTATTGGGTTTGTTTTGAATGCCTCACTAACCTACAGCAACTATGTCAATCTGATTTCAGGAAACCTGCCGAACTTTTTAGAACGGCCGGTCTGGTATCTGATGGTGCCCGGGATTCTGCTGGTTACAGTTCTATGGGGAAAAAACGTTTACTGTTCGTGGCTTTGCCCCTTTGGGGCAGTCCAGGAAGGGATATTTCGGGGTCTCAACTTATGGACGTTTACTCCTTCCCAAAAGATCCAATCTATGAGCAGAAGCTATCGTTGGCCGATACTCTGGTTTGTGGCGATGATCACGTTGATAGGGAATCATCCTGGGGCAGCGAGCTATGAACCGTTTTCCGTTTTTTTTGACGGCAGAGGCAATTGGGCACAGTGGGCCATCATGGGGATTGTTGTTATCATGTCGATTACCTTGTTGCGGTTTTGGTGCAGAAATTTCTGCCCGGTTGGCACTATTCTGGATTATGCTACACAGTTGAAGCATAGGTTGGTCGGACTTCAAATAGGAAAGAACGAAGTGATTAATCAAGTGCCAATGCGAACAGCGGAACAGGCAGGTTGTTCGGAACACCAACCGTGTGAATCTTGCTCGAAGGCAAAAAGAACGAAAATGACCGCTCAGGACAAGGGCTATATACTCATTGTCTCAGCGATAAATATACTAATAATTATTTCCCTTCTGATGAACTTCCGGTTGTAGAGTTTGATATTCCTCATAAAATAGTATCAAATGCGTAAAGAAGGTGAAACTATCGTTAAAGTTGTGGACGATAGTTCTGGGAGGATTCAAATTTCCTTCCAAGAGAATAATAATTTTATTAATCATGAAATGGCGATGATTGAAAAAATTGACAACAACTATATGACACATTACAATTAGTACGAACGTTTGAATTATTCTTTAATTCTTAGAGGGAGAATGTTAGAGAAAAGAGGTGCAGTAAAATGGCAGTTGGCTTAGACTTAATTTTATATTTTTCTCTCTATTCCTTTGCAGGTTGGGTATTGGAAACGATGTTTGCCAGTCTGGAGCAAAAGAAGTTTGTCAACAGGGGGTTTTTGAACGGATGTTTTTGCCCGATTTATGGCTTTGGTGCGGTAATGATCATCTTATTATCAAAGTGGGCTGACCCATTATTTCCGGATAAAGCACTATACCTTGCCATATACCTGCTGTTTATTGTGTTCCTGGTAACGGTTCTGGAATTTGTTACGGGATATTTGCTGGAAAAGATCTTTCACTGCAAATGGTGGGATTATAGTAACTATCCGGATAATCTGTGCGGATACGTTTCACTCCGATTTTCACTGCTATGGGGAGTGCTGGCTTTCTTACTTATAAAAATTGTTCAGCCGGAAGTTTCGGCTACGGCTGCATGGATACCGACTGAGTTCAAAGGGTATCTCGTTTTGGTCTTAGCGGCGTATTTCCTTATCGATACGACAAAAACGGTGATTGATACCCTGGATCTGAGGGAAGTGGTCTTAAATTATGCGAATGTCCCGATCAATCATTATCGTAAAATAATTTATCATAATAAACGTTTCTTTTTTGCTTTTCCGCGCTTGCTGATTTTGAATGCAGGCAGCATCAACCACGATATCAGGAGTATCTTGAATGAGCGGTTTAACAAAATTAAGCTGGAACTCAAAAACCGGTTCCAATCATTTTGATCACTATCTGGAATGTGTCGGCGACTTAATCCGGAATGATCAGCTTTACACAATGGCCGACTATCTCCAGCATGGAAACACCACCTGTCTCGAGCATAGTTTTTATGTGTCTTTCTTGAGCTATCGACTCTGCAAGGCTTGGGGGTTTGACTACCGTTCCGCAGCCCGGGGCGGACTTCTGCATGATTTTTTCTTATATGACTGGCATAAGCAAAAGCCCGATTCGGGTTTGCATGGGTTAGTTCACCCGCGGATCGCGTTGAAAAATGCTAAAAAATACTTTCGCTTGAATCCTGCCGAGGAAGATATTATTCTCAAACATATGTGGCCACTGACAATTGTCCCGCCGGCCTGTAAGGAAGCGTTGCTGGTATCCGTGATTGATAAGTACTGTACGGGGATGGAGGTTATTGGTTCTGTCTCCATGATTGCCCGGATGATGTCAGAAATCCACAGTCGAACGATATTTGACCCCGGTATACCTGAGACAGTATATTTGATATAGTAAGGATTTGAAGGGATGCAGTTGTAGATTAAGAGGTGCAATACGATGATGAACGGAAATGGAAAAAAACGAATGGAACCGATGGCCGTAGTGGCAGGTAGTGATAAGGATAACCGGCAAGCCCAAAGGATCCTGAATGCCGCGTTAAGCTGCATTGCTGTCAAGGGATATGCAGAAGCATCCTTAAGAGATATCGCAGATGAAGCGGGAGTTGCCTTAAGCCAGTTAAACTATTATTTTAAAAATAAAGAAGGCCTTTTTAACCAGGTTGTCAAAACACTATCGGTACAATACTTACGTGAAATTGAGTCCGTAATCCAAGGCGGCAAATCAAAAAAGGAGCGGATACATTATTTGGTCACGTATTTTCAGCAAATGCTGAGTACAAAACCAGAGCTGTTTAAACTTCTCTTTGATTTAAGCAGTAAGGCAATATGGTCCGAGTCCTTACGTTCATTATTGACGAATCTTTTTAACGACATGACCCGAATTATTGAAAGGCTGATATTCAAGCAGGAGGATTCTGAAAGACCATTGCCATTAAACCAAGAGCCGGCGGTTTTAGCCAGAGTATTGCTGGGAACTGTTTTGGGTACTTCTATTCAGGCGATGCTAGCCAAAGGTCAGGACGACGTGATGGATTCGTTGACTGCGATTCAGGGACTGTTTTAACTTAAAGGCATTAGACATATTATTGCTTACCAATATAAATACCCCCGTTTAAATTTGAATGAAAGAACAGAGAACATCGCAAACTGCTCTTCAAGCAAATTTACAAAAAACAAACCATGAATTAGAATATTCTCAGAACCCTATGATGAAAGAAGGCTCTTCGGTGGATATTCGAAAAATGAAATACTTTATTTCCGTTGCAGAGACGCTTAGTTTTACCAAAGCAGCCAAGCAGCATTATATCTCGCAAACCGCGATGAGTCAGCAAATCGCGTCGATGGAAGAGGAGCTTGGGTTTATGCTGTTTGCCCGCACCCGGAACAGGGTGGCGCTCACAGCGTCGGGATGTTCTTTATTGGAAGATGTTAAAGGCATTGTCGATCGCTATGAACGGGCGGTACAGAAAGCTAAAAACTTACGCGACAACGCGCCGCACAGCATTCTGGTGGCGTTCACCGATGAAACAGAAAGGGAATTTCTAGCCGATATTATTGAGGAATACCAGAAAATGAATCCGGATAACCATAACGCGATTGATGTCAAAAAAATCGGTTTTATGGATCTTAACACAGGAATGATGAATGACCTGTATGATGCTGTCATCGCACCATCTCAGCTTTTTAGGGACATAAAAGATATTGAAACACTGCGATTATGCAGTGCCGAACTGCTCCTTGGTGTCAGCAAAAACCACCCCAAGGCGAAGCAATTTACCATCGACGCATCAGAGATTGCCGGTGAAAAAATTCTGATGTCAGCACGGGATATCGGTCCGGAGATGGTTGACTATGCCCTGGAAGCTTGTCGGCTGGACGGCTACGAACCTAATTTTGTTGAATGCGATAAGATATTATCTTTTGATGCCTATATGCTGCTGGTTGAAATGGATAAAGGCGTCGCTTTTCTCCCGGACTCTCCCCGTTTACCGAGAAGTAGCCGTATCGCTTATCTGAAGATTATGAACAGTGTCCATCGCTATAATATTGATTTAGCCTGGAAAAAGGATAGAACTAATCCCATATTGCAAACGTTCATTGCGGCAGCCTGCCGGGTGCAACAAAGCCGCTGTTAGCACAGAATTACTCGGTATGGTTATACCGGAAATGCCGGAAGACGTCATTGTCATTGTGGAGACAATTGAAAAATAAAAGGAGCAATTGCCCTACGATTTCTATCAATCGTATGCAATCGCTCCTTTTTTACGCTTTATTAATAATTCCGGATTCTAAATAATGGGAAAACTCTTTTTCATAAATGCAAAAGAATCTCAGTATTGCGTAATCAGATAATACCCAACCCATGACAGCGTGCCGTCTGGGTACTGCATGTTATGGCACAATTCTTGCAAATAGTAGTATTGGAGTCTGTGTGTTCTGGATGAGTCGGTTATATCGGGTAGCGTATCCTAACAACCGCCTTTAATTATATTCTCATGTGAATTATTCGGTGTCTAAAGGAGGAATATTTCAGATGGCTTTACGAAAGGTTATGCTCAATATTAATAGCGTTGATCGTGTCATGGTTTAAAAATAGTGGTTGTAACAAGCACACGAAATAGGGGATAATAAAGTGTTGGTCATTTGGATTTGAACCGACAAATCTTACACAATGTGGAGAACTATATGCCGGAAATAATAAAGTATGTCGTAATTCTGGGTGCTTGTATTCAGTTGTTCGGATGTTTCTTTTATATCAAAGACACCTTGTTGGGCAAAACAAAACCAAATAAAGTGACTTGGCTGATGTGGTCGATCGCTCCGATGATCGCTTCAGGTGCCGCCTTCTCCGAAGGTGTTCGTTGGGCAATTCTACCGACATTTATGGCGGGATTTGGCCCATTCATTGTTTTTGTTTTTTCCTTTGTCAATAAAAATGCCTACTGGAAGTTAGGCAAGTTCGATTACGTTTGCGGGGTCTTTTCTTTAATGGCACTGATTTTATGGGGAGTAACGAAGGAACCCTGGGTTGCTATCACCTTGTCCTTACTCAGTGACGGATTTGCGGCATTACCGACATTAGTAAAAACGTTTCATTATCCGGAAACAGAAAACATATCTCCCTATATCACAGGGTTATTAGGTCAGCTGACAACATTTGCAGCATTAACCGCATGGGATTTTGCATCGTTGGCATTCCCGGTGTATTTAATCTTCATGAATACTCTGTTTATCATCTTTATCTGCCGAGCAACGCTTGTTGCACTGTTTAAACGCATTGCTTTAAAGCAAATATAAAGTGTCTCACGTTCTCTTATTTCGGTGTCCATGGTCAAAGAATGCTAGTGCAGAATAATAAATGATTGTTTTATCTAAGGACTAGCGCCAGCCAAGTTTTTACTTAAAAGCAGCGAAGGAGTTGGGAAAGGGATATGATGGAACATAAAGTTGCGTTACTCCGTACCCGTGAATATTGGCAGGCCATTGAGCAGTGTAAAATGGATTTTGTCTATAACAACATTGATCCGTTAAGTAACGTGGCTATTCGGCGGGAAGTCGCCGAATCCTGGATGCGCTCCAAACAAAATGGGGTAAAATTGGATACGGATCACTTAAAATATAAGATGACCTATCGGCAAATAACAGATATCAAAGAAAAAAACAAGCTGCTCATTGAGTTTGCCGAACCTATCATTCAAAAGTTTATCGAATCCGATGCAGCCTCACCCAATCGCTCCCTGGAGTTGTACGATATCCATGGTATCTTCATTTCCGGAACCCATGTCAAACTCACCGATGACAAAATCGAGAGCTTGATCTGGAATGAAAAGACGACGGGGACGACGGCCCATGACCTGGCTATTTTGCACAAAAAACCCTATCAACTCATCGGGCCTGAAAACTATCTGATGATTATTAAGAATACTGTCTGCACCTCTGCACCGATCATCAATGAGGAGGGGGTTGTCTTAGGCACCTTGGACTATGTGCAGATATTAGGAGAAAATCCCTGGGATGAATATGCCTTTGAAAAATACTCACAATCCATGGCCTGGGTATGTTCCATGGTTATGGCCATTGAAGAGCAAATCAAAATCCATAAACGCAATGTATCGCTCAGGGAAATAAATGAAAAACTGCGCAAAACATCCGAAGCTTTAAGGATAACACTGGACTTTTTTGATGAAGGTGTCATTACGACAGACGCCGAAGGAATCATTAGCCGTGTCAATAAAGAAGGGTGCAAAATGCTGAAAGCAGAACGCAGCTTTCTGGAAGGACGCAATATCGCCGAATTTTTACAGCGAGGATCGGTTATACCTGACTGTTTAGCCGAAAAGAGAAGTGTGGATTATATCGAAGAGAATATCCACGTCAATGATGAGGTACAGCCTTATCTTCTCAGTATTCGGCCGGTGTTGAAGCCGGAAACCACTGAACTTGATTTTGCAATCCTCCGCTTGGACTATGCGGATAAGATTAATGCCCTGGTTGCCGCTCGCAGCGGTGCTGTGGCGAAGTTCCGCTTTGAAGATATCATCGGTCACAGCGAGAGTGTCGTGCGTGCGAAAAAAATGGCCCAGCGCTTCGCTGAGTCTCAGGAAAATATATTGCTGCTTGGAGAGAGCGGCACGGACAAAGAGATATTTGCCCAAGCGATTCATAATCAATTATATCCGAATAGACCGTTTATCACCCTGAACTGCGCAGCCATGCCCAGAAATTTGATCGAAAGTGAGCTGTTCGGTTATGAGAGTGGGGTATTGACCGGGGCAGAGAAAAACGGCCGCCCGGGGAAAATTGAATTGGCTAACGGGGGAACGCTCTTCCTTGACGAGATCGGTGAGATGCCTTATGAAATTCAAGCGGCGATCATGCGGGTTCTGAATGACAAAATGGTCATGCGTTTAGGCGGGAAGCAATACCGCCATGTCCAGTTTCGTTTGATTACCGCAACAAGTCATGATCTGACTGAACTAGCTAAAAAGAAAGCATTTCGTGAAGATTTCTATTTTTTACTCTCGGTGCTTTACATTGAGATCCCCCCTTTACGGGAGCGCATGGATGATATTCCCCTGTTGGCAGATTACTTTATCGAACAATACACTACGCGTATGGGCTTTAAGGTACCGCGTATGACCCAGGCGGCAAGGATGAAGCTCTTGGAATATGACTGGCCGGGTAATGTGCGTCAATTGGAAAATGCCATGATTTATGCCGTCAATTTAGCAGAAGACCAGGTCATTGACATCCATCATCTGCCCAAGGAAGTACTTCAGATGAAAGACAATGAAGGCTATTGGCCCAAGTCAACACAGAGCAAGGAAAATACACAGGCTGCTCACTTCTCCATCAAGGATTCAGAAAAAGATGTCATTTTGCACGCATTGGATAGTGCAGGGAATAATATCGCTGCAGCAGCCAAGCTTTTAGGTGTCAATAAGACGACCTTATATCGAAAACTCAAGAAACACGCTATTCAGTACCAGCAAAAATAGTACGTGATCTTATCGGTCAATCAATCGATCAATCAATCGGTCAATAGATAACAGGTCATATTCAAAGGGAAACCAATAGCGTTATGGGAAATAAATCCAGTGAAGGGAAAGGAGTGGCGAGGCGGATCAATGCGGCGATCGATCTCAGCCTGGAGCAGGCCTTTGATCTCAGTGATACTTTTTCCGAACTGTTAGACAGCAATGCTGATTCGCTCAGCGGCGCCAAGGCTTTTGCTGATAAACACTAAAAAGAATCGTTTTATCCATCGTTATGATATAATAGACGTAAGCAATTCATTGGAACGTATAAAAGGATTGATCATCATGATGGATATTATTCAAGTCAAGGGAAACACCTTCTGCATTGATACGGGTATGACCTACATACCCTACTACCAGATTAACGAAGAGGAAATCATCCTGTTGGATTCCGGCTGGGCCAAAGGTGAAAGAAAAGGTATCGACGAGCTGTTGGAATCGCGAGGTTTCAAGGTTGCAGCGATTCTATGCAGCCATGCCCATATCGACCATGTTGGGAATAACGCCTATTATAAGGAGAAACATGGCAGTACCATCGCCATGCCCTCATTTGAAGCGCTTCTGTGCAGTTCGGTCAACCATCTCAAGACATTTTACAGCGGTCAGACATTGACCGAAATAACCGAACATTATGGCAACATGATTTGTGAGACGGATATTCTGATTTCAGATGAGCAAGAAAAAATATATTTGTGCGGTGTTAAGTTTAAGATCATTCATACGCCGGGGCACAGCCCCGCACATATCTGTATCGTCACACCGGATAATGTCGCCTATCTGGGGGATGCCCTGATCAGTCATGATGTGATGAAAGGTTCGAAAATTCCTTACGCTTTTATCCTCAGTGAGGATCTGAGAAGCAAGAAAAAACTTTACGGTCTACGCTGCAGTAAATACATTGTAGCCCATAGAGGCATATACGATGATATAACAGATCTGATTACGGACAACATTGACTGTTATAGGGAAAGAGCAGAGCGTATCTATGCTGTTGTTGAAGGGGCCATGACGAAGGAAGATATTCTTAAAGCGGCTATAAAAAAATACAACATTCAGGTAAATACGATCTATAAGTATGCGTTTGTTGATCGCATGCTGCATTCTTACATTGAATATCTGCATGAAACAGGTCGGTTGACCCTGAATATTGATCACGGATTTCTCAAATATTCAAAAGCGGATCATGCTTGACCTATTTAGTTAGTCAGTATGTCATAGTTTGAATAGTTTTATAATACACTATTACGTACTTCTGTCATGGTATTAAAAAATACTGAACTAGTATTACGTATTTGAAATAACTACACAAAAGAATATCTCAATCATTTACTTCAAATTAGGTCTGCGTGCCACAGTTCCGGCGACAAGCGGAGCATGGATTGCGTAGCGCAACGGTCCATGGATGGACCTAAGTTAAAATTTGCCAAGGAGGGCAAAAGAATTTTAACTTCTATAATGTAAATTCATGGAGGGCACAAGAGCCGAAAGCGGAATGTGGCATGCAGACCAACCGCAGAATAAAGCTTACGTATTTGTTTGCCTAGTTATTTAGAATACAATGTACTAGTATTACGTACGTTAAATAAAGAAGCAAATAATAGCAAGAAAAATGCAAACCGGTAAAGGGAGCCTAATGGTATTTCCTTACCGGTTTTTTTATCCCTTAGATAACGTTTGTCCGTTTTATCTTTTATCGCACTTCCTTGCGAATTCGCTTCGGCCATCTATCATATTTGGTAAAAAAGACGCAGTTTTAAGAATCGTGAGAAAGCAATGAGAAGCAATGAGCCCGTAAAGGGTTAATTTTAATGGTTCTCAGCTAAAAAAAAAGCCTGGCACGATTTTTGCTATTTATCTATTAATGTAGTGATACAAATAACTTATTCAGAGTGACTATAAGGAAGGTGAATTAATGTCTACAGAAAGTGTACGCAGTGCGTCACTGATCCCTGAATTTGGGACTCTAAGCGGGGTACGGGTATTATCCAGCGGTAACATTATCGCTGCACCCTATGCAGCCGGGTTGATGGCTGAAATGGGCGCCGAAGTCATCCATTTAGAGCGGCCGGGTGTGGGCGATACGGCGCGTGCTGTCCCCGGGGAATTTGGTGTCAATTCCTTCTGGGCTGCCCAAGCGAGAAACCGCTTGAGCATGACCTTGGAACTGGATATGAATAATGAAAAATCCAAGGAAATATTCTTAGGACTGATTAGGCAGTCTGACATTTGGGTGGAGAGCCTGGTCTGGCTGGAAAAATTGGGGATCAATGACGAGATGATCATGGAAGCGAATCCGCAGATCGTTATTGTCCATGTCAGCGGGTATGGCAAGAAAGAATTTGGCGGAATTCCCGAAGTCTGCGATCGTCCCTCGTTTGATATCATCGGGCAAGCATTTAGCGGTTATCTGTCCCTTACCGGTGTTGACGGCGGCGACTTCTCACCGGGTAAACCCATGCTGGATGATTATTTAACATCCTATTACGCTGTTTTCGGGGCCCTGTCCGCGTATATCCGGCGACTAAAAACCGGAAAAGGCGAGATCGTCGATCTGGCACAGTATGAAGCGGCATCCTACATCATGAACAGAGAATTTGTGGAATATCAGTATTCCAAAAGACTGCCGCCAAGAACCGGTACGCGTTCCGATTCTCAGCCATATGGTGTCTATCAGGCAGGAGACGGCCGATATGTTGCTGTAGGTACTGTCGGACCGTCCACGTATTATCGGGCGCTCAAAGTCATGGGGCTGGATACGGATTATTTTGATTTTATATCCTGTGGTGCGAGCTATACCGCAACCCAATCACCCAAAGGCAAAGAACTTGCAGCCAAAATTGATGAGTGGATGAGGAGCCACACCGCGCAGGAAGTAGAGGATCTCTATAATAAGACCAAAACCCCGGCTGCCGTCGTCAATACGGTGGCTGATTGTCTGACCCATCCGCATTTTCTGTCCAGAGATAATTTTGTAACCTATATCGATGATAACTCCGGTAAAGAAGTCACCAGCTTTGATGTTATTCCAAAAATGAAAAACAATCCGGGGAAAGTATGGCGCGGTGGCCCAAAGCTGGGTCAAGACACGGAAAATATTCTGAGGACAATACTCGGATTCTCCGATGAGAAAATTGCCGGACTCCACGCGGACAAAATTATTTGATTATGAGCATGGTCAAGGGGAACGTTCAAGTTGAAAGGTCATTCTTTCTAACTTGAAATGATAAATCAGTTGGTTGAAAGTTATTATATTTTAATTAAGCAAAATGGAGGGTATAACAATGGATTTTAGAATTTCCGAAGAACAAGAATTATTATTGGAAAGCCTGCGCGAGTTAGTTGCCAGGGAAGCTCCCGAAGAGTATATCAAACAGCATGATGAAAACCACACCTATCCCAGCAGCTTTATTCAGGCACTGACAGATAACGGTTTTGGTATGCTTGGCGTACCGGAAGAATACGGCGGCACGGAAGTCGATATTCTTACCCTGATGCTGGTCGCCGAGGAGATCGCGAAGCAGGGCGTTCCCACCTACCTTTACGGTAATGCGCTTGGTATCGACGACATGCTTACTTTCGGCAATGACGAACAGAAAGCCATCACGATGGAATATGCCAAAAAAGGTGAATTGTCCTTCAGCTTAGGATTTACCGAACCCCAAGCCGGATCCGACAGCAGTTCTTTACAGACTTCCTACACGCGCAAAGACGGCAAGGTCATTATCAATGGCCATAAAACCTTTATCACCGGTGCCAGCCAATCACCGTATATTCTGTGTATGGCCAGAAATGCCGATACCACCGATCCGAATAAGACCTTCAGCATGTGGTTTGTTCCGGCGAACAGCCCGGGCATTACGATCGAACCTCTGCACAAACTCGGTATGAATATGGTTCCGACCTGCGAAGTTTATTTAGACAACGTTGTGGTCGAGGAAAAAGATCTTGTAGGTGAAGAAGGCAAGGGCTTTATTCAGCTGATGAAGAACTTCGAAATTGAACGCCTCATGCTGTCTGCCGGTTGTCTCGGCGCTGCGCAATGCGCTTTTGCAGATGCTGCTCGCTATGCCAACCAGAGAGTACAGTTCGGCAAACCTATCGGCTCCTTCCAGCTGATCCAGGAAAAACTGACCTATATGGCAATTAAAATTGAAAACATGAAGAACATGGTTTACAAAACAGCGTGGCAGAAAGACAACAACATCTCCGTTAAAACTTCTTCCGCACTGACGAAACTGTATTGTGCTCAATCCGCTTTTGAAATCGCCGACGATGCGATGCAGATTCTGGGCGGGATCGGATACACAACGGACCACAGAGTATCCCGGATCTGGAGAGACCTTCGCTCCCAGAGAATCGCGGGCGGAACAGACCAGATTATGGTTCATATTGCCGGCCGTGCCATTTTAAAAGAATACAGTAAATAGGATAACGACCTTCACAAAGAACTCCATGCGACGAGAAACCGGCCTTATTAGCAGGCCGGTTTCTCCCACGGTACTTTTAGTAGGTGATGATACCGATGGCCTTACTCATAATTTATAACCAGATTAATAACCTGATTAATAATCCTGACGAGAGGTGAAGAATTTGAAAATTGTAGCTTGTTACAAAATAGTTCCCGAAGAACAAGACCTTATCATCCGTCCCGACCGTACACTTAACTGGGAAAGAGCCGAATGGAAAATCGGGCAATATGATCTGTGTGCAGTGGAAGCCGGTATGCAATTAAGTGAAACTAACGGGGGATCACTTACCGCTCTCAGCGCCGGTACCAAACAGTTGGAGAATTCCAAATTAAAGAAAGGAATTCTCTCCAGAGGACCGCAGGATCTTTTCATTATTGCGGATGATGCGTTGGACAATGCCGATGCATTCCAGACAGCCAGTACGTTAGCTGCTGCGGTAAACAAAATTGGCGATGTCGATTTAGTGCTTTGCGGTGAAGGGTCTTCCGATCTTTATACCCAGCAAGTAGGGGTTCAGCTCGGTGAGCTGCTCGGTTACCCGGTGATCAATGCGGTAAGCAAAATAACAGTTCAAGACGGTAAACTTTTGGTGGAGCGGACACTAGAGGATGAAGTGGAAGTTCTCCAGATCCCGTTGCCTGCGGTTATCTCCGTAACAACAGACATTAACCTGCCGCGTATTCCCAGTATGAAAGAAATCCTGGCTGCGGGCAAAAAACCGGTCACCCAGTGGGGTCTTGCTGATCTTGACCTTGCCGGCAAGGGCAGTGCGACCAAGATTGACAGTACATTAGCGCCGGAGCAGGCGGACCGTAAACGAATCCTATTTGAAGGCGATTCTGAAGAGGTTATCCAAAAACTCTATGAGAATCTGCGTAAAGAGCTATAAGAAAGGAGGCAAATTCATGGCTGGAATGAAAAATATATGGGTATTTGCAGATAAAAAGGACGCGATACTGGAATTATGTGCAGGAGGCCGTACGTTGGGTGATAAAGTCACCGCGTTGGTTATAGCGCCCCGCACCGATGCAGAGCAAGTTATCGCCGGAGGAGCAGACCAAGTCTATTGGTTAGGGGATAAACAGGACGGCAAATTGATCGAGGATTATTTTGCCGCCATTTTTGATCTGATTCAGACCCAAAAACCCGATGTCGTATTATTAGGCACCACGAAACGGTGTAAATTGATGGCTGGCCGTCTCGCCGCCCGCTTGGGAACTTCTGCTTTGATGGATGTCATGGAATTCAGCGCAACGGACAACGGCCTCCAGGCGAAACGCATGGTTTACGGGGGGGCGGCCGTTCGGACGGAGTCAAGCGCTGCTGATCTGACCATTGCCACGGTAGGACCTGGTGTTTTTGAGAAACTGCCGGAGGACAGCGGACGTCAGGGAACAATTGAAGACGTTGCTGCAGCGGCTGGTTCCGCCATTACCTGTGTCGAAAAACGCCCGAAAGTCGGCGAGTCGGTCAACCTGGCTGCAGCGAAACGCGTTGTTGCTGTCGGTCGTGGTATTGCCAATAAAGAAGACCTTAAGATGATCGAAGAGTTGGCCGGACTTCTCGGCGCCGAAATCGGCTGCTCACGGCCGCTGGCAGAAGGTGTCGACTGGCTGCCCAGAGAACGCTACATTGGTGTCTCCGGCGTCATGTTTAAACCGGATCTTTATATTGGGATCGGAATATCCGGTCAGATCCAGCATATGGTCGGCTGCAACCAGGCCAAAACCATTGTTGCCATTAATAAAGATAAAGCAGCTCCGATTTTCCAACAAGCAGATTACGGTATCGTCGGTGATCTTTATAAAGCCATCCCGGCTTTAATCGAGGTGCTGAAAAAATAAGCAGCTATAGAGGCAGATCTATCAGAAGAGATTTCTTTTTGATAGATCTCCTTTTCCAGAATAATTGAGGTGAAGAAATGAGTACGGATAAATATCAGGCCATCGTCGTTGGCGGAGGACCGGCAGGTCTCGCCGCAGCATATAGGTTGGCTGAGCAAGGCGCGGAGGTTGTCTTGATCGAAAGAGGCGACTACTGCGGCAGCAAGAACTTAAGCGGCGGTGTACTTTACAGCAGAGTCTTGGATCAGCTCATACCGGGATACTGGGAAGATGCGGTGATCGAAAGGCCAATCACAAACTATCTCACCACCCTGATGACCAAAGATGATTATTTTAATCTGGAATACAAAAGCAAAAGCCTCGCCGCCACGCCGTATAATGCCGTCACGGTGTTGAGGGGGAAATTTGACCGTTGGCTGGCGGATAAGGCAGAAGAAGCCGGCGTCATGATGGTCACAGGAATTAAAGTCGAGAAGTTACTGAAAGAAGGTAACCGCATCGTGGGTGTTAGCACCGGCGATGAAGAAATGTTGGCCGATGTTGTGATTTTGGCTGACGGGATTAATTCTTTTTTAGCCAAAGAAGCGGGGTTACGCGGAAATATCCACTTGGACCATCTGGCCGTTGGCGCGAAAGCGCTCATTGAACTTCCCGCGGAAGTAATTGAAGAACGATTTCACTTAAACAGCCAGGAAGGTGCTGCTTACGCCATTTTAGGCCAAGCCACGTATGGCGTTGCCGGCGGCGGATTCTTCTATACCAACCGGGATAGTCTGTCCATTGGGGTTGTTATGCGTCTGGATGACCTGGTCAAAGCGAAAGTCAAGCCTGCGGATGCCTTGGATGATTTACTGGAGCACCCCATGGTGGCACCATTGGTAAAGGACGGGAAAATGGTGGAGTATGGCGCGCACCTTACCGGTGAAGGCGGCTTTAAGATGGTGCCGGCAAAGCTGTATGGTGAAGGATACCTGATCGTCGGTGATGCAGCCGGCTTTACCATTAATAGCGGTCTGGTGATCAGAGGGATGGATCTGGCAATCGGTTCGGGAATCGCAGCAGCTGATGCTGTCCTTGAAGCCCAGAAGAAAGGCGATTATTCCGACGCGTCGCTGAGTGCCTACAGCCGGAATTTAGAAAACAGCTTTGTCATGAAAGATTTGAAGCTATATGCCAAGGCACCCGACTTTATGGAAAGTGACAGACTGTATAAAAAATATGCATCCATGGTTAATCAGTTGTTTGGAGACATCTATACCCATGATTTAACGCCGAAAGAACGTCTGATGAAAACGGCCGTGAAGTCGATGAAGGATAACGGCATTTCCATGCTGGATCTGATCAAAGACGGCTGGAAGGGAGTGAAAGCCCTATGATCCGGTTGACCATGGCAGATAAACTCGCTTTAAATAAGTTTGAAGTTAACGAGGGCGAACCGCATATCCTTATTAATCAAGAAAAGTGCAGGACGTGCGGTGAGAAGAATTGTTTATTCGCTTGTCCTGCCCAGCTTTACAGCGAACAAAACGGCGAAATCACCGTAGAGTGGGCAGGGTGCCTAGAATGTGGGACCTGTCTGGCAGTGTGCACTAAGGACGCGCTTTCCTGGAAATACCCTCAAGGTGGATTTGGTATTATCTATAGACAAGGATAAGAAAAGCAGACAACTGCTAGACATACTCCGAATTGGTAATAAGTAACTAAGAAAACAACATATTTATAAGAAATAGGAGGGAATTAATATGGCTGGAAAAACCGTAGTTCCGGAATTTGGACCTTTGTCAGGGGTCAAAGTCGTCAGTGCAGCATTGGCGATGGCCGCTCCGTTTGCTGTCATGATGATGGCGGATTATGGCGCGGATGTCACTTGGATTGAGAGCCCTCTGATGCCGGATATTTCCCGGGTAGGCCCGGGTATGCTGGGACAACAGGACCGTCGTAATCAAAAATCCGTTTCACTCAATATCCCTTCACCCGAGGGAAGAGAAATTTTTTTGAAGATGCTCAAGGATGCGGATATCTTTGTTGAATCATCCAAAGGCGGTCAGTACGCCAAATGGGGACTTACCGACGAAGTGTTATGGGAGCAGAATCCCGCTCTGGTTATCGTTCATGTCTCGGGTTTTGGCCAAACCGGTATTCCGGAACATGTGAGCCGTCCCTCCTATGACCCGATTGCACAGGCGTTTAGCGGCTTCATGAGTATTAATGGCTTCCCGGATCGGCCGCCTATCCCTGCTGCGCCGCAGGTTGCTGACTATATTACCGGCCTGTTCGCTTTGGGCTCGGCTTTGGCCGCTTTGTATAAGGCCAAAACCACAGGTGAGGGTGACAGTATTGACTTGGCTCAGTTCGAAGCCATGGCGCGTATCCAATGTTATATGGTCGATTATATGAACGTGCCGGGAATGACATTCCCCCGTGAAGGCAACCGCAGCGCTATGCTGGCCGGTTGGGGCGGATTCACCTGTAAAGACGGTAAAGACCTGTTTATCGCGGTATCCGGCGGCGGCGGCGTCAAGAATGTTGTCGAGTTTTTAGGGTTGGGGTACGGATCCGAGGAATTCCCCGCGGGCAGCCCAAATGTTATGAAGGGAAGAAGCAAAGGTGCGGCGATCCTGGATCAAAAACTCGAAGAATACTGCGCGACGAAAACCGTGGAAGAAGCAGAAAAAGAATTGACAGCTGCCGGCGTTGCCTGCTGCACGGTTATGGATTATGAAATGATCGTGAATCATCCGCATTATTTAGCACGTGATGTATTTATCGAGTGGGAGACCATGCAAGGCAAAAAAATCAGAGGACTTAATGTTGTTCCGAAGTTTAAAAAACATCCGGGCAAAGTATGGCGGCCAATGCCGGGTATGGGTATGGATAATGAAGAAATATTATCCGATCTGGGCTTAACTGAAGAGCAGATTCAAGAATTATATGAGAAAAAAGTCATTAAAAAAGGTAAATAGTATACTAGTACACCATTCTTTAAATACGTTAGCAAATATTCGTATATGGGGCTGGGCCGCATGCACAATACCACTTTCGGCTCTTGTGCCCTCCATGGCACAAAGAGCCGCGCTTCGCAATCCGTGCTCCGCTTGACGCCGGTATTGTGCACGCGTCCTTACTCTGGAGCAATTTGAGTAACTAATTCGAGAATAGTTTACTAGCTACTGGGTGAGATATGTGTATTATTGGATGATAATAATTCGATAAGTTAAGGAGGGTGCACTATGTTTACTATTTCTTCCAAGACATCAGTTCTGTTTGGGGATGGGACTGTCAACCAAACCGGTGCTAAGGCAAAGGAATTTGGATGGAAAAAGGTCATCTGTATTTTCGACAAAGGTGTCAAAGCAGTTGGGATCGTGGATAAAGTTCAGGCAAGTTTAAGCGAGGCAGGCATTCAATTTGTCGACTTTGGTGATTGTATTCCTGATCCGCCGGATTACCAAATTGAAGAAGCTGCCGAAATTGCCAGAAAGGCTGAAGTAGACGGTGTTGTCGCCATTGGTGGCGGAAGCTCCATGGATTTGGCCAAATGCGTGAATATTTTATTGACCAATCCATCGCCGATCAGCAAATATTTCGGTCTCAGTGTGGGGTTGAATCCGGTAAAAGGGACTATTCTCATTCCCACGACTGCCGGTACAGGCAGTGAAGTATCGGCTGTTGCTGTTATATCCGATATGAAGAATAACGCAAAAATCGGTGTAGCCGGCGAAGCAAGTGTTGCCAAACTGGCCATTATCGATCCGTCCCTGACCTTCAATCTCCCAGCAAGCATTACAGCCCAAACCGGCGTGGATGCATTGACGCACGCCATAGAAGCTTACACCAGTATCGTTGCCGGCATGTATTCCGATATGCATGCAGAAAAATGTATGGAACTCGTCGTTAAGAATTTGCCTGTTGTATTGAAAGATTCACAAAATCTGCAAGCCAGGGAAGCGCTGAGTTTCGCTGCTATGCTCGGCGGCATGGCGTTTTCGGATGCATTTACGCATATGGGCCATTGTATAGCACAATCCATAGGCGCTGTTAAACATATTACCCACGGTACCAGTTGCGCATTAGGCGACATCATGATGCTCGATTATCAAGGCGACGCGACTCCCGAAAAGACCCGTCGGATCGGCGAGATTCTTGGTTTGGATCTGCCCAAAGATCTTTCAGCAAACGAATTAGCCCAGAAAGTGAAAGACGGCTTTGTAGCTTTTGTGAAATCCGTCGGCATGCCCACGACACTGAGCGAAGCAGGTATCGCGGAATCGGATTTACCGGCTATCGCCAAATTGGTTGCATCTGAGCCAATGCTCCAATTCGCTTCACCGAAAAAAGCTAACGAAGAACAAGCACTCGGAATTCTTAAGAAAGCTTTTTAGGGGGCAGCGCAATGAATAAAGTCTATAGAATTAATCTTAAGACAAAGGCGATAACGGAAGAAGCAATCAAAGAAGAGTATCTGACCTTTGGTAACCGGGGCTTAATCTCGAAGGTTATGACCGATGAAGTTGACCCAAAATGCGATCCCTTGGGTCCGGATAATAAAATGATAATTGCCATGGGCCTCTTTTCAGGAACAGCCGTACCTACTTCCAACAGACTCTCTGTAGGCGGCAAAAGCCCATTGACCGGGGGTATTAAAGAAGCAAACGTTGGCGGAACTATCGGCTATATGTTTGGCCAGCATGGTATTAAAATGATTATTTGTGAAGATCAGCCGGCGGATGACAGCTGGATTATCCTCTATGTCAACCGTGAAGGAACCATTCAACTCTTACCGGCGGATCAATACCTTGGACTAAACAACTATGTCCTCGTTGAGAAACTCAAAGAAGACTTCAATAACGATATTGCTGTTCTTTCGATTGGGGTTGCCGGTGAGCGTTTATATCGCAGTGCGTCTCTCCAAGCCACCGATTTTGCGACAGGCCATCCGGCGCGTTCCGTGGGCAGAGGAGGATTAGGAGCTCTGGCAGGATCCAAGAAGATTAAGGCAATCATCGTTGAAAAGCCTGCGGAGAAAGCAGAAGTTACGTATGTTGACAAAGAAAAATTCCAAGCTGCCTTGAAGAAAATGGCCAAATTGGTTGTCGAAGACCCGGCCGTAGAAATTCAAAGAAAAGTTGGCACGACGGGAATGCTGGTCAGTCTGACCGGGCCGACCGGTGTATTGCCTGTTCACAACTTCAGCGGGGAATTTTTCCCAAAGGAAAAGCTCGATGAAATCAGTGCCGACCGATGGCTGATAGACTTTGAAAAGAATGGTTCAAAAGCGGGACTCGGCTGTCAGCCCGGTTGTCTGGTCCGGTGCTCTAATGCCTGGAACAACAGCAAAAAGGAATTTGTGACAGCCGGCTTGGAATATGAAACCGTTGCGATGATAGGCCCCAACTGTGATATCTCCGATATGGAATTTTTGATGGAAGCGGATCGCTTCTGTGACGATATCGGGATCGATACCATTGAATTTGGCGTCGCTATCGGGATATGTATGGAAGCAGGCAAGATAGCGTGGGGAGATATCCCGGCGGTAAAAGCAGCCATGCAGGAAATGTATGACGGCACAGAATTCGGCAATCTCTTGGGTGATGGCGCTCATGCCACCGGCGTAGCTTTAAACTGCAGGAAAATTCCCACCACCAAAAAACAGGCGATGGCTGCCTATGAACCGAGAAACGTCAAGGGTAACGGGGTTACGTTTGCAACATCCCCAATGGGCGCGGATCATACCGCAGGCAATACGTTACGGCCATTTATCGATGGTACCAAAAAGGAGAATGCGGTCAATTTCTCCAAAGAGAACCAGATTGTTACCTGCCTTGCCGATAATATGTCCTGTACGTTTATCACCGGTGCTCTCATGACTGATCCGACAATTGTACCCGATCTCATGGCCGGGTTATACGGCGGTGAATGGAATATGGATAAAGTCATCGGGATCGGAGCTCAGACGCTGATGATGGAACGGGCCTATAATAAAGCGGTGGGATTCACAGACGCCGATGATTTACTGCCGGAGTTCTTCTATAAAGAAAAGTCGCCGGCTACCGGGGCTATCTTCGATATTACTCCGGAAGAAATGAAAGAGGCTTATAATTAATCACGTCGAATTACATTGAAGTTGAGCAGTAGAAATGAAACGTTAGACTTGTAGATGTTATAAAAAAATGGCTAGTATCTGAATATTTAGCTTTGCTCGGGCTGGTCTTCGTAATGATAGCCGCTTTCGGCAGATAGCGCCATCCATGAATTTACATTTCGGAAGTTAAAATTCTTTTGCCCTCCTTGGCGAATTTTAACTTAGGTCCATCCATGGACCGTTGCGCTTCGCAATCCGTGCTCCGCTTGACGCTGGCTACTCATTACGAAGACTGATCTGGGGTTAGTGACAGTGTAAATGAAAGTATTAGTATAAAGTTTGTCGTATAAATGAAACGCTAGTAGAGGTTATTGAATTCGCAAACATCTATATTAAGCATTGCTCGGGCTGGTCTTTGTAATGTTAGCCGCGTACGGCAGCATAAAGGCCCGATAAGGCATTTCTGCGCCATTCATCGCTCCATCGCTCCATGCCCTCCATGGTGTTCGTGACATTAGGTCATCCATGACCGTCACAGCTTGGCTATCTGCCGAAAGCGGAATGTGGCACACAGACCAACCCGAGAGTAAAGCTTAGTATTCTTACTAGTTATTTAGTACAACGTTCTCTAAATAACTGGACATTCAACCCCCATAGCTTGGTCTGCGTACCACATTTCCTGCGGCAAGGGGAGTAGGATTGCAGAGCGCGGACCGGACCGAAAAGAATATTTTTGTCTAATTATTGAAAGATCATAATACTAGTAAAACGTTCTTTAATTCTCTGCTCAAACGTCAACTTACCCCAAATTAGGTCTGAGTGACACAAGTTCCAGCGTCAAGCGGAGCATGGATAGCGAAGCGCGGCTGTTTGCGCCATGGAGGGCGCAATCTGCCGAAAGCGGAATTGTGGCAATCAGACCAACCCCAAGTAATTTACGTTGTTTTTTTGCTTATTTATTTACAGAACAGTGTACTAGATACAAAGGGCGCCGACCGGCGCCTTTGTGTGCACAGACTGAAGGAGGGATGACGGTGATCACAGTGAATGGGTTTGAATATAGTTGGGAAGAGGGTATGACTGCAGAATCCATGCTGGCTATGTTAAAAGAGGAAGGTAAATTTAATTATCTGCTAACTCCTTTCATGATGTTGATTGTCAATAATGGTTTTGTTCCCGCAAGTGAATATCCTCAAAAGGCTATCCTGGACGGCGACCGAATTAAATTGTCCTTAGAAGTAACCGGGGGTTAGTTTTAGGGGTTAACGAGGTACAAGTATCATAGAAGATTATTTTTGATTATGTTAAAATGTTCTCATAACGATTTTTCATTGTTGACTTTGAGCATTCTGGACGAGGTGGATGCATTGTGCTGATCAAATCAAAAGGCTTGGAACTGACCGATGTGCCTGAAGGTAATCATGTTTTAGATTTAACAGCGATGTTCTCAAAGCAATACTTTGACCAAATCATCCGCTGTAAAGAACAATTTTTTAATAGGGGGATCGATCCGTGTCAAAGCCCTCTTCTGCGCCAGGAGGTTGTCGAGTCCTGGGTTCGGACGATGAATTCCGGGAAAAGTCCGGATAACCTCTTATTTGAGTATGCTCTTGATGAATCCAAAAGCGATCTCCAAGGGATTTGGGAAGAGAATAGTCTGTTGATCCGGGCTGCAGGCCCCCTGATTCGGGAGGTCCTGGAGCTGGCTGCAAATGAAGGCTATGCTTTGGGGCTGTTCGATAAGAACTCCGTATTTCTGATTGGAACACACCTCAAATTATTTAAGAACGCTCCGGCAGAGAACATGCGGTGGAATGAGCATACTGCCGGGACAACAGCCACTTCTCTGGCAACCTATTATAAACGGCCGTATTTATTAGTTGGCCCGGAACACTATTTACATGTGTTGGAAAACATTGTTGGCTATGCGGTGCCGATTCTGGATGAGAACGGTGATTTACTGGGATCCCTGGCGCTGACATCCCATATGGACGATAGTGCTTGGGAAAAGAGTATATTCAAAACACATACACAATTTATTGTCTGGTTGAATTATCTGGTAACGGCGATTGAAAGCCAAATCAAATTGCAGAAAAGTAATCATACCCTGGATACAGTCAGAGATGACCTGAAAAAAACACAGGAAATCATGAATGTCCTCATGGAGAAGACGAATCAAGGTGTCGTCGCTATTACCCCGGACGGAGCCATTATTACCGCGAATCAGGAAGGCAAGAAAATTCTCCATGTCGAATATGAACAGCTGGAAGACCGCAATATCCTTGAATTTATCACGGACCGGACATTTTTGCGTAAACTCAGGGATCGCAAGGATCGTTTTGATTCCTGGGAAGAAAACGTCAAACTGGAACTGGATGATCAGCCCTATCGGGTCAGTATTTGGCCAGTCCGGAAAATGAACGGCCTATGGGATGCGGCTATACTGAAATTCCTCCGTATCAGCCCGCCCAAAATCTGCTTTGATAACATCATTGCGGAAAGTAAACCGATGACTGACGTCATCAACCTAGCCGATCGGTTTGCTTCGGCATCCGATAATATACTCTTACTTGGGGAAAGCGGAACCGGAAAAGAACTTTTTGCACAGGCCATCCACCAAAAATATTGTCCAGCAGGGCCATTCGTTGCGATCAATTGTGCCGCAATGCCCAAGGACTTAATTGAAAGTGAATTGTTTGGTTATGAGAGCGGTGCGTTTACCGGCGCTGATAAAAACGGGCGACCGGGGAAGATAGAGCTTGCGAATGGAGGAACCTTGTTTCTGGATGAAATAGGGGATATGCCTTATGACCTGCAGGGCGTCTTGCTACGGGTGCTTCAGGACAAGCAGGTTGTCCGTATTGGGGGCAAATATCCGCTGCATGTCAATTTCCGGTTGATCGCAGCGACGAACCAGAATATACGGCAATTGGTTCAGGAAAAGGCATTTCGGCAGGATCTCTACTTCCGACTATCGGTGCTGACCATAGAGATTCCCGCCCTGAGGGAGCGGGGAACGGACATTGCTCTTTTAGCGGAGTATTTTCTTAAACGTCATGCCCAGCGCCGGGGACAGAGTGTTCCGACATTGAGCCAGGGTGCCTATCGTCGGATCATGGCTTATGATTGGCCCGGCAATGTCCGACAGCTGGAGAATACGATAATTTATGCGATGAATCTGGCGGATGAAGACAGAATCGAAGAGAATCATTTGCCCAAAGATATTGTCAGTGCGTTATCAACTGAGACTGATTTAAGGCAGATTCGTCATGATGACGCCACCCGGCATTCTTATATCAAAGAATCTGAACGAATCATGATCGAAAACGCGTTAGTCAAGTCGGGTCGGAATGTCTCAACGGCGGCAGTGTTATTGAGCATGAGTAAAGCGACTCTCTATCGTAAAATCAAGGAGTACGGACTATCGACGAAATAAAGTTAAACAATCCATGCGTTTTTCATCGAAAAACAATCCACATCGCCACATAGCAGGTGATGTGGATTTTGTATTCGGTGGGTGTTGATTTTCGCTGTTAATTTGGCAGGTTGATTTGATACTGTGTTTTCGGTAAAATGAACAATCGTGATGGATTTACTGTAACGAAAAAGGGAATCCTTGAATTTACAGTAACGGAAAATACGCAGCAACGAATTTGCGGAAACGTAAACAGGATTGTGCAAGAAAAAGCCCATTCTTTGGCCCTTTCGTTAATGCGATCGTTGGCACTTTTTTTGCATTATAATCCTAATAACGTTCTTTTAATACGTTAGCAATGATGAACCAGAGAATTGACAGATTACAGGAGGCAGAAAGGTATGTACCCCAATCTATTTGCAACAGGAAAAATTGGCACACTGGATTTAAAGAACCGCATTGTTATGACGCCAATGGGCAATGCCCTCAGTAACACAGACGGAACCGTATCTGAAGAATTGATCGCATTTTATGCCGCCCGGGCCAAGGGGGGCGTCGGTCTTATATTTACGGAAGTCGCCCGAATCAATGACGAAAATGGTGTCGCCAATCGCCATCAAATGTCCGCAGCGAGCGACAAACACATTCCGGGGCTCAAAAAGCTGGCCGCTGCGGTGCATGAAAACGGCGGGAAAATTATCGTCCAGATCAACCATCCCGGTAGACAGGGTATCACAGCGCTTAACGGCAATAAGCCCATGTTGGCGCCAAGTGATGTTCCCTGCCGCATGGTTCAGCAGGATACTCACCCTATGACGATCAGCGAAGTGGAAGCAGTGATCCGGGATTTCGTCGCGGCCGCTTGGCGAATTCAACAAGCGGGAATTGACGGCGTTGAGCTGCATGGGGCTCATGGTTACTTGATCAACCAATTTTTAAGCCCGTATACCAATAAGAGAACAGATCAGTACGGCGGAAACCTTGAGAACAGGATGCGTTTTCTGGAGGAGATCGTTCTTGGAGTCAGAGCAAAATGCGGCAAGGACTTTCCGCTGATCGTTCGCTTATCCGTTGATGAGATCTTAAACTATGCCGGCGTTCAGGACACAGGCCTGACCTTGGACGAAGGCGTCAGGATCGCCGAAAGAATGGAACAACTCGGCGTCGATGCCATTGATGTCAGTTCCGGGATTTATGAGACCATGAACGTCGCATGGGAGCCTTCTTCCTTCGCTCAGGGCTGGAAGCTCCACTTGTCTGAAGCAGTCAAGAAAGCAGTGAAGATCCCGGTCATCGGAGTTTCGGTAATACGAGAAGCTGCCTTTGCCGATAAAATCATTGGAGAAGGTATTATGGATTTTGCCGGTTCAGCCCGGCAGCATTTTGCTGATTCGGAGTGGGCGATCAAAGCGCAGGAAAACAGAGCGCATGAAGCCCGGCTTTGTATCTCTTGTCTGCATTGTATGGAATCCCTGACCAAAGCAGACATGACCGGTGAACCGGCGGAATGTGCTGTCAATGCCATGGCTGGCAGGGAATTGAAATATTCGGACATCAAAGAGGATGGTGCCGGCCGAGTCGTCGTGGTTATCGGTGCAGGTCCGGCCGGCTTGGAAGCAGCCCGAGTCCTGGCTATGCGTAAGTTTAAGCCAATCGTTTTTGAAAAGTCTTCACAGGTCGGCGGACAGCTCGAACTGGCGAATAAGCCGCCCTTTAAAGACAAGATCACCTGGTTGATTAATTACTTGAAGATCCAAGCGGAAAAGCTGGGTATTGAAATCCGACTGAACACCGCACCGACGGTGGAAGCGATCAAAACATTAAACCCCTACGCTGTTTTTGTCGCTCAGGGATCGAAACCGATCCTGCCCGGAGCGATCACGGGACTGGACGGGAAAAACGTGTTTACCCCGCCGGATATTTTAACCGGTAAAGTCCAGCTCTATAATCAGAATATCGCTGTTGTCGGATCGGGTATGACCGGACTGGAGACAGCCGACCTCCTGGCAGAAAAAGGCAATAAGGTTACCGTTTTTGAAATGGCGGATAATATCGGGCCGGATCTGTTCTTCCAGAACCTGATCGATATCATGATGCGGCTGGGTAAAGCGAAAGTCCCAACCCTGGCGAAGCATAAGCTGGTAAAGATCGATGGCAGTATAGCGACCTTTGAGCTCCTTGCCGAAGGCAAAACACAGGAGTTCGAGTTTGACTATTTCGTTGTCTCTTTGGGCATGCGCGCCAACACCCAATTCGTGGAAGAGATCGTACGAAATTTTGAACGGGTCCGTGTGATCGGTGACGCCGATAAACCCGGCAGAATCCGCAGCGCCATTGCCGGTGGATTTGATAGTGCTTACTTGCTGTAAGCATTTAACCGTTCAATAAACTTGGTTTCCTTCTGTTACACTCTGTTTACTAACCCCAATAAAATAACACTTTTGCATATTATCTTTCAGCTGGACACACTATGTAAACGAGTTATTTTTTTACTGGGTATGCAAACAGAGTTTTTTTTGAATCGGACAGCTGTCTTCAACGTCAGGATTAATCAATTATATCCGTCATTTTCTTTGTATGTGTGTTGTGTGTAAAAGGGGTACATTGATGATGGTCTTATTTGGTTTAACGTTTTGACAATAATCTGTGAACAGGAGTGAGTACCATGAGTAAACTGCTAAAGATTAAGTGAAAGCGGCTTTGGGCTCTGATTACGTCGAAACACCACCAGGTGAAGAAACATTGAACTTTCCGGGAAAAGTGTATCGTTGGGACTACAGTAAAGGCTACCGTGTGTTCATTAGTGCGGAGTCAGGGGAAGTTCTTGAAATCTCAGCCACAGCCTCCGATGCGGAAACCAATCTGGGCGCCGGTGTCGGTGACAGGGCGGATAAGGTGTTTTCAATCTATCGGAATACCTATATCGAGCCGGAAAGCGTTCATGGCGGTAAGCTGTACGGTTTGTTCAAGGTCGAAGGTGCGGCCGCCCTCTATTTCAATTTTAATCTGAAAGAAGGACAAACACCAAAAGATATACGGGCGGACAATGTCGTTGAACGCATCATTTTAACAACACCCGCACTTTTAGATGATTCATTCTAAGGGGACAAAGGGGACGTAGAACTTTGTCTCCTTTTTTCCTTTTTGCCAGGTTGGGAGACAAAGGGACGTAGGCTTTGTCTCCTTTTTGCACGTATATTGCTATGGTAATATCTCAAAAGAAGAAAAATGTAGCAAAAAGGGATATTGTAGAAAAATAGCTTAAAATGGCTGAATTTTCCCTTTTCTAATATAAAACAACCTCTGCTATTCTCAAAAAAATAATCAACCGGTTGAAAGAAATCAGCGATACACGTTATTATTCCAGGAATAATGCACTATTTGGGGATTCTATTGATTCTGGCATCTTTATTGCAATAATGCCATGTGTTGACTGAATAAGGAATGTTGAATAAACGGAGGGATAATATGGAGGAAATTCGAGTTCATGCCAGAGAGGTAGATCTAATGAAAGCACTTTTTACCTTTCTCGTGACGACATATTCACAGGGAGCCGCTTTTTTACTGAGTGATTTAGAAAACGTGACGTATTGTGTTGCTGATAAATTTGAAGCATTGAGTGTGAGAGTCGGCGATCGGATCAAAGCAGGGTATGCAGCAGACAACGCAATAAAGAATCAACGGGTTGATGTTACAAAGTATGATGCGCATGTTTATGGTGTCAGAGTGATGTTTATCAGTGGGCCTATTTGGGCCGATGATGACTCCGAAGTTATCGGAAGCTGGGCTTTTGCTTTACCGCGCAGGCACCCTTTAGCCAGTTCATTCAAATATTACGCGCCTATTCTGACCAACCTTCTGCCCGAGGGGGGCGTGTTATTTATCAATGATAAGCAAGTATACCGGCACAAACAAGGCTCCCAAAAGTTTGATGTTCAGAATATAAAGATCGGCGAGCAAGCCGATGAAATAGCCCTGGAAGCGGTTAGAACCGGCAAAGAAGTGGTAGCCGATATTGATCCATCCTATTTTGGAATTCCCTGTTCACTCACCTGTACACCGATGATCGATGAAGACTCGGGCGAGGCTATTGCCGCGTTGGGCTTAGTTCTTCCCCGTCAGCTGGCAACCGATCTGAAAGAAATGTCGCGAAAACTGGGTGATGGTCTGGCAGGCGTCTCAGCGGCCATGCAAGAAATCACAGCATCCGCCACTGAAATCAATCGAAGCCAAACTCATTTGCATACCGAAGTGCAGAACGTAAAAAAATTAACCGACAACATCGACAAAGTTATGACCTTTATCAAAGAGATTGCGGAACAGACCAACATGCTCGGTCTCAATGCCGCCATTGAGGCAGCCAGAGCAGGAAATTCGGGAAAGGGATTTGGAGTCGTTGCGGATGAAATCAGAAAGTTATCCGAAGAATCCCGGAAAACAGTAGTCAAAATCAGCGAGCTTACTAATGAAATCCAACGCTCTGTCGGGGTAACCACCGGATCCTCCAAGGAGGTACTACACGCCATAGGAGAAACGGCAGCAGCGAGTCAGGAGGTCAATGCCAGTATTGAGGAGTTGGCCAGTTTATCCGCTCGCTTAGATAAGTTAGCTGCTGAACTGTAGTTGCTTTTTTAACAAGTATGAGCAGAACATTTTTAATAGATTGAAAGTTATCTTGGACCAGTCGGTTATTCCGTACTGGTCTTTTTTTGCAATGAAGATGGATACAGGTATCATATAAAAAATAAAAATAGTCTTGATACCCACACGGAGAAGTGGTATGGTTTTAATGTTCAAAAGGAGAATGGGGTGAATATAATGGTATCCACGAATGCAACAAACAAAGATAGTAGAACCAAGAGACCAAAAAAGAAAAGCAAAGTGAAAAGAACTTTCATAATCATAGCACTGGTAATCGTTGGGGTACTTCTCGGGTCAGCAGCGTTTGCGACGTTTTATCTCCGCAGCGACACCCTTCCCGGCGGGGATACGTTGAATAAACGGGTCAGTTTTCTTTTGATCGGGGCTGATAAACGGCCCGGGGCGACATCATTTAATTCGGACTCCATCATTGTTGCCAGCTTCGATCCGGAAACAAAAATTATTTCTCTGCTGTCAATTCCCCGCGATACCCGCGTGACACTATCGGGCTCGGACAGCTATTGCAAGATCAACGCGGTTCCTATGCTCAGGGATATTGACGAACTTAAAAAACAAGTCACGGAGTTGACGGGCATCAAACTGAATGGCTATCTTCTGACGAATTTTGACGGCTTTAAGGACATCATTGATACTCTGGGCGGAATAACCATTGATGTCGAAAAAGATATGTATTACGAGACCGGGGATAAGCAGGACGGAGTTATTGATCTGAAGGCCGGCGTACAAGAATTAAACGGGACGAAGGCTCTCCAATACGCGCGCTTCCGACACGACGCGACTGCCGATATCGGAAGGACTGCACGACAGCAGAAAGTATTGACCGCGGTAGCAAAAGAAATGCTAAAGCCCGCGACGGTCCTGAAATTGCCTAAGCTGATTCCGCAATTATTGGAGGCTGTAGAGACAGACTTAACTTTTAAAGATATGACAAGGCTGGCCGGAGCGGCCAAGTCATTCGAAGAAGCAACGATTGTTACGCAGACACTGCCCGGCGATGCCGTTAATCTTGACGGGTTAAGCTACTGGGAGGTCAACCGCGAGGCAGCGAAAGAAGTCGCCCAGAATCTTCTTCTGGGGAAAACCACCGATAAGGTTTGGGACACCTCGGTAATAACCTCTATGGATCCCGATGTCAAAGCGCATATGACAACACCAACAACGCAGACCGTTATCACCATGCCGGAAATACTCGGCGTAACCATACCGGAACCGGGAGCTATACCTGTAACATCGATTTATTCCGAAGAATACACAGGCACCGTGACATGGTCACCGGCGGACAGTACGTATGTGGCAGGTACGGAATATACCGCAACCATCACCTTAGTTCCCAAAACGGGGTACACTCTGAAAGGGATCGCAGCCAACTTCTTTAAAGTACCTGGCGCAACAACCCAAAATGCAGCGAATTCCGGCATCATTACGGCGGTATTCCCGGCTTCAGAACCGGCTCTGCCGGAAGCTTTGCCCATCGATATCGGCGTCATCGCAGGAGTAACACCGCCAACGCCCGGTGCGGTACCAGCCACGACGATAACTGAAACAGAGCAATATACGGGGGCCATTATGTGGACGCCGGCAGATGATCCCTTTGTGGAAGGCCAGCAATACACCGCGACGGTCACGTTATTCCCGAAAGAAGGGTACACGCTCGATAGTGTCAGTGAGAACTATTTCAGCGTACCGGGAGCAACTGCGAGCAATGCGGCCGGGTCAGGCGTCATCACCGCGATATTCCCATAAGGGGACAAGAGGGACGAAGACTTGCTTTTTTTTCCTGCGATTGAATTCACATCGTGATTATATATCATTGTAACAGAGAAAGGGGCCGTATATACTATGTATGTACGGCCCTACCAAGTACTTCAGCATTTTGCTTCCAGCCGGTCAAGTCTGGCGGCGACTTTCTCATTTGTCTCAATCTGGCATTCCCGAAAATCGTATAAAGATTTAACCTTTCCGGTCAGGATATGTTCCACACGGGCTTGACTTTGAATGACACTCCGGAGGTCAGTTTTCATCGTAGTTATGTCCTGCTGCATGTTTTCCTGGTTAATAGCAATCGTTTCGATGCAGTTCCATATTTGTTTCTGGCCATATTTAAGGTCTCGTACGTCGGTCTGAAGTTCCCGGACGTTGGTTTGAAGTACCTGAACATCAGTACGGAGTTCCTGCTGTCCGGTACGGAGTTCCTGCTGTCCGGTACGAAGTTCCTGGACATCGGTCTGAAGTTCCCGGACGTCGGTCTTAAGTTCCTGTACGTCAGTCTGAAGTTCCCGGACGTCGGTCTTAAGTTCCTGGACATCAGTCTGAAGTTCCCGGACGTCGGTCTTAAGTTCCTGTACATCAGTCTGAAGTTCCCGGACGTCGGTCTTAAGTTCCTGTACATCAGTCTGAAGTTCCCGGACATCGGTCTTAAGTTCCTGTACGTCAGTCTGAAGTTCCCGGACGTCGGTCTTAAGTTCCTGTACGTCAGTCTGAAGTTCCCGGACGTTGGTCTGAAGTTCCTTTACATCAGTACGAAGTTCCTGCTGTCCGGTACGAAGATCCATCAAGACGTCTTCAAATCGGTCCTGTCTGACTTCCAGACTCTCTTGGCGTGTTTCCATTCGATCCATTTTATTTCCAAGAGAACCAAGTTGCTCTAATACGCGTTCTTGAAACCTCTCGTTATCCATTTTTTCCTCCACCCAGATAAACATTATGTTAATCTATATTCCATATATTAACATAAAAGAGACCAAATGGGAACGTGTGTTTGATAGTTTTTTAAACAAATATCTTGCGACACTCGTGTTTCTATTCTACACTGTTTTTGCGGCAAAGAAAACAAATAATATGAGGAGATACACGCGATGCCTTTTCAAATTACAAATAATTAGAGTGGAAATTAACAGAATGAACATGATAATATAGAAACATTACAGAGGGCGGAGATCACATCGACAACAGAAGGAGAATTCAATGCAAGAGACGGTAATCCTCGTGGATGAACAGGATCGGGAAGTCGGGATAATGGAGAAAATGGAAGCGCATCGTCAAGGTTTGCGTCATCGTGCTTTTTCCATCTTCGTTTTTAATGATAAGCATGAATTGCTGATACATAAACGCGCAGCAACCAAATACCATTCCGAAGATTTGTGGACGAATACCTGTTGCAGCCATCCGCGTCCGGGCGAGGATCTGATGTCGGCGGCAACACGGCGCTTGATGGAGGAAATGGGCTTTACCTGTCCATTAAAAGAAATCTTTGTTTTTCAATACACGGTTGCTCTGGATAAAGAGATGACCGAAAATGAAATCGACCATGTTTTTATTGGCGAATATAACCGAGATCCGGTCCCCAATCCGGATGAAGTTTCCGATTATCAATGGATCCGACTAGACCAATTGGCTGATCAGGTGAGGAAAAAACCGGAAGAATATACGTATTGGTTTGCGATAGCCCTGAAACGTGTGATCCGCTATTTTAGTTAGATCAAGCGTACATTCATATTCACCGTGGGATGACCATCGATAGCATTTTGAATAAGATTGGTGGTACACGTCTTCTGTTGTTTGAGAAACTGCCCATAACGCTGCAGCCATAACGCATGAAATTCCTTATCAATCTTGTAACTGAGCAGTATATCCAAGATTTTCGAGGAGGGATTTTCTTCAATCAGGTCGGCGTATAATTCGGCAATTTGATTTTCCAGAGAGACGCCGATACGGCAAACATTTCCGATCCCCGTCAATTCGACTGCTTCCCCGACAAGATTTCCGGTAATATCGGCTATCGCCGCTGTGATTACCGGAATTTCTATGTCCTGTTCACGAAATAGCTCATGAAAGTAGTCTGCGTGTACCGTATCGGTCTTAATAAATTTCGTCAACGCGCTGTTAAACACCGTATCCTCGCTTTCGGACAATTGCGATTTGTAATAATGGATAAGCAAATTCTCCAATTCATATAACTTTTTCAATTTGGTTATACGCAGTTCATCCATCGTAAGTTCACCTCTGATGGTTAAATTTAATTAATTATGTTTTAGTTTCCCACATTTTATCAGAATTATTTTGCCTAAGATGATGTGATTCGATATAATTTAATATGCTGATTAGTTAGATGATTAAATACCATGTGAAAAAATAAACTGGGAGGGTTTTATGAGCACGACGATTTATTATTTTTCCGGGACGGGAAACTCTTTAAAAATCGCTAAGGATCTTTGCTGTTTGCTGAAAGATTCCGAGGTTGTACGTATCACCGGCAAATTAGTTGCACAAGAAATTCCTGTCCATTCAGAGAAAATCGGCATCGTCTTTCCGGTTTTTGCCGAAGGCGTGCCGCTTTTGGTTGAGAATTTTGTCCGACAAATAAACGTTGTACCCCATCAGACTACCTATGTTTTTGCCATTTCAAATTTCGGTGAATCTTCTGGGTGTTCGCTCACCCAATTGAAACAACTCCTTGCAGAAAAAAATCTGATCCTGGCGGATACGTTTGAGATTCAAATGCCTGATAACTTCAATGTCTTCTATCCACCGGCCCCAGAAGCTGAGCAGAATACGATGATCGGTATCCAGGAAAAGATGATGGCGGGCATCGCCAAGATTGTTAATGAAGCAACTTTCAGCCCAACTCTGGACGACACGGACACACAAGATAGCTGGCAGCGGCCGGAGTTCGTTCCCTATGAAATCGATAAGAAATTCTGGCTTAATGACCAGTGCAATAGCTGCGGTACGTGTGAAAAGGTCTGCGCTGCCGGGAATATCCGGATAGCAGATAACACGCCTTCTTGGCAGCATCATTGTGAATTTTGTCTGGCCTGTATGCATTGGTGTCCAAATCAGGCTATCCAATTTGAGGATAAAACGACGCAATGGGGACGGTACCAGTGTCCAACCATCACACTTAAGGATATGGTCGTATAAAGAAGAATTAATCCCGGTATATGCAGAATGATTTAGCATTTACCGGGATTTTTTACGTTATAAAATTTGTTAAGTCTAAGAATTATAAGTTCGTATCCAAAACGGATATGGCGGTATTCATGTTGTAACGGCCGGCCGCATGATCGATCATAACCAGATCGGCCTTGTTATCACCATTAATATCGGCGGCGAGAGCAGCTTCATCTTTCCCTTGCCCCCATGGGCCGTAAGATCTTACGGAGTCAAATTCACTGCCGTTGGAGATGGCATATTGCCAAAGGCCATTCGGGTTGATAATGAGCAAGTCGTCCTTGCCATCACCGTTGACGTCGGCGGTGGTGATACGTTCGTCTTCTTTAATCTGGATTTGATTATTTATCCGATCTCCAAGAGTGAAGTTGTTTGATGTATTCCCGGATAGCAAATATCCTAGATTTTTATCCGGATCCAAGATGACTATGTCACATCGCCCGTCACCATTATAATCTCCGACTGTCAGCTGAAGATTTTCTTTTTTAAGCAAACTAAAGGGCTGCCATGAAAAATCGGTGAAGGTACCGCCTGTATTGATTGCTGTTCCAATTCGGCTATTGTCTCTGTCATAAAGGAAAAGGTCAGTCAGGCCGTCGCCATTCAGGTCGCCAGCCAAAGGTTGGGCCTTTTTCAAGTTATTGAACGCAGTCATCGGCATATCCTGGGGAATGAATTTATCGCCGTCGTTTTCAGCCAGAATGACTTTCCTCGAAACCGGGTTGAATAGCATGAGGTCCTGCCTGGCGTTATTAATAAAATACCCGGTTAAAGGAATTGTGCCTTTGGGCAGTGCTAAATCTTTTAGCCAGACTCCCCTATCCGCAAAGGCTTTTAAATCCCTTGGCACAAACCAAGGTGCGGTGTACTGATACATGTGCCACTGATCTGCTTTCTTATTCCACACAAGCAGAGAATTCCCCGGAGTACCCTTGACAAATTGACCCGCATATAATTCATCACCCGGATTAAACAGAATCTTCTCTTCCCGTTGAGCCGGCACGAACCCGACCAGGGAATACAGAGACACAAACTGATACCCTCTGCTTTTAAATTCGCGCACACACTGGTGCAAGAGAGAGTTTTCATCATAGACGTATTGTGTTTTACCGTTTTCAAGCTCTACCTTTTTAATAAACTGAAACTCGTAAGTCGGATGGACATAGAAAGATGCCAGTGTTCCGGACTTTTCCGGATCATCCAGGACAGCCAGCATGGCTGAAAGGCGATCCGGTGAGTTTAAATGACCGATGGGAGCAGGCACAACGTCCAAACCGCAGTAATACTGATCATTCTCATTCAGGACAGCGTATCTTTTCCACGCTTCCGGATAATAGTAATTATTTTCATAAATTATACCGAATTTTTTTTGAAAAGCGACCAGTTGGTGAGCAGATGCGCTGTAATGCGGCGTTTCCCAATAGGCCGGTTTGATCCCGACTTGATTAAATAAGGCAATGGCTTTGTCCGCACGTTCTTCGGCGTAGGTAAAAGTGTTTGGTACATCCGGATTTTTCGCTTTACTGTAAAATTCATATCCGGCAACACTACGGCTGCTTCCGCTTTGGTGTGTATAACCGTGGACTCCGATAATACCGCCTCTCTGTTCCAGGCCTTTCATTGCAGCCAGGAATTGCTGGGTATAGGGCGTGTCGTCGCCAATCGAAACATCATAGTTTCTATCCGGTTCCACCATGCGTGGAATCAATGAGACAGAAAAGGGGATGCCTTCCTGTTGCAGATAATCAGCCAGGACCATCAGTTTATCTATGTTCTCTTGAAGTTTGTAATGTTCGCCGGGGCCGACATCCTCCAAGCGTACCAGAGCTATCTTTTCTGCGGATTTTTCCGCAGAGACGGCATTATTGTTTTCTTGGCGGTGGGTGTACCAGGCGGATATTAAGACCAATGTAATTATTATCAAAATACATAGGATCAAACGGATTACGCCTTTTTTCATAAGCTGACCATCCTCATCGAAATAATTTCGGCATCCAAATACAGCATCCAAATAAGTTAATCATAGGGGATAAAGCCGTTTTGTCAATAATAAATATCCTTATGGTCTGTAACTAACTATTGTCTGCAATAATTTATTAATAATTAATGATTACTTCTGTATCTACAATAAGATATTATGGTGTTACAATCAAGACCTCAGTGGAGGAAAATGGAATTCGTATTTATTTTGATCAACCGAAAGATTTTTTAGAAAATTGACGATAACATAGATAGAAAGACTTGAAAATCGATAGGATGGGTTGTCATGGAAAAGTCCATTAATCGCTTAGGTGAATTTAAAGACAAAAAACTGGAAAAGGAATATCATGATGATCAAGTTTTTAAAGGGATAAGGGTAAGCAGGAACATTATCCTGATTTTCTGCATCCTGCATCTCCTGTTTTTTATCTCGGACTACTTCTTTATTCTGGATATTGATACAGCCGTAATCATCAAGTATTCATTGGTTCATCGAATTATCGTGTTAGTCCTTGGGATCATTGTTTATGTCCTGCTTACGAACCCAAAAGATAAGACGAAGACCGTTCCTCTCATCCTCGTTTTTACGCTGGTCGTCTACCTGTTACACGAGTACGTTGCCGTTAAGCTTGCTCCAGTTAGTATCATGTCCGAGGCGTTTAATCTGTTGATTGTTACATTATGTCTGTTTATGATACCTAACCGGTGGATCTTTAATGTTATTACGGCGTGTTTGTTATTTATCATTTTTATCGCGCTGATACCGTGGACTATTCCCAATGTTATTATTGGTTCTGCAGTCAATCTCATAATCTATTTAGTCATACACATCGTTGTGATCAGTGCGTTAATCTATCAAAACGGAAAACAAAGACGGTTGAATTACTTACAGCAATTACAGCTGGAAATACTGGTTAAAACAGATACCTTGACCAAAGCATCCAATCGAGCAGCGTGTGATAGTATACTTAATGAAATGTGCGCCGGCCACGTTCCGTTTTCTCTTATTTTATTTGATATCGATGATTTCAAACGCATCAATGATACCTACGGCCATATGGTGGGAGATGATGTCATTGTAAAAATGGTTGATACCGTGAAAGCAGCAGTCAGACAAGAGGACATTGTCGCCCGATGGGGCGGAGAGGAATTTATCGTCATTCTTCCGAAGACAACGCTAAGAATTGCCAAGGATATTGCCAATCGGCTCAGAGAACTTATTGAAGAAATTGAACATGATAAAGTTACAGGAAAGGTCACAGCAAGCTTTGGCGTCACCGAATTTGGCGAAGGGGATGAAAAGCGGAAACTCATCAGCCGGGTCGATCAGTTGCTTTATTTGGCCAAAGAATATGGCAAGAATCGGGTTATCGCAGGCTAAATAATCAAGCTGTATTCATTTATTCGTTTATGGGGGCGCCTAAATATCCAGGCGTCTTTTATATGAATAAAGTCAGTTGGGAATTATCATACGTGTTAGATTGGAAATTATCATTGAATTATTGAATGGCGTGCATGATAATGGTGGTGCCTCTTGAAATATGGAAACGATAAACGGGAAGTGAAGAAAATGAACGCTATTGAAATCAATAAACTGAAAAAATCCTATGACGGCCGTACGTATGCCTTGAATGAAACCAGCTTTACCATCGCTCAGGGCGAAGTGTTCGGCTTCCTGGGTCCCAACGGATCGGGAAAAACGACCACGGTAAGGTTGCTTAATGGGATTCTTGAACCATCGGGCGGTCGGGCCACGGTAATGGGTAAGGACATAATAAAAGATCGGGCGGGTATCCATCAACTTTGCGGGGTAATGACTGAGACAGCCTTGATGTACGAAAACCTGACGGGTATGGAAAATCTCTCGTTCTTTGGCAGGCTGCATGGGATGAATGATAAGGCTATCCAAAAGCGGGGATTTGAACTGCTGGAATCATTCGAAATCATTGACGCTAAGGACAAGAAGCTGAAAGCGTACAGCACGGGTATGAAACGACGTTTGTCCCTGGCTCGGGCGCTGCTGCACAGCCCGAAGGTTTTATTTCTGGATGAACCGACGTCGGGATTAGATCCAGAAGCCGCAATGAACGTGACTCAAATGATCCGTAAACTATCCATGCACCAAGGCGTCACCGTCTTCGTCTGTACCCATCAGCTGAAATATGCCGAGGAAATCTGCACCTATTATGGATTTATCCACGAGGGTAAGATCATCGGCTTAGGTACTTTTGAGCAACTATTAAAACAAAAGGATAGTAAGATCTACTTGGAAATAAGAGGCGAAAAACTCCCGGAGATCGCCGCGTCGGTAATAACACCGGAAGGCAGGCTGCGAATTCCGATCATGGGCGATTCGGAGGTCACTCAGGTCCTTGCCGATATTCTTGCGCGTGGCGGTAAGGTCTATGAAGCGAAGCAAGTGCGCTGGAATCTTGAAGATTTATATTTTAGTTTTCAGAGGGGTGTGATTTTATGAACGCCATGCAGCGTGCCATGATCTATAAAGATATTCGGGAGGTCACAGGAGATAAACAAATACTCATGCCGATGCTGATTGTGCCGGTAGTCATGATGGTGATATTACCATTAATCCTCGTTATCGGGGCACGATATGGGGTCTCGGCGATTAATGGTATGGATTATATGATCAACGCTTTAGGCGACCAGTTCGCAGACCTGACTAACGCCCAACTCCTCTTTGAAATTGCTTTGAACTACATGTTCCCTGTGTTTTTTCTCCTGATACCGATCATGTCCGGCAGTATCATCGGGGCCAGCAGTTTTGTCGGGGAGAAAGAACATAAAACCATGGAATCTCTCTTTTATACCCCGATCAGTATCCGCGAGCTCTTTAACGCCAAGGTTGTTGCTACCGCGGTACCGGCTATTGTGATTACGTTGCTTTCTGCCGTTGTCTTTGGCATCGTTATGAATATCGGGGGATGGATGTACTTTGGGAAAATCGTTTTTCCCAGCATCAAATGGTTGATCCTGATCTTATGGGTCTCTCCTGCCGTGACGATTCTATCCATCTATTTTATGGTTCTCGTTTCAGCGAAAGCGAAGACCTTTCAAGAAGCACAGCAAACTAGCGCGTTTATTATTATCCCGGTCATTTTACTTTTGGTAGGGCAGATGACGGGATTGTTCGTGCTGAATGAGGCTATTCTTGGCGGATTCGGTGCTGTCGTCTTTATGATTGACTTTATACTGATGCGGAAGGCAGCAGCACGTTTTGTTCCGGAGAAGCTGATATAATCCAGTACCTTGTCAACCTAAAAACTGTAATATAATGATGAGCAGATTTCTTTTAAGACAAGGCGAAGGATTGAGGCATACCGAGCGTATGGCGAATGATGACAACGCAGTATTAAAAGAAATCTGACGTCAGGATATATAGGATTTAGGGTTGACATGGTACTTGTCATTCAAAAAGTGTGACACGATTTTTACCGTTTCCCTTAGATAAATACATGGCTTGGTCCGATTTGTCCAAAAGTTCTTTTGGATTTTTCTCGTCGGATAATTGGGCGGCTCCAAAACTGGCAGTGACTCGGAGAGCTTGTTTTTTATAGGATATTTTCGTTTTTTCGATTTTTTTCCGAAGACGTTCGGCAATTGACTTAGCCGACGAGCCTTCAATCTCGGGTAAAGCGATGATGAATTCTTCCCCCCCGTATCGTCCAAACAAGTCAATATTTCGTATCTCTTTTTGTATTGTCTTTGCAAGAGCAATAAGTACTTTATCCCCGGCAAGGTGTCCATATGTATCATTCACTGATTTAAAATTATCAATGTCGATCATAATGATAGAAAGAGGGGATTTCATTTTTTTGGCTTTCTTGAATTCCTGCAGGAACATTTTTTCAAAGTATTCCCGATTGGTGATTTCTGTTAAACCATCCCTTTGGGCTTTGAATTTTAAATGTCTCCCTTCAACTTTTTCGTTGACATCGATACAGCTTCCGATATAGCCGCTAAATTCACCTTCTTCAAAAAAAGGGACTCCTCTGTCATTAATCCATCGATACTCTCCATCAGCGCGCAGTAGACGGTACTCCATTTCAAATGGCTGTCTATTATGGAATGAATCGAGATAAACTTTCAAACAATTCTTTAAATCGTCTTTATGAACACCCTCTGCCCAGCCATCACCTAACTCCTGTTCAATTGTCCTTCCTGTGAATTCCAGCCAGGTATTATTGAAATAATTACAATTACCGTCGATGCCTGATTTCCAAATCATATTCGGAGAAGATTCAACAATGATCTTATAATACTTCAATTCCATTTTCGTCCCCCACATTACTCACAAGTTGAAATTTTGCATTATTTCGACAATAACACAGTTTTTCCTTCATTCAACTCTATTAAAATGAAATAAGCATCCCTATATACACATGAAGAACGAGGGTTTTTAAAAAGATAACCGTCGATTGCCCAGGGTTTATCTCATTCATTTGGTTATTTTTCCAAGAGAAATTATTTCAAGGAAAGGGCTTGCCCGATGACAGAGCCCCTTTCTTTCATTTGTTTTTGAAAATTAAAGATTTGTCTAAATTTCTTCTGTCCGCTTGCCGACATTGTGCAAAGCCGCGTCAATACAACAACCTGTCGGGAACCCATCGTAGTTTTTGCCTGGTATCAGGACAAAAGGAAGGTTCGGAGATACGATCAGGTCTATTCCAGAATAAAAAGTTGGAAAGAAGCTTTTGTTCCTTAACCCATAAAAAATAATTCGGTCCCCGAGCTCACTGACATCAATATCGCTTCGATCAAAATTGCCGACGACATGAGATCGGATATTCTCAGCAGAACGGGCTAGTTTTTTAGGCATTTTTCTTGTTATTTCTATCTAATTGGAATTGTTGGCATAGTAATCGAAATTCTCCAGGGCCCAATCCATATGGTAGAGGTGATTTTTGTAGGAATCAGGATCATGAATCGATGCACAATAGACTGTTCTCTTGCCCTGCCTTAGTTCGTCGAAACATTCCAGATATTTTCGGGTACCGTTTGTTAACACAAAGGATTCATTTCGATGCTTGCTCTTCCAAATGTTGAAACAGGTCGTATTAACCTTGTCAAGCTGACACCATGGGCGTCCTTCACAGGATTCACAGGGAACACTCTGAATCATATCGATAGGGACGTCGATAACGTATCCGGCTTTAAACGGGGTGTATTTAGTCACTCTAAGCGACAATTCGGCATCTCCGTAGCCGTTTTCTTCGCTCCAATAACCGATTAGGTCGATGAGCTCCGGTCTTAAGAATTGGCATTGTCCGGGAACGAAATCCATAACATTGCCAACCTCGGTGTGCATTAACTGCAGATATTGAACGCCATTTTTTTCTTGCAGGGATACTTCGGGATAATAAACCGGGTACGGGTGTGATCGGGCTAATCCCAGAAGCCCAACATCGGGGAACATATCAAACACCTTCATAAAACGACTGATCCAATCCGGGACATAATGATAGACATCACTTTCAAGAACAATAAAATACTGGTCGGGTTTTCTGCGGGCTAGATTGTAGTTCAGCGCATAGATTGGACCGTAATTCATCGGCAGCCGTGTTATCGATTTTATCCGGCTGTCGCTTAAGCTCTTGATAAAATCCCAGGTGCCGTCCTGGGAATTGCTATCGATGATGTGAAGCTCGAAATCATCTGTCGTATTTAACAGTAATGCGTTCAGGTTTCTGACATTCAAACCGAGCCGGTGAAAGGTTGAGTAGGTGATAAAAGGTGGTGTCATTGATTCTCCTGCCTTCCAATTTTTTCAATACCATCATATGTCAGTCACAGGACAAGATGTTCCAGTCAGTCCTTACGGTTTGGTCAGTTTTTTGTCATTTTCGATCGCAATCTGTTAAAAGGTAAAAAATGAATCGTTTCCTGAGTAATCGTAGCAGGAAGTCTTCTTGCCAGAGTGAAATACAAACAGCCAGAGCTCTTTTTTTAAGGAGTCCCGGCTGTTTCATATTATGCCTTTACTGGAGGCTTTATCGTATAGTTTTATTAGTGTACACGCATTGATTGGGGCTTTTTCAATCTCTTGAGAAAAAAATCACGAATTGGCGATGGGATGTTCCTGGGCGTACTTTTTGCCGTAGGAAGCAAGTTCATCCATGACAATTTGGTTGTTCCATTCTCTGAAACATACGCCGTTGGGGATAGAAGGATAGAAACGTCCGGCCGGACAGTAGGTATCAATCGCCCGTCTGACTTCCGCCCGAATGGCTTCTTCCGTGATGTTCTCGATATCAATCTTCGGTCCGTCGATGCCGCCGACCAACGCCATCTTCCCCTGAGTAATACGCTGAATTTCGACGATATCGTTTTGAGCGATAACGCCTTGCCAGACATCCACACCGATCTCAACCATGTCTTGGACAATGGGCTGACATATGCAGTCCGCATGGTGCATGTAGATCATGCCGCAGTCATGGATCGTATCTGCAATCTCTTTCTGCAGCGGTTTGATGATATCCCGCCATACTCTTGGGGGTAATAACAGATTTTGTTTGGAACCCCAGTCATCATGGTAGAAGATGATATCAGGGTGACATTCCTCAGCAACTTTCCTGATAAAAGCTATTTTGTAATCGGCAATTTTTCTGAGCAATGCTTTCATTTCATCCGGATATTCCATATAACTCATTAACGCATTCTCGAAACCCATCAGAAAATGGCTGCGTTCAAAAAGGCCTCCCGGAGAAAAGATAGCTGCCAGTTTTTCATCTCTTTTGATCGAAGCCGCCTGAGCCCTTGCTTTAGACCAGTCAAGATCATCGATTGTCGGTACGACGAGCTGTTCTTCCCATTTTTCAATGTCCTTAATGACGATATTTTCCGGTGTTAGATGCGGATGCGCTCCCGGAGAGCCGGGCAGAAACATTTTGACAGTACCCCACGAATCTTTGTGTTCTTTCCCATCCTGCGGGATCATTCCATCTCGTTCGAATACCGGGTCTATGACGAATTCAAGCGCGGCCATCAGATCCCCGTAATAATCCGGCTGTTTTCTGTTGTAAATAGCCATAACGTTTTCCCTTAAGTTCATAGATGTCCTCCTGATCCATATCTTTTTTTTGATTTAATGGTACTTCCTTATTATGTAGGTATATTAGCTGCTGGTGGTAAACTAATGAATAATAGGTACGAGAAATAGAGTTGCTTTTCTGAAATCCTGTACTAAGTATACTCTGATTTGACAGCAGCAGAATATATTGGAGTACAAATATTTTAGATTTCTAATTATAATTGTGTGGAGATTATCCGTTTCAATAACTCGGCACAGAGTTAGGGTTTATCCTGAATACGATTATGATAAGACGGTGAATAACTGTACTAGTGTCTTCGAATATTAAATAATTTAATAATAAACTTAATAATATTAATATATATATTGACAAAATTAATTCCGGCTGTTATATTTTACTTGTGAAACATAACAGTGGTTCCATTTTGGAGGTGAATATCACGAAATACAAAGCGCCGGGTTTGTGTCCGATCTGCGGACAGAGCCTTCATGTGAGCAAACTGAACTGTATGCACTGTAACACGACGTTGGAAGGGCAGTTTGCTCCGTGTAAATTCTGTCTGCTCCCTCCCGATCAACTCGAATTTATCGAAGTTTTTATGAAATGCCGCGGCAATATCAAAGATGTGGAAAAAGAACTGGGAATCTCCTATCCCACGGTCAGAGGACGATTAGACAGTGCGATCCAAGCCTTGGGTTATAAAGTAGAGGTTGGTACAGATTCCCAGGAGGACCGAGAAAACCGCAAAGAGATTTTAGATGCGCTGGATCGCGGAGAAATAACCTCCCAGGAGGCTGCCAGCCGACTAAAAAAGGTTGGAAAATAAAAGTCCAACATAGAAAAGGGATGGAATAAGAATTTAAAGTAATAAGCTAAAAGGATTAAGGCATAAAATGCTAAGGTGGAAAGGGAATGATATCATGAGCAATGCAAGCAGTGAAAGGTTAAAAGTCCTGGAAATGATTCAAGAGGGGAAAATCACGGCAGCAGAAGGAATGGAACTTCTAAAAGCGATCGAGGAAAGCGTACCTGAAACGAATACGGCTCTATCTATTTTGGCCAACCGTTTTTTACGGATCCGGGTCAATGGAGAGAAAGCAGCCAAAGTCAACGTGAATATCCCAATGAATCTGGTTAAATCCGTAACCAAACTGGCCAACGCGGCCATGGCCTTTATTCCGCCGGAAGCCAAAGGGGAAATCGACAAAAGAGGAATTGATCTCGAATATCTTCTGAATGAACTTATTCAAGAATTGGAGCAAGGATCCAGTGGGGGCAAACTTGTCGATATCGATGTTGATGACCCGAAAGAAGGAAGGATTAAAGTTGAGGTATTTGTCGACTAAACCGACACGTCAATCGTTTCTGCTCCTGATCGGCATTCGGCATAACAACAGCAGGAAATGGCTTCTTCCGATCCCGGTTTGGGTTCTGGAAGAAACGTTGGAGGCCGTACAGGATATTGCCTGGGTTTGGGAGCGGATTATTAGACTGGCGGTGAGGCATAACACGGGACAAAGCAAGGCAGGGTTTAATCGAGACTCCAATAAATGGCGTCACTATGCCGCAGGCCTGCCAATAAGCTTAACCATCCAAACCGTCAATGATATTCTTCGGGAATTGCGTGTTCAAGGCCAGTACCGAATGATTGATATTGAAGTCAATACAACGCATATCCAGGTAGATTTGGTATAACAAGGAGAGCAAAATGATGCGCAAATGGATCTTGACCTGTTTAATCAATATTGTGGCACTCGTCGTCGCTTCATATATCGTACCGGGAATTACGGTCAATAGTGCAGTCGCCTTGGTGGGAGCCGGTTTGCTGCTCGGCGTGATCAACCTGTTTATCCGACCGGTTGTTATGCTGCTGACGATTCCCCTTAACGTGTTAACTCTTGGCTTATTCATCCTGGTCATTAATACCTGGATGATTATGCTGACTGCGGCATGGATGCCGGGTCTTGGAATCCATGGCTTCTTTGCAGCCTTTTTGACCTCTCTCATCGTTTCGCTGTTTAACTGGCTGATCAAAGATCTAAAAAGAAAGGATAAAAATAAACGATAATAATTCTCCTTATATGTGAAAAAACTGATCGCAGGAACGTGCTGATCAGTTTTTATTCATTTTACCGCCAGGAAAAAGACGGGAATCCAAATTCGCCACCGGTGGCGAATTTGGAATATTTTTATGTCTATAACTTCCGGTGAAATATCTCAGCCGCTTCACCTTTTAACAGTTCCTCGACACTATGGATACCCAACTCCTGAAGTAAATGGAGGACATAAAAATTATCTGCGGCGGTTGGAGCATGGGCTTCTTTGCCATAGTTATTCACCCGCTTCGTACCTTCTTCTGTACTAAGCACTGCCTTCGGTCCGCCGACACAGCCGCCGACACAGCCCATACCCTCATAGAAGTTGGCAGTAATCTCATTCTCCAGAATCGTGTTAAGAAGCGCTTTGCATTCTTTGACACCGTTGGCTTGAATCGCTTTTATTTTAACGCTCTTTTCCGGACGCAGACGGTTTAGTGTGTCAGCGATCGATTTGGAAACACCGCCTGTCCGGGCATAGATTCTCCCGCCCAGCGACGAGTGCTCACTGGGGACATCTTCCATTGCGGAAGGGACGATTCCCGTTGCGTCAAAGATTTGATGAAGCTCTTCAAATGTGAGGACGGCATCGACAGCATCCCGAATGTCTTTTTCTTTGGCCTCGGCTTTCTTGGCAATACAGGGGCCGATAAAGACAACTTTGGCCTCAGGATGCAAACGTTTGATTCCCCGGCCGCAGGCCACCATTGGTGATACGGAGGGGGATATATGCGGGACAAGGGTGTTGTAAACTTTCTTTACCATATTGATCCAAACAGGACAACAGCAGCTCGTCAGAACAAAATCCTTATCGGTTTTAACATGGATATCAAACTCAAGAGATTCTTTCAGACTGAGAATATCCGCAAACAAAGCGACCTCCACCATCCCGTAGAATCCCAGATGCTTCAAGGCGATCCGGAGCTGACCCATGGTCACATCCTCGCCGAACTGCCCGATGATAGCAGGAGCAACAATGGCAAAAACCGGGACTTCTTTTGATTTCAGGAGATCGACCAGCGGGATAAATTCTTTTTTATCAACGAGCCGATGGAGTGAACAGGTTTCGATGCACCGTCCGCAGTGCGTGCAATTACGGTCCTGGATCATGACGTTGCCTTCCATATCCCGCACGATCGCATTAAACAAACAAGCTGCTTCGCAATTATGCTCATTCTCCGAACACTCTCCATCACAGGAATCCACTTTAAAAACAACTTTATTGAGATCCCCCTGACCGAGGGCATAATGAATGTATTCGTTTATATAGGCTTGATCTGTCGACTTAATTTTTGCGATTTCTGTACCGATATTGCCGCGGTAAGCGGCTTGGACAAGGCGACCAAATATTTCTTCATAAGTCAGTGTATCCATCATCGTTCCTCCTGATTTATAAGTAGTATACCCTGCTACCGAAAATGTACGCTTTTAGCTTAAGGATACTAACCATATCTTTGAAAAAAGTGTAAAATTTAATATGAAATCTGTTTAATATTGTGTGTGTTCTCAAAACTTTCTAGGTTATGAAACAGCGAAATCCGTATACTAAAAAATAGATTTCAAATTCAACTTTCAAATTAATTCTCAAAAATCTGCTGAAATGGGCACCGGGGAGGAGAATGATGATGGAACTCCATACAGAACAAAATACAACGAACATGTTGGATAAAAGCATGAAACATCTGATGAATAATTCGAGAGCTGCCGTCAGCGCGGGATGGCATTTTGACAACTCCTATGCCCGCTTGCCGGAATTTTTTTTCAGCCGGACGGATCCGACACCGGTTCGCGCGCCAGAAATGGTGATCTTCAATACCTCCTTGGCCGAAACATTGGGACTGAATACGGAGGTTCTGCAAAACAGTGAGGGTGCTGAGCTTTTCGCCGGAAATCAAATTCCCGAAGGTGCGGAGCCGTTGGCCCAAGCGTATGCCGGCCATCAATTCGGGTACTTTACGTTGTTGGGGGACGGGCGGGCCTTGCTGCTTGGCGAACAGATCACCCCGCGAGGTCAGCGTTTTGATATTCAACTGAAGGGATCAGGCAAAACGCCGCATTCCCGTCGGGGTGACGGTCGAGCCGCCCTGGGACCGATGCTGCGTGAATACATCATCAGTGAGGCGATGGTCGGGCTTGGCATACCGACGACACGCAGCCTCGCTGTCGTGACGACCGGAGAAACCGTTATACGTGACACCGTGCTGCCCGGTGCGGTTCTGACCCGGGTTGCAGCCAGTCACCTCCGTGTCGGTACGTTTCAGTACGCCGCCCGCTGGGGTACGCCGGAAGATCTCCGAGTTTTAGCCGATTATACCTTACAACGGCATTTTGCCGAGCCTCTGTCTGTGGATAACCCTTATCTTTACCTGCTCCAGGAGGTTGTGAAACGGCAAGCCGCTCTTATTGCCCAATGGCAGCTGGTGGGATTTATTCATGGCGTGATGAATACCGATAATATGGCCATAAGCGGTGAAACCATCGATTACGGTCCCTGTGCTTTTATGGATACGTATGATCCGGCAACGGTGTTTAGTTCCATTGACACGCAGGGTCGCTATGCCTACGGCAACCAGCCGCCCATTGCTGCCTGGAATCTGGCGCGATTTGCGGAGACATTGCTGCCTCTCTTGGCGGAGGATAAGGATAACGCGATACAGCTGGCCCAAGAAGCCATCGATGAATTTGAGGGATTATATCAAACGAATTGGCTGAACGGTATGCGATGGAAATTAGGACTATTCAATCACGAGCCGGAGGATGAATCCTTGATCCATGATCTTCTGCGGATTATGGAAGAGCAGAAGGCGGATTATACCAATACGTTCCGGTCATTGACGTTTAATCAACCGGAGGGCGATCCTCTTTTGAAGACAGCGGAATTTGCCAAATGGCATGCGCAGTGGCAGGCTAGAACCAAACGCCAGCAGGAAACAGCGTCCGATCAGCATGACTTGATGCGGAGAAACAATCCCGCCGTCATTCCGCGCAACCACCGGGTGGAAGAAGCTCTGACGGCTGCGAATCAAGGCGATTTGAGCGTCATGGAGGAACTTCTGGCTGTCTTAGCTGATCCGTACGCCCATACAACCAAGCAAGCAGATTATGCCGCGATGCCGGGGCCCTCGTCCTGTGGCTATCAAACTTTTTGCGGCACCTGAGGCAAGTTAAGATATAAGCTGAATATAGACCTGCGTTCGTTTTTGTCGCAGGTCTATTTTTTTGTCATATAATAAACACGGATATTTTTTACTTAAAGCACATAAATTGGCTGAATGCTTTAAAGGAATGCACAGATTGATGGAGAATTAATGGGAAGTTACATGATGAATTATCTCTAATAATGAACTTTAATCTGGATTTAAGGTTGTTTATATACAATTTTGCAGAAAGATGTAAATAACCGATCCTTTTAGGAGCGTTGATGGACATTGGGAATGAATAAAATCTCCAAACTGCTTGGGCTGAACATCGGTATTGCTGCGGCGTTGATTGTCGTATTTTCTCCCGGACTTATCGGCTTGAAAATCGGGGGCGCCAGCGTATTCTCCACGGCGTTGGGCTGCGCCATTGTGTTTGTATGTGCTGTATTGTTCCTTTATGGTAATTACAAAATGCTCACAGAAAAAGAAAGAATTGTTCAGACCAAGGAGCTCGATTCTCCCAGTGAATGCGCCGCTGCCTTACGATTGCATCGCCAAAAGAAAACCTTTGCTGAAACGATTGATTTACTGCTCGGGCAGATTGAGCGAATCGAAGAAAAACAGGATACGATTACGGATGTTCTGCAGCAGAAATTCTGTCCGACAGAAATCAGCTTTCAGAAATTTCAGGCCGTGGTCACCGAAGTGACAGATATTTTCTATATTAATATCAAAGGCATCATCAATCGACTCAATGCCTTTGATGAAAAAGATTACATATTCATTACGCGAAAAGCAGGAAGAACACTGTCTGAAGAATTCCGCGAGGAAAAACTCAGTGTGTATCACGACCACATGGCGTTTGTCAGCAACGCAGCACAGCAAAACGAGCAAATCCTGCTGAAACTCGATAAATTGCTTCTTGAAATTTCTAAATTAACCAGCCTGGAAAGCAATGCAATTGAAAATATGCCAGGTATGGAGGAACTCAATAACCTGATCAAACAAGTCAAATTTTATCGGTAAGGGAAGGGATAAGAAGTGGCACGAGGTGGTTCACCCAAAAAGTTTCTGATTCTGTTGGTAGCCGCAGTATTTGTCTTTGCTGTTGTCTACTTTGGTATTTCACTGACAAAGAACTTAGGTAAGGATGATGCCCAGGTAAGCGCCGAAAAAGCAGGAAAGGCCCTGGAAAGCATTATTAAAGACATCAGAGTAAATCAGGCCGATTTGGTCAAGGGACAGATTGACCTGGAGACGGCCGAACTGAAAGATACCTTGCCGGATATCTCCAAATATCCGGCACAGGTCGATAATACGACGGATGCCTTTGTGGAAATTATCTCTTCCACGGAGAAAGCGGGCAGTGGGACGGATGGTTGGCTGACGAAAGTCGCGACCGACTTTAACAATGCCGGTATCACCATCGACGGAAAACCGGTGTCGGTCAGAATCCGGGGCATCGCCTCCGGCGTAGCTGCCGACTACATCACGTCCGGGAAGTATGTGCCGGATGCGTATTCTCCCTCCAATGAGTTATGGGGAGAAATGATTACAGCTCAGGGTGTACAGACCCAACTGGTGGAGAAGAAGTTGACCGGCAATGTGGCGGGCATCCTGATCTCCAAATCAAAAAATGATGAACTGATCAAAAAATACGGCGCCATTAATATCAAAACCATTACGGATGCTGTTTCGAAGAATGAATTGGCCATGGGATACACGAACCCTTTTGCCAGTTCGACCGGGTTGAACTTCCTGATGACGGCCCTGGATACCTTCGACAGCAGCGATTTACTCAGCACGAAAGCGGTGCAGGGGTTTGAGACCTTCCAAACAAATATCCCTTTTGTGGCCTATACCACGCTCCAGATGCGGGAATCAGCCAAGTCCGGCGTCCTGGATGGATTTATCCTGGAATACCAGTCCTACGCCAACTTACCGGAACTGCAAACGGATTACGTTTTCACGCCTTTCGGGGTACGGCATGACAGCCCGGTGTATGCTATTGGCGGCTTATCTTCAGAAAAAACGGAGATCCTGAAGGCGTTTATTGACTATGCCAAACAGGAAAAGTATCAACGATTGGCCACAGAGTACGGGTTTAATCATTTGAATGAGTATATACCGGAGTTGGGGTCGATTAATGGGACTGTGATCAGCAAAGCCCAGAAATTATGGAAAGAAAAGAAAAATGGTACCAAAGATATTTGTGCCGTCTTCATTGCCGATGTTTCAGGGAGTATGGCCGGTGAACCCCTGAACAAACTGAAACTCTCCTTGTTGCAAGGCGCAAACTACATCAGCAAAGATAACTTCGTGGGCTTGATCTCTTATTCCAGTGATGTGACGATCAATCTTCCGATTCAACCCTTTGATTTGACGCAGCGTTCTTACTTTGCGGGAGCCGTCAATGGTCTGGAGGCCAATGGAAATACCGCAACGTTTGACGCTATCGCCGTGGCCATTCAAATGATTCAGGAACAGACGGCGGCCAATCCGAATCTGAAGCCCATGATTTTTGTCTTGAGCGACGGTGATACCAATCGGGGACATAGCCTGGATGAGATCCGAAGCTCAGTTGAAGCGTATCAGATACCCATCTATACCATCGGCTACAATGCCGATATTGCGGCACTGCAGAGTATCTCCAACATTAATGAGGCGGCGAGCATCAATGCCGATACGGATGATGTCGTCTATCAGCTCGGCAATCTTTTCAACGCTCAGATGTAAAAAAACTAACCAGATCGTTGAAGAATAGATCAACAGATTGCCAGGACAGTGAAGGAAGAAGAAGGAGGACATATCATGTCTTTTTCAATGGAAATTGCCAATGAAGCGGTCATTAAACAGGAAGTGATTGAACAGGTCCAGCCGGTGCCGGAAGAGGTGGCCCAGCTGCAGGCATTAGCCAATAATAACGTCACCGAAATCATGTCTTTGGACATCGGATCTTTGGAAAGCAGACGCCAAATCCTGCAGTCTCTGGACACTTTCGGGACAGCAACAATGAAAAGCTCTTCCGAGAAAAATTCCCTGCTCCAGATCACCGTGGGGAATTTAGCGAAAGACGGTGACGAGGGTGGTGTCGTCGCCCAAGGCCTGATGGAGCTTCACCGGGAGTTAAAGGATCTTGATCCGAGTATCATTGATTTTGCAAAAACAGGATTTCTCGGTAAGATTTTCAACCCGATCCGAGCCTATTTTGAAAAATACGAGAAAGCCGATTCGGCCATTGCCGATATTGTCGTTTCCCTGGAAAAAGGGAAAACGACCTTGAAAAATGACAACACCACTCTCGAAATAGAGCAGCAATCCCTGCGGGATCTGACAAAAAAACTGCGCAAAGAAATCGAGCTCGGTACGTTGATGGATCAGGCGATTGAGAAACACGTTGATACCCTAAAAGCCAATAACGAAGACCCGGAAAAAATCAAATTCATCACGGAAGAAGTACTCTTCCCTCTCCGCCAACGCCTCATGGACCTGCAGCAGATGATCGTCGTCAACCAACAGGGAATCATGGCCATCGAAATTGTGATCCGCAACAATAAGGAGCTTATCCGAGGTGTGGATCGGGCTAAAAATGTGACGATTTCAGCTCTGCGTATCTCGGTGACCGTTGCGAGCGCCCTTTACAACCAGAAGATCGTCCTAAAAAAGATTCAGCTTCTGAATGAAACCACCAACAATATCATCAGCAGTACGTCTAAAATGCTCAAGGAACAGGGAATGGAGATCCATAAACAAGCGATGGAAGCCAATATTTCCGTCGATACCCTGAAAAGTGCTTTTGCTGATGCGCTGTCCGCTCTGGATTCCATCAGTACCTATAAGCAGGAAGCGCTTCCCCGAATGCGGGATACGATCAATCAATTCCGGGAGCTGGCTGAAAAAGGAGAGCAACAGATCCAGCAGCTGGAAAGCGGCCATAAGTTATCGTTTCTATGATAGGTAGATTATCGTTAATCATTCATTAAGGGTTTATTTGAGCATAGAAAAGCATAGACAGTTAAACCAATCATAGCGTGTTTATAGAACGTCATTAGAGGTGCAAGCCGGTTTGCTGATAAAGTAGCCGGCTTATTCATACTATTGGAAAGGTTCGTGAACTGATATAATAGATTTTGAGAAATCAACCTCTATCCATTCATTTAAAACCAGACGGGAGTAAACGATGAAGCCACCTATTCTTGCGACGAATCTATTCATTCCCACGTTATCTGAAAAAGTGATCTAAAGAAAAGAACTGCTGTCAATAAGATTCGGGATATGAATCTGGAGTTGGTACTTATCAAACGGCTGGATAAGAAAGGCTGATAGAAGCAAAAAGCAATATCGGATAGGAGGTATGATAATGATAATGTATATAAGAAAAAGACCGAACACCGCTTACTTTCTGATAACCTTTGGATGGACATGGATGCTGGTATTTGCTCTCATCATTTCCGGTCTTGTCCAGGATGTGAATAAACCGACACTGGCTTTTATCCTTGTCGGGCTATTGTGCAATATATCACCGAGCATCGCTGCGTTCATTGTTACCCGAATTACGCGAGGCAAAGAAGGCACCGAAGCGCTTATAGCCAACTTTAAGAAGAAAACCGCCAGGCGACGGATTCTTATTGTCTTGGCGATCGTACCGTCGGCTACTATCTTGACAACGGTGATTTCCCATAGCGTGATTCACGAATACCAATTTGCTTTGACGATACCTTTAATTCTAATGGGTCTAATCTGGCCATTATTCTCCAGCTTTGGTGAGGAATTTGGCTGGAGAGGATATATTCTACCTCAACTCCTGGCAAGGTTCACGCCGCTGCAATCCGGGATCATACTGGGTGTGATTTGGGAGATCTGGCATCTGCCCATGCATTATATCGGGTATAAGAGTTATGGTCAGTTTATGATTCCGGCATTTATACTCATTCTGATCACCATGACGCTGCACGCCGTCATTATGACGATGATTTATATCAAAACCGGGGGTGCCCTGAAATTAATGATCCTGTATCATTGGACGATCACCGGTAGTTCGATCCTTCTGGGCGGATTCTTGCAGACGGACGTGATGACCAAATATTCGATCCAGGAAAGCATCATCACGGCTCTGATCCTATTCGTAATCGCTATGATGATGAACGTCAAAAAGCTGGAGAACAACAGAGGGTGGTAGCAAATGAATAAAATTAAGGCTTTTAAGAACATTGCCAAAGTGTATCTTGCACTCATCCTACTGGTCATGGCAGTTGTTTGTCCTATGTGGAACTATAAATTCAGGAATAGGATTGGCCAGGTAAACCGGGTCCCTTCATGGACTCGGTTTATCACATCACAATTTATTTTAAAATTAGTTAGGAATATGACCTAAAATTATTGTATAATAAATTATTAGAGAGACCTATTGAATTCAGGTGGTGTTTAATCCCATGTGCTTTCGCCCGACGACGCCTACTAAAATTAAAGTCTGCCCGAACTGTGGCGCAGCAAATCCACGAACACGATTAAACTGTATTAAATGCGATGCGCAATTGAAAGCAGAAGAAAATTTTGAGTATGTTGAACTGCCGTCCAATGACGAGGAAGTTAAAGAAATAATCGATAATGATGAATATGAAGAGACTGTGAATCACGGGCTCAAAACCGGTTTTGACTTGAATAGTATCATTGGGGAGAGCGACCAGATGATTCAAGCCAAAAAGCTGGCGAAGCGTTTTGCGCCATCTTCGGCAAATATCCTTCTGATCGGTGAGAGTGGTACAGGCAAAGAACTATTTGCTCAGGCAATTCATAATCAGGGCCGCCCTGAAGGGAATTTTGTGGTTCTGAATTGTGCTGCGATACCACGGAATCTCATCGAAAGTGAGTTATTTGGCTATGACGCAGGCGCGTTTACAGGGGCCAAGAAAGGCGGGAGCCAGGGCAAGATTGAATTAGCCGAACGTGGTACCCTCTTTCTGGATGAAATCGGCGATATGCCGCTGGAAACACAAGCTGTACTCTTAAGAGTGTTGGAAAATAAACAGGTCTTACGTGTTGGCGGACAACAGTATCGGCCCGTCGATTTCAGATTAATCGCAGCAACCAATAAAGATCTTCAAATTATGGTTGAAGAAGGGTCATTTCGTCTGGATTTATTTTATCGTCTTTCCGTACTTACGGTAAATATTCCGCCTTTGCGTCAGAGGGGGGTAGACATAATCTCTCTGGCTAAGTTTTTAATAAAGAAACACTGCCCTGCCGGCAGTAAAGTTCCTGTGATTGATAAAGATGCCCAATATAAATTACTGGATTATCATTGGCCGGGTAATGTACGGCAATTAGAGAATGCGATGATTTATGCCTTGCACATTTACGAGCATGATATCATCCTGCCGAAGGATTTGCCGTTGGAAGTGATGTGTGGAATTAGAAATAGTAAAACCCGTGTGGAAGAGAATGTGCCTTCTTTAACAATCGATCAACCATCAGCTGAGGTCGATCAGGAATATACCGTAAGAAACGCTGAAGAAAATGCGATACGGAACGCGATGCTCATCACCGGCAACAATATCGCTAAGGCAGCGGAAATACTTGGCCTCAGCAAATCTACCCTGTATCGCAAAGTGAAGTCGCTCGGCATTAAATAGAGTTTACAAATTACATGGTATTTATTATTTATAGGACTTGTCAAGGGTAAAGCCGTGTCCCTTCACTTCATTCACCCGATTGATTACCATAAAGGCATCCGGGTCGATGGCCAGGACAAGTTGATTGAGCTTGGGCAATTCCCGGTTAGAGACGACGGTAAGGACAACAAAGCTTTCATTCCGGCGGTATCCCGTTTCAGCCTCGATTAACGTCGAGCCTCTGTCCAGATGCTGGATGATCGCCTGGTTGATTTCCTCATATTTCGTGCTGACGATCTTCACCTGGGTGCGGGATTGACCAAAGATCAGGACTTTATCCAGGACAACGGAATAAATCAATACCAGAAGAATCCCATAAAGTACTTGCTCTTTATTGGCGAAAAACATTTGAGAGAGCAAAATCACGAAGTCAAAGGCATACAGACTGAAGGAAACAGGTATGCCTATTTTATTATTCAGCACCAGGGGCGGTATATCCATGCCACCGGTGGAAGCACCGGCTTTAATTACCAAACCGAGGCTGAAACCGATCATCATTCCGGCATAGATCGCTGAAAGCAGGGGGTCGGAAGTCAGGGTCTGCAAGGAAGGAAATTGCTGAAGGACACCGAGGATGAACGGAAAGTAGAACGTACTGATCAGCGTATTCAGGGCAAATGACCGCCCGAGAACGGCACCGCCCAAAATAAACATCGCCACATTGAAGACAGAAACCGTCAGGGCAATGGGAACAGCCAGCTGATGATAAAACAGGAGGGCTAAGCCGGTTGTCCCGCCGGTAATTAACCCGGCGGGAAGAATAAAAGCGGTGACCGCCAAGGCGTACAGGGTATTGCCAAGCAAAATGAGTCCAATATTAATATTGAGAGTGGTTCTTTTCAACATGTGGATCTTCTCCTTTACAGCATCTCACCCAAATTGTACGAGGTTATCGGTGTTTATTCAATTATTATTAATTTTTTGTCAGATTGCCCATAAAAAAAGCTCCTCCTTAGAATGACAGTTTCTTTAGCGTTTACTGTCGATCTACTAGAGGAGCCAATCACAATATTCTTAGGTTTCTCTTTATTCCAAGCAAATAATCTGCCAGCCGATACCGAACTTGTCCTTGACCCAGCCGTACATCCGGCTGTAAAACTGCGGGGAAAGCTCCATCAAAACCTCGCCGCCATCTTTTAAACGATTGAAGGCCTCTGTCACTTCATTCACCGTGGGATAACTGAGAGCCAGGGAAATCATGTCGCCGGCAACAACACCCTGCTGTGTGTCGCTGAAGCTTACTTTTGTTCCGCAGATCGTCATCTCCGCGTGCAGAACATAGTCCTGCATGGCCTCGGGAACAGGAAAATCCGGGTTTGGCGGCGCATCTTTATAATACATAATCCGTTTATCCTGCCCGTTCAGCGCCTTTTCATAGAAGGCAATTGCTTCACCGCTGCGTCCAGAAAAGTTGATATAAGGCGTGATCATATGTAACCCCCTTCTTTCCTTGATTTAAGGAAATTATCGTTAATCTGTTCGATCAGGTCAAGTTTTTGTTAATAGCCTTATTTTTATCCGTGGATGAAGAAGATATCCGAGAATTCAGGTTTAATACATCGATGTCGATGTGCTTTCAACCTTGATCGTATTGTCTTTTTGTCTGCTTAGTTTCGCTTTATTCCCTTTTCCGTCTTCCAAAGTCAGTTTTTCCATTTCATTTTCCTGAAAAAAGTTAACGACGGTGGTTTCAATGAAGGCTGTCCAGTTAAATTTGTTAATTTGTTCTTCCATGCTGTCAATTCTCCTCTTTCTAAAATTTAGCAGGTTTTATTGTAAACGATAAGGAAGGAATAATGCAATAAAAGTTTTTAATCGGACTCATCAGATAGAGATTCTATCAAATAAGGATGCATATGCTATAATTACCGTAGTAGGAGTCGTCGCAAAGGAGTATTATGTTCAGCGATTTCATCAAGCATTACAATATTATCCGGGATATTCTACGCGACTGTTTTCTATACGGTTGTTTTTCACTTGATGATCTTGAAAACAAACGAAACATCAGTTCCCGTAAAGTAAGCTATGAGATCCGGCGTATACAGCAGTATGTGGAAGATCGATATATCCGGACGGATAAAGACGGACGCTATAAGCTCTTGAGCCTGACCTACGATTCTTTGCAGCATACGGACAATTTTCTGATTTCCACCTACAAGACCAAGAGTTTTACCCGAACAGATCTGGTCACCTATTATCTGATTTTGATGTACGTGCAAACTCAGGCACCACAGCCTGTTTCAACCAAAGTTATCATGGATGCCTTAGTCCGGGAAGGCCTGATCAACGCGGATATGATCAGCAGCAAGACGGTGGAAAGAAAACTTGCTGAAATGAGCCAAAAGACAGGGATTCTTTGCTGCGTCTCAGCAAACCGATCCAAGGAATATGCTGTAGCACCGGACATCCTGGGGAAATTGAGTATCGGGCAAATAGAGGAGGTACTGCGGGCAGTCTCTCTCTTTAAAAATATTCTGTTTCCGTCAACTATCGGCTATTTTTGTGAAGAGACCCTTCAGGATTATCTCACCTACGAAAGATATAGCCTGTTTCGTGACGGGCATTTATTTAATTATCGTCATATTCACTTTCATCCGGTCATTGAAGAACAAATCTTATGGGAAATAACAAAGGCCATTCATCAGCGGGTGGCTATCAAGATTTATTACCATACCCCGAAGAGCGGCGGCAGAGATTCCTATAAAATTTTGAAGCCTTATAAAATTCGCTACGATACCCTTCATGGCCGGTTTTATCTTGTCTCCTTCAATAATCACGGCAAGTGTATTCTATCCAGGCTGGACAGGATCGCGCGTATCGCCTGTCTGCAGGAGAAGTTTTGCCGGGAAGATTATGATTCCATATATAAGGAATGCATGTCCTGGAGCTGGTCCAGTGTTGCTTTGGGCGATGGGCAGGAACCGGAGCATGTTAAACTGGAGATCCTTATTGATGAAGCAACGGAAGGCTATTTGATCGGCAAAATTCAAAATGAAGCCCCCGGCGGGGTCATGGAGAAGATCACGGAAGGCTGCTACCATTATACCCTGCAGGTCAGCGACAGTGGGGAAATGATTCCTTGGATCAGGAGCTATACAGGAAATATCCGCGTCCTGGAGAATGCGAATTTGGCAGATAAACTTACGGCTGACTGGAAGGAGACGCTTTCTGCTTATGGAGTTGTTTGATGAAGTCAAAAACCGCTATTTTCATCTGATGATGCAAATCATTAATGAATGCGCTGTCGGGAAAACGAAACAGGAGATCATCCGAATCATTGATGATGGAGAATTCGATCAAAAGGTTATCGGCAAAAACCAACGCTCCTTTGTCGATTATGTTCTGAACCGGTGTGACCACAGCGAAAATTTTCATATATTAACAGAGAAAAATGGACATTATTTCCCTTCTGTTCAGGATTTTGCTGATCCCCCGCTGCCAATCCGTTTTACCAATATAGAAAAAGCGTGGCTAAAAGCACTTCTCGACCAGCCCGACATATCCCTGGTTCTTTCTGATCAGACACGCTTAATAATTCAGGCGGGATTAAGAGATATGGATACCCCCATTCGTCAGGAATACATGGAGATGACCAATACTGTTCAACTCCCGGAAATGACTGAGCCCGACAGTTATCGCGAAAACTTCCGTTTCATTTTGGAGGCATTAATTAATGAGAAAGCTATTCGCTATCATAATAGAGACCGTAAAGGCAATGTGCACAAAGATAAGCTGGCGTTACCGGTAAGTCTGGAGTACGCCATGCGTGACGGCAGATTTCGGGTATCCATGTTTTCAATTGATGATAACCGCCCGATTATGGCCAATCTTACGACCTTGTCGAAAATAAGGGTTGTGCAGGAAACCATACCCATCGACCGCGAGACAGCCAAAAAAGTGCTATGGGAGAAGGTTGCTCCAGAGCCGGTTGTTTTGGAAGTGACAGATAAAAAAGGAGCCATGGAAAGAAGCTTTATGTGCTTCTCGGGGATGGACAGATCGGCGAAGCAGATTGCCGAAAACACGTATGAACTGCGCCTTAACTACTACGTATTTGATGAAGAGAATCTGATCCGAAATATTCTCTCCCTGGGGCCTTACGTCAAAGTCATATCGCCGCAGCGGATTATAGATGAAGTTATACGCCGCGTAAAAAGATCCTATGAGTTTGCAGCCGAATAAAGGTTGCAAACTTTTTGTCTTTAGAGCCCTAAATTTTCCCTATATACTTAAATTGTTCCTAATTCATTGCGAAGATTTCGGTAGGGTCTTACGGTGCCTCCTTAATTTCAGAGTGAGGTATGCCGGCAAGGGGTTAGAAACACCAAAGGGGTTCGACTCCCCGTCAGATTAGTGACATCTGAAGCTGTGGTAAGCACGCGACTGAGAATCGAGAAATTTCATGGAGCCAAAAGGAATCTTTGACGAGAATCCTTACGTTCTGGACAGCCGGTCTGCTCAGGACACCTGAACGTAAGCCTTGCAGTACGCGGATACCGGATCAAAACAAATCCGCTCTTACTTTGGGGATGATTTATGACGGGCAATGCCCGAAACATAATTTATTCCGGTAACAACGGAGGTCTATGCTCCTAAAGCAGTACTCCGCCGAACTTCGGGAAGGATTCTCGAAAAAGGTTCAAACCAATGTCAAGATAAAGAGGTGGATGTTATGAGAGTAAGGATTAAAAATGACGAGAGAGGATTATTATTTAAGGACGGCAATTATGTTAAATGCTTGAAACCAGGAAGATATATCCTCAATCCATTTGGCAGATATAAAGTAATAATTACGGATATTAATAACCGATTTGAGACAAGCGGTAAAAATATCAATCTCTTCCTGGAAGATTCCGAGCTGCTGAAGGAGCTTGCAGTCATCGATGTTCGGGATTACGAGCTTGTGCTCCATTATGAAGACGGCAAATTTATCGATGTTCTGCCATCCGGTAAATATGCATACTGGAAGCTGTTGAAACAGCATGATTTTATCACCATTGATATCCGCAATCCGGAAATCCAAAACGGCATCGAACCGGCGTTGTTTTATCACCCGAAGCTGGCGGGATACTTAAGCTATTGGGAAGTTGCCGACCATGAAAAAGGGATTCTTTATTACAATAACGTTATGCAGAAAACACTAAATCCCGGGAAGTATTTCTACTGGAAGAGTCCCGTTCAGGTTGCCGTCAGGAATCTGGATATGCGGCAGCAGCAACTGGATTTGAACGGACAGGAAATCATGACGGAAGATAAGATCAGCTTACGCTTGAACTTTGTCTGCCAGTATAAAATTGTTGATCCCGTACAGGTGCTTGAAATCAAATCATTCGAGGAACAGCTTTACATTATGCTGCAGCTTATTTTAAGAGAATACGTCGGTTCGTTGCGATTGGATGACCTGCTTCAGAAAAAGCAAGAAGTCGGAACTTTTGTCCTAGAGAAATTAAGAGAGAAAAGTACTGCTTTCGGGGCCGAATTTGTCTTTGTCGGGGTTAAAGATGTTATCTTGCCCGGCGATATTAAAGATATTTTGAATACCGTACTGGTGGCTGAAAAACGTGCCCAGGCCAACGTCATCACCCGTAGAGAGGAGATCGCTTCGACCCGGAGTCTTATGAATACAGCCAAGTTGATGGAGGAAAACCAAACACTATACCGCTTAAAAGAACTGGAATTCCTGGAGAAGATCTGTGATAAGATCGGCAGTATTTCCCTGACTGGCGGGGGTACTCTGCTCGAACAGCTGAATCATCTGTTGACGGCAAAAGTGAGCGATTAAAGGAACCGCGGCAACCCGCTGCGCGTGTATGAGGGGCCGGATTTTAGATTAAAACAAATGTAGTGATAAGAACAGAACGGAGTTTACCATGCAAGAAATTAGAGGAAAATATAATATAGCCAAAATATTTACAGATACACTAGAGGAAGGCGCAGCGTCCCAGATCGCAACGCTATGCAACCAGGAATTTGCCAAAGACAGTAAAATCCGGATCATGCCCGACGTCCATGCCGGGGCCGGGTGTACCATCGGCACTACCATGACGATTACCGATAAAGTGGTTCCCAACTTAGTTGGGGTGGATATCGGCTGTGGGATGGAAACCATCCGGATCAGCAATAAACGGCTGGAGCTGCAGAAGCTGGATAAATTGATCTATGAATCCATTCCGTCGGGCTATACCGTAAGGGAGACCCCGCACCGGTATAACGAACAGATCGACCTGACGGCGCTGCGCTGTCTGAAGGCAGTCAAACTGGACAGAGCGCAGAAGAGTATCGGTACATTAGGCGGAGGCAATCACTTTATTGAGGTCAATAAAGACCAGGAAGGCGATTTGTATGTTGTCGTGCACTCGGGCAGCCGTCATTTGGGGCTGGAAGTAGCCAAATACTATCAGGAAGCCGGTTACCAACAGTTAAACCAAAATGAAAAGCCGGATCTGGAAGCCTTGATTGCCCGCTATAAAGCCGAAGGTCGGGATAAAGAGATCGCCAAGGCTTTAAAAGAACTGAAAAGTCAAGTGATTACGGATGTCCCCTATGCACTGGCTTATGTCAGCGGAAATCTGTTTGATGACTATATCCATGATATGAAAATCGTTCAGCAGTTTGCCGAATTGAACCGTAAAGCCATGGTCATGGAGATCGTCAAAGGAATGAAGCTCGACGTAGTGGAACAATTCACGACCACCCATAACTATATCGATACCGAAGCGATGATCTTACGTAAGGGAGCGGTGTCCGCGAAGGCAGGGGAACGCCTGCTGATTCCAATCAATATGCGGGACGGCAGCCTGATCTGCATCGGCAAGGGGAATAAAGGCTGGAATTATTCTGCGCCCCATGGGGCAGGGCGGCTGATGAGCCGGACGAAGGCCAAACAAGCGTTTACGTTATCCGAATTCAAGAAACAAATGAAGGATGTCTATACCACGTCGGTGAATAAAGATACCCTCGATGAGTGCCCAATGGCCTATAAAAATATGGATGATATCGTAAACAATATCGGGCCCACCGCGGACATCGACAAGATCATCAAACCCATCTATAACTTTAAAGCGGGAGAAGAGGATTAATGCCGATAATTACGTTATGTCAATATTGTATTCTTTTATTTTTCGATAAATGGAAGTCTTGCTCAATCCTAACACTTTTGCAGCACCGCGTACATTATTTCCGGATAAAAGCAGAGCTTTTTTTATTGAATTTAGTTCTATCTCTTGAAGAGAAGACATTGGAAAATTTACTAAATCTTTTTCTGGTAACGCCATATCCATATCGCGATAAACGCTTTCAGGCAGCTCAAGCAGCGTAATGACTTGCCCTTGACACATATTTGCAGCGTAAACCATAGCGTTTTTAAGCTGCCTGATATTCCCCGGCCAAGCGTGTTTAAGAAGGAATGTTTCCGTATCTTTATTTAGTTTGAGCGGTGCCCGTCCGGCTTTTGTGCAAATTTCCTCCAGAAAATAGTTCGCAATCAGCAAAATATCCCGACCCCTTTCTCGAAGTGGTGGTAATTTCATTTGCAGTGTTTCCAGGCGGTAATATAAGTCAGCACGGAATTTTTTCTCCTGTACAAGCTGAAAAAGGTCTACATTAGTTGCTGCAATCAGACGAAAGTCAACGTGAATGTCTTTATTGCTGCCTAACCGTGTGACTTTTTTGTCTTCCAGCACACGCAGAAGATTTGGCTGAATTTCCAAAGGCATATCGCCGATTTCATCCAAAAACAAAGTTCCTTCCTTAGCCAATTCAATTCTCCCCAAGCGGCCTTTATTTTCGGCACCGGTGAAAGCCCCTCCGACATATCCGAACAATTCACTGGCAATGAGATTGCCGGGAAGAGCAGCGCAATTAATCGCAACAAAAGGACCGCTTCTTCCACTGGCCTGATGAATAGCCTGAGCAAACATTTCTTTGCCCGTACCGCTTTCTCCGGTAAGGAGAATACCGCTCTCGCTTGGTGCAAAGCGTTCCGCCGTCCGGATTACGTTTTGGATTTGCGGACTCTCGCCCAAGATCGTCGAAAAAGGACTGTTTGCCGTTAGCCCTTTTTCATAGCAGTCAAGCATGTTGTGATCTTCCGGTATAGGAAGGAGATATTCTCTGTTTCTCCCTTCAAATCCCCCACCATTCAGAGTATAGCTGCGTTTTAACAGGGCGAATTGACTTTCCACCATATACCGCAAAGCGGATATCCAAAGCAAAATCCGCTGGCTGGTTTCTACATTAAACAGCTCATCGCTGAGATGATGAATAATCGTGATAATCCCTAAGCGATTTCCCTCTAAATCGTAGACCGGTGCCGTTGTGGCCAACTGATTCTCCAGCGCTTTGCAATAATGAAGTGGTCCGGATAGTTGAACGATTTTTCCGTATTCCATGGAGAGAGAAGTCGAAGTGGTGCCAACGGTTTCTTCTCTCCAGATTGAACCACTGTGCGGGTTGAGACGAAGCAGTTGATAAGGATCAGACACGTCTAATAAGGTGCCGTTTTCGTCAAAGATCGTAATGGCACATTTGGGTATATTGAGCAGGGGGAGAAAACTATAAAGGTGAGTTTTCGTCAGATCTACAAATGTTCGCTTATCGTACAATAGTGCGTTTAGTTCCTTTTCACTTAGGGCATGGGCAAGCTCCTGCATTTCTGGGTCGATCTTCAATTTTTTGGATCGTTTCCATGAAGTAGCTACCTCCGGTCTTAACAAGGAAGTTGTGTCATGGTTCTTACGGCTGTGTAAGAAAAGCTCTTTCTGAAAGTTGATCGCAGTTATAGCTGTATGGACTTCAGAAGTCGATATGATATCTTGTTTGTTATAGAAAGAATGAATCATATACAAAACACCTCCCAAATAACAGGCAAAAACACAATTCCGGGCTGGGTGGTCAGGATATAAACATTTCGTTGATGATGATTAATTATAAAGGATAACGATCGTTAATTCCATATTAAAAATAATGTACCCAATAAGGATATCAGCGTTAGGACGGCCCGGCAAAAACATTGACGGGCCATCCTGATTAAACGTTAAGCGTTAATTTTTTTAGTCTTACTTATTAGCGCTTTGTACATTGTTCACGACAGTATCTTTTGTCACTGCCGCACGAATTAAGCCTGCTACGATCCCGATAAGTGTCAAAGTGACAAAGAGACCAAGGATCATCAGAATTGGCACCGGATTGCCGCCAAGAAGCGCCATCGTGGTGCCGGTCACGGCACTGCCGGCCGCCATACACATGACGGTAAGCCCGGCGCCGCCCCACTGACCAAGTTGTGCCAACATACCGAAAGGCGTCAGCAATCCGCCTATAGCAACACCTAAAATAAGAACACGCGGCGGATCAAGCTTCGTAAACATGCCGAATATTTGAAAAAGTGCACAAAGGATACCGCCAAGAAGAAACGCTGTAAGATACATCAAAATAACCTCCTATACGGTATAAAATGCGACGATGCCGACGATTGCCGCTAAAATTGATCCGATACCCAGTACATACACAACAAGCGATACGGCTGCTTTTATTCCCGCAGCAGAAGTGCCGGCCTGGGCTTTCGCTGTTGAAAAAGTACCTGCTACGGCGGCGGCAAAGCCGTTAAAAGGCAGGATAGTCCCGTATCCGCCAAACTTCTCAATCTTTTGATGGATGCCGGTAATATACAACACCGCACCAATCAGGCCGAGTGAGATTAAGGTAAAAATGTCGATTAATGGATTTCCTGGTCCGAGTGCCGAGGTATACACGTTTGCCAGGAACTGCCCGATGACGGAAAAAATTCCTCCGACAACGAAAGCGGATAAGATTGGTTTCAACACGTTCATGATTTTGCTCCTTTCGTACAGTTGGATGCTGGGTGAGTTCGGCGGCGGACGAGTGTACACCGCCGGCCGCTTCCCCGTTCCAGCAGAACCTTAATCCAACGAATAGAGTACCTGTTTCGGATGATCAAGCAGCAGTTTGGAGAGTTCTTCTAAGGGCCCGTATTGCATGCATTTTGCCTGACAGTGCTGAACGCAAGAGGGGATTTTCCCCATAGCGACCCGTTTATCACACAATGTGCATTGGTCAGTGGGAATAGGGACATACGTCAATTGCCATTTTCCCGGTGCATACTCCCATGGGCCGAGCTCCGTCAGTTTAATGCCATACTGGCCGACTGGAAGGCCTAACTCCATTTGGCAGGCTACTTCACAGGAATGGCAACCGGTACACCAGTTGTAATCGATCAGAAGTCCATACTTAGCCATTCTTATTCTCCCTCCTTCACTTTATAAAGCTTGCACAGCATGGTTTTGAAATTGGAACCAAATCCGCTCTTGCCGGGAATCCAGGGAACGAGATTGTTGATGTTCAGGTCTAAAACATCATAAAGGTTTTCAGGGCCTGCTTCCGGCCGCCACCAGGCGTGATCACACGAACACATGCGCGGATCGATTACCGGAGTGCCTTTGACGCGTCTTTTGGCCCGACCGCGTTCGTTTTCTACCCAAACCCAATCGCCGTCTTTGATCCCAAGCTTTTTGAGCGTGTCCGGATTAACTTCAATCTCCGGATCCGGTCTGAAAGCACGGTTGCGTTCTATTTGGCGGTGTTCCGAATGGAACATGCTCCAGATACGGGCACCGGTCGTGAGCACCAGCGGGTACTCTTCCAGAAGCTCCGGTGTGGCGCCCGGTCCGGGAGACGGTTCTTCAAAGTAGGGCAATGGGTCAAGGCCGACCATTTCGTAGAACGTAGAATAAAGTTCGATTTTCCCGGTACCGGTATTAAACCCGGGCTGCCCATCCGGTCTGAAAAGACCCTTTTCATAGCGTTTGTAGGTAAAGGGCATATAGGCCGGCGCTTTTTCCTGAAGTTCCTGGAACGAGAAACCGGTCGGTTTCAGAATATCGGAGAACATTGCCTGGACATTTTCCCATGGCCAAGCAGCAGGATTAAAGCGCTTGCCCAGTTCGAGGTTGATTTGCATGTCCGACTTGCATTCCCCGATTTGGGTGACTTTGTTAATGACTTCGCCTCTTTGTACACCGTCGCCAACCCGGAGTCCGTCGCGCTCAGGGAACGTCGCGGCCGGCAGAACAATGTCTGCGACTTCCATGATGGAAGGGGTCATAAAAATATCGACGAAAACAACGAAGTCCAGTTTCTTGACTGCTTCGGCCCAACGCTTCGGCTGAGCGGCAACACAGGCAATGGGATTGGTGGTTTGGAACCAGCCGGCATGGATTTTGTAAGGGTCATCTGTTTCCAGTGCTTTTTGAACGGCATCAGGCTGAGCGATTTGGAAGCCGTACTGGAAGATTGGATAATCTTTTAAACCGATACGTTTTTCTGCCTGTTCCGGACTCAAGAGATCATGGCCGAAACCGCCGGAGTAAGGAAGGAGTTCGGGGGGCATAATGATCCCGCCCGGGATATCAGCATTGCCAGTGATATAGAACAGCGCAGCAATGGCTTGACTTGCCGGCAGCGACTCTTTGGTCATATCCACAGCCAGTCCCCATTGCATGGTCGCCGGTTTGCTTTTTGCCAGAATGTGCGCTGCATTGCGGATTTTTTCCGCCGGCACCCAGGTGATTTCAGCGACTTTTTCCACAGGGTATTCCTGTACCCGTTCTTTCAACTGATCGAAGCCATGCGTCCATTTTTCAACGAATTCCTTATCATAGAGTTCTTCGTTGATAATGATATTGAGCATACCCAGGGCCAGGGCAGCGTCGGTACCGGGACGGACCCGCAGATGCTCTTCCGCACGGGCAGCCAGCCAGGTGACCTTGGGGTCGATGCAGACAATCTTCATGCCGCGTTTCATTAAATCGATGACCCAGTGGCCATAAAATCCGTCTGAGTTGGAGGTAAGCGGATAATTACCCCAAACGAACATAGTCTCAGGTACTTGATACTGGGGGTTGTCATAACGGTCAATAAATTGCTGTGAACAATCGGCTACCCAGTAGCCCCCTGTGGTGACGGCCATGCCGGCGACGCGCGGCAGATAACAGGCTGCACCAGAAAGATGGTAGCAATAGTTTGGTGATCCGAAAGACCAAGCAAGCCGTGAAATCCATTGGGCAATATCGCGCCCAGTCCCTTGTGTAAAGAGAATGGTTTCTGCCCCGAATTCGTCTTTAATTTTATTGAACTTTTCGACAATAATGTCATAAGCTTCGTCCCAACTGATGCGTTCCCATTTATCTTTGCCGCGGTCTTTTGGGTCACGTTTCATGGGATATAGCAGCCGGTCTTTGTGGTTGGTCACTTCATTGACGTTCAGACATCGAACACAAAGTCTGCCGTCGTTATAAGGATTTTCCGGATCTCCTTCCACTTTGACCAGTTTACCGTTTTCGTCGGTATAGAGCAGGACACCGCAGCCGAGATGGCAGCCAGGTCCTGACCAGGCACTACCCCTAGTGACTGTAAGATTACCTTCTTGATACTTGAAAGGTTTGGAATGCTGAGCATATGACCAGCTTTTTTCTTCCATTGATTCGACCTTCCTTTCTGATAATGTTTTCATCATTCTTCATTATTGATAGATAACTGTTGGAAACCTCCAGCGCTGGGTTTCACAGACTAATATTGCAAATAGCGTGCCAATACAATAACGAAATAAAATCCCTTGTAATTCAAAGCGATTGAATAAAAAAGACCAGGGCAATTGTCCCATTTATTTACCAACGTTCCCGATTTGTAAAACCTCCGCCTGGATCAGCAGTATCGGCGTCATCATCAAAATGTGTTGGATTATATCTTGCTCGTTCTGGACGCGGCTCCGATAACGTTGCCCTTGAAGGAAGGGATGAAGTTAATTAAGTGAAATAAATCACAAATAGCCATAATTATATCGATACCGAAGCGATGATCATATGTATTGGGCGGTGTCCGCGATAGCCCGGGGAACGTCTGTTAATTCCAATCAATATGTGGAACGGCAGCCTGATCTGTATTGGCAAGGTCAATAAAGGCTGGAATAGATCATCAAACCTGTATACCTCTTTTCTAATCCTTCTGACATTCATGCTTATGATGTTTTGTTTCAATATAACTGTTTAATTTAAAGTAGCCCCAGGTTGCAAGCGCAAACCAAAACGTAAAATTACCTGCTCTTATTAGGAAATTTTCAGGTTCATGGAACATTTCCAAGTTGACTAATACCCGGGAATATACCATGCTCATAATTATCCCTGAAATAGGAAATAAAAAGACAAAGGGCCTGTGTTTCGGTAAAAAATAGAAGTACATGATGTTTTGTTTTAATGAATGCTTAGTATGCTCCGGCAGTCTTGGAGCGATGCATAGACGGAGAAAGATGCTTATTCCCTAATTTGTGATATCATATAAGGTAATACATTCTCCTTAAAGAGGAAGAAATATCATGAAAGAGTTATTGCAGCAACCTGAATATCAATTTATCCGAAACGAACCCCATCTCGGTAAGCATGTTATCTTACTGACCTTAAGCGGATCTTATGCTTATGGGACGAACACCGTAGGTTCGGACATTGATGTCAGGGGAATTACCGTTGAATCCCCCAGCGATTTGACTAATCAGAAGTATAGGAGTTTCGTGTGCTTATAAATCCAAAAGCTAAAAGAATTATTGAAATATTAGAGTTCAGCGGATACGAAGCCTTTATCGTGGGTGGCTGCGTCCGTGACCTGATCTTGGGGGTAATGCCAAAGGATTGGGATATTACCACCAACGCCTTGCCGGAGCAAATGCTCACTGTGTTTAAGGATTACCATACCATTCCTACCGGCCTGAAGCATGGGACGATTACCGTGATGCTGGATCATGAGCCGTTTGAAGTGACGACGTATCGAATCGATGGCGAATACTCGGACAACCGGCGGCCGGACACGATCAAATATTCATCCTCATTGATTGAGGATCTGGCCAGGCGGGATTTTACGATGAATGCGATTGCCTATAATCCGAAAACGGGTATCGTCGACCCATTCTGTGGGCAGGAAGCGATTCGCGCGAACGTGATCAACACCGTTGGCAATGCCGACGAGCGATTCAGAGAAGATGCCCTGCGCATGCTGCGGTGTATTCGTTTTGCCTGCCAGCTTGGCGCCACTATCGATGGCGTGGTTTACGACTCGCTTTGTCGAAACAGGGAGCGGATTCAATGGATCAGCATGGAAAGAATCCGAGAGGAAACGAATAAAATATTGATTTCTGATTTCCCAAGCCGGGGAATCAGCCTTTTATACAAAACCGGATTATTGCGCTATTTCCTTCCTGAAATCTGCAGCCTGGCAGATTTTGATCAGCATAATCCGCATCATCATAAAGATGTATTGGAACACACTATGCTTGTTCTGGATGCGGTTCCCAATACGTTGTCCCTAAGGTGGGCGGCTTTAATGCACGATATCGGGAAACCGGCAGCATTTTCATTGGGTGAAGATGGCATTGGTCATTTTTACGAGCATCATAAACTGGGCGCGGACATGGCCAGAGACATTTTGTTGCGCTTAAAGTTCGATCATGATACAGTGAAGAAAGTTGGAATTCTCGTCTATAATCATATGTATCGGTATGACACCCTGCGCACTGCCAGTATAAAAAGGTTCATTACCCGAGTCGGCGTTGACAATTTGGACGATCTATTCGCACTTCAGCTGGCAGATGTCCAAGGAAGCAAGCCGCCTCACGACTTTAGTAAAATCATCAGGCAGAGAAAAGAAGTCGAACGTATTTTGAACCAGAAAGAACCTTTAGCCTTGAAGGATTTGAAGGTGAATGGCAATGATCTGAGGATGATTGGTTTTGAACCGGGAAAGCGATTAGGCGATACCCTAAGGTATTTGATGGAAGAGGTTTTGCAGAACCCGGAGTTGAATAATAAAAATATTTTATTAGGAATGGCTGATACTATTAGAAACAGCAATTCTGTCACGGCCAATCTTAAGCGGAAGGATACATGACTGGTACACGGTACACCGTTCTTATTGCACCCTCCATGGTGCTCGCGACATATAAAAAAATGAAAAGATGAAAAGAGGTATTGCCATGACTGATCCCATTCGGAACGACCATGTTGATTTTTATCAATCCCTGAGGAAAAAGATCAAGGATTATTTCGCCAGTGAAGAGGGCAAAACGAATCAATATGCGGAGTATATCCTGATTGCCCCCGATTTGTTTCATCTTCTGTGCAAGTTGACCGTTGACAAAGATGTTAACGTAGACGACAAAGCCAAGCTGGCCATCGCCATCGCTTACTTTGTCTCGCCGATTGATTTAATCCCGGAGGTCTTTTTAGGCCCGGTAGGATTTGTTGATGATATCTCGGTAGCTGCTTATGTTCTGGACGCGATCATCAATAATACGGATCCGGAGGTCGTCCGCCGGCATTGGGCCGGTGAGGGCGATATCCTGAACAGAGTCCAGGAAATTATTAAGATCGCCGATAATATGGTTGGAACTGGGCTTTGGAAGAAAATCAGAGAATTGTTTGGGAAATAAAAAAAAGTTTATTTGCTTTTTTCATGCTTGCCGTCATGGACACCGATTTTTTCGCCGTTGATGATTCCGACGTCCGCATTATCTTTCGGCTTCATTTTTCTCAATTCCGCGTTGCTTTTCTCTCTGTCTTTGTTTCGATTTTTGTTATTATCCATCGACATTATCCCCTTGTGAATGTATTTTAGTTGCTGTATATTTAATATCTACCTTTAAGCGATAGATTATCCACCGTATTTCGTTAATTTCGTAGCGGCATCGCTTCATTTAAGGGTATGTCTATGACTGCGTGCCAGGCAAAAAAATACCTGCATCATACTGGAAGGGATCACATCTTCCCCTCATAAATATAGTTTGTCTTTATGGAGCTGCTCAGGTCTTCCCAGACTGGGGCGGCTTTTGTTTTTGTTTATAATATATCATTGACAGATATATCGTAAGGTGATATATTATATATCGTTAGATGATATATCGGAGGATGAGAGGTTTGGATAATACACCGTTGACGGAAGCTTTGTTTTATATTCTATTGGCAGTGCGAACACCGAATCATGGCTATGGAATTATCCAAGATATTAATGAGATGACAGGTGGAAGAGTCGCTTTAGGTCCCGGAACTTTATACGGCGCGATTAACTCCATGCTGACCAAAGGGTGGATCCGCTTATACAGTGAGGATAAGGAATCCCGAAAGAAAAAAGAATACCTGTTGACAAGCCGGGGTATGGAGGTCTTTCAAAACGAAGTGCAAAGGCTGCAGGAACTTATTTGCAACGCACAAAAGATGGAACAAAGTAATTTGATGGATGTGGATGGGCGATGATGATAAGAGAGAAGACGATAATAGCGAAAACCACAAAGAGAATAAGAAAATGAAAACAATAAGATAAATGAAAACCATAAGATAAATAAAGACAATTAAGATAGATGAGAGGGGGAAAGACACGATGTTAAAATTCAGATTGTATTATGATAAAGATGCCGAGCAAGATTGGCTGCAGAAAATGTGTTTGGAAGGATGGGCGCTGAAACAGTTTTTCCTCGGCTTTTATACGTTTGTACCCTGTGAACCCGGCGAATACAATTATCAGATTGATATACTGGATAATTGGCATGGCGATAAGACCGATTATGCCACGTTTATGGAGGAGGCCGGCGTCGAAGTAGTCGGTCAGTGGTGGCGATGGGTATTCCTGCGCAAAAAGGCTGCCGATGGGCCCTTTGAGATGTATACCGATGCACAGTCCAAAATAGCGCAATACCGTAAGATCAAACGTTTTTTCACCGTCTTTTTGGTAATTGAAACCATCTGTTTCTTGATGGAGCTGATGGCCGCTATGGAAACGGGTGAAGTTGTTATTGGTGCTTTAACAGTGTTGCTCGGGATTATCACGTTAGCGTTGTTAAGGATCGTCTGGAAATGCCAGTGGAAAATTGAGCAATTGCGACGTGAGGAGATATAGTGAAGTAAACTTAAATAAGATATTCAGATGGATTTATATCTTTCTGATACACATATAAAAACCGCGAAAGCGGTTTTTGCTGTATCAGGAAGAATAATGCTATGGCTTGATTAAAATATTATAAAAATGTAGGAAAAGAAAGGAAAGAAGCTATTAAAAGAGAATTATACAAATATTGGATAAAGATATCGTGTGTCTAAGGAACATGTTTTGGTTTCTTCTGAATGATTTAGGCATAAAAATATCTAGGGAGTATTTTTATAAAGGCAGGTGATAAATTTAAACATACGTTCATATCCAAATTATTCAGATGCCGAAGACTATAGAAAACGGTCTAAAATTAGTTTTGCTTTATTTTTATTTGAAATTCCCTGTTTGCTGGCTGGTATTGCAGTTTACTTTATGTAATTTGAACTCAACCTACCGATGTGGTTTCGTGAAGGCGGTAAATAAAGATATTGGAGGAAAGAAATGATGACACCGATATTTGGTTTAACAGTATTGATTCAGATTATTTGGGCCCTGATTTTAATTATTACACATATTGCGCTAACCGTCATTGTCTATAGGGACGCGAAAAGTTTATCACAAACCGCTTTAGAAATATCCCCTTTACTTTGGCTGGGCATTGCATTTTCACTGCCAATCATCGGTATGGTTGTTTATTGGTTGATGAATTACTCATCGTTATCACGGCGTCAAGCAATAGTAGATTGAGCTTGCGAGGATGTGAATTACTTTTATAAAAACTGAATTGAGAAATTTAGTTTAATAGCCATTCGTAATTGCGGCTGCTGTAAATAATTCGGCGTATTCGCACTGAAAATCCATGCAATATGTGTTCGAGAAAAAAGGTGAACGAATTAAAAAAGGTGAGCTAATGGTCTGGCAAGCCATTCGGGAAATGATTGGCGAGGAAGATACAGCTAGATTTCGGAAGAACAGCACAGAACGCTTTCGATTCTATCTTGATGAAACGACGTATGATATTGTCTTTTTGGAGCATGTTCAGTTGTAATTAATGTATGAAAGATGTCATGACGTGGAGCGAAAAAAAATACAGCTAATTTTGTAAAAATAATGAGCCGGATGGCTCTTTATTTTTAGACCAAATAGGTAAAAATAATTTTAAATATTATATAATGAAAATGAAGATGTATACAAACTCGAGCATACCAGTCAGTCTTCGTTGTCACTGCAAAAGCTCACACAGTATAAAGCAAAGGAAAACGCTCTCATCAAAAATCTGGAAGTGAAGATCAATGAAATGATTATCGAGGCATGAATTATGAAAAAAATGAAAAACGCGCTTGGGCTGATGAAATTACTGCCACAAAGCGAAAGCGACAACCTTACCCAATACATACGCTATATTGAATTAGACCGGGAGCAGGTTCCGTCCTTTACAGAATACCCCTTTGATTTACCTGCCATCAAAAACTTAGACCGATTGTCTTTCCACCCCAAAGTCACCTTCATCGTCGGAGAGAACGGTTCAGGAAAATCAACCATTTTAGAATCGATCGCGGTGGCGTTCGGGTTTAATGCGGAAGGCGGAACAAAGAATTTCAATTTCGCTTCCAGAGTGACGCATTCCGACTTGAATCACTATATTAAAATTGTCAAAGGAGCCAAAAAACCCAGAGATGGTTTTTTCTTCAGAGCGGAGAGCTTTTATAACTTTGCGTCCAATGTGGAAGATTTAATGCTGGAGGATGCCTATGGCGGAAGGTCGTTGCATGAACAGTCCCACGGCGAGTCTTTTTTCGCGGTCTTTCAAAATAGGTTTTCTCGGGAGAGTATCTATATACTCGATGAACCGGAGGCGGCGTTATCCCCTTCGCGGCAGATGTCACTGCTGACAAGAATGCATGAACTGATCAACGAAGGGTCTCAGTTTATCATTGCCACACATTCCCCGATCATCATGGCCTACCCGGATGCTTTGATCTATCAGATTCGAGACGGAATTGAACAGGTAGGCTATGAAGAGACAGAGCACTATCAAATCACGCGCTCCTTCTTAAATAACCCGAAGAAGATGCTGGATATTTTATTGGAATAACCTTTCTCTCGTAACCTCTTGTTGGTCAAACAGTCATATGCTATCATAACTATATTCAATTATAATAATACTAAATTATAATAAATCAAACATATATGATTAAAACTAAATAAATAGCAACCTCGCTCTAGCTATAAATAACACAAAAAAAGGGTGAAAGAGAATGAACAAAAATTCAATCGTTATTTTTTTTATTATGACCTTATTATTGGTTATGTCTCCTTTGGCGATTCTGGCTGCAGGTGAAGAGAAAACACCGTTAGAGATTTCCTCAGCTACAATAACAGACGGGGAAAAGGATGTGCCGCTAAATAAGGAAATTAAATTTGTTTTTAGCAAAAACATTGCGAATATAACGGTAGCAGAAAACAATAAAAATTGTTTCTCCATGACTGATTCTAAAGGTCAGCCGGTTACCATTGAAGTTATCACGTATGACGACCAGCTTGAAAGGGATAAACGGAATGACATTGTAATTAAACCTATTGAGCTCAAGGATGCTGAACAATATACCATTACTATAAGTCCGGATGTTACATCAAAAAGCGGTGAGAAGCTGGGGAAAGAAGTAACATATACTTTCTCCACAAAGGGCTATGTCCCATCTACACAAGCTGGTGCTTCCCCCCAAGCAAGCGGCAGTTCTGCGCCGGCAGGCAATAATCCATTGGTGTGGTGGATTGTTGGCGTTGGTGCTATTGTCATTATTGCAGCGGCAATTATTCTCTATATCAATCATCGGAACAAAAATGTTAAGTAAGAACTATCAGAAAAGAATTCTGGCTATCGCTTGTTTCGTCCTGCCGGTGGTTTTAATTCTGTTTTCTCTGTTTGTCGGCAGGTATGATCTGAGTTTCAGCGATATACTGTCGATATTAATTCAAGGGCAGAATTGGAATTCAGATTTAGACCGCGCTATAGAATATTCATTAATATATGATATCAGGCTGCCTAGGGCGTTGTTGGCTTTTATCGTCGGCGGAGCACTCTCCATCAGCGGGGGCGCTCTGCAGGGAATGTTTCGGAACCCGCTGGTTGACTCCGGTATGCTCGGGGTCAGTGCTGGTTCGGGTTTTGGTGCCTGCCTGGGAATTATCATCTTTCATAACTTTTATATGACCTATGTTTTAGCCTTCTGCTTTGGAATCCTGGCAGTGCTTTTGAGTTACTTTGCAGGAAAAATCTATGATTCTGCCCCAACCGTGACCCTTGTTTTGGGCGGCGTGGTCATATCGGCGATCTTTAGCGCCTTAATATCTTTTATGAAGTTCGTGGCCGATCCGATGGAGCAGCTGCCTACTATTACTTTTTGGCTCATGGGCAGCCTGGCGAGGGCTAATTTTAGCGATATGTCCTTTGCCCTTATACCGATTATCATCGGGGTGGCAGGAATTGTCCTGATTCGCTGGAGGATCAATGTCCTTTCTTTAGGGGATAAAGAAGCAAGTACTTTGGGTGTGAATACGGGAATATGCCGGGCAATTATCATTATTTGCACAGCAATTGCCACGGCCGGAGCAGTCTGCGTCAGCGGTACCATTGGCTGGGTCGGATTGATTATTCCCCATATCGTTAGAATGCTGGTAGGTAATGATAACCGCGTTTTACTGCCTGTCTGTATTTCGGCAGGCGGCTGTTTCCTATTAATTGTCGATCTAATAGCCCGCAGCATAGTAAGCACTGAGATCCCTCTGGGTGTATTGACCGCTTTGATCGGTGGGCCGTTTTTTATCCTTATACTAAAAAGGACTAAGGGAGGCGGCAGCTGGTAATGGATACTTTACAGGTTGAAAATCTTCACTTTCGCTATCATGATAAGAAAATTCTGAACGGAATTAATTTCACTGTGGAACAAGGTGAGGTTTTTTGTGTCTTTGGTCCAAACGGCTGTGGTAAAACAACCATGCTCGACTGTATACTTGGGCTGAACAAACCGGAGGAAGGAAACATAACCATTGACGGCCGGAACCTTACAGCGATGTCCCCGCCCCAGAAAGCGCAAAAGATTGCTTACGTATCCCAGAAGAGCGACCGGACGTTTCCCTATACCGTGCTGGAAATCGTTTTAATGGGCAGGACTGCCTATACAGGCATGTTTTCATCTCCTGGTCCGGAGGATCTTGCGATTGCAAAAAACGCGCTGGACAGCGTCGGTATGTATAATTTCAGAGACCGTGTTTATACCAAATTGAGCGGCGGAGAAGCCCAGCTTGTGAAAATTGCCAGGGCTATTGCCCAAAATGCCGAGCTGATTATTTTTGATGAGCCGACTTCCCATCTGGACTTTCGCCATGAACTCAATGTGATCAGATATATCGCTAAGATCACCAAAGAAAAAAACATTTCGGTGATTATGGCTACCCACTTCCCCAATCATGCTTATTTTTTTGAAAGCTTAGGCCTCCCAACCAGGGTTGCGCTGATGGAAAATGGAGCATTTGAAGCGTTAGGCATTCCGTCGGAAGTGTTAAACCAGGAAAACATGGCTAAGATTTTTAAAATTAGGACTAAAAATTTTAGAGATAGTGAAGGGGACAAGGTACTTAATTTTGTTGTTCCTATCGATTTCTGCGCAGGAGGGGAATGGAATGAGCACGAACACAAACAAGAAACGTATAAATAGAAAAATTGCAGCACTATTACTCGCCTTTTTGTTTTTGGTATCAGCCTCATTGACCGGATGTTCTCAATCAAAAGCACCTGTGGAAGGAGCCGCTAAATCGAATGATCTGACGCCGGAACAAGGATATATCATTGTTACGGACTATTATGGCAACAAAGTGAAAGTGAAGCAGAACCCAGCTTATATCGGCAGTCTTTTTGCAGTCGCTACGCATATCTTCGCTATATATGGCGATGTTGATAAGATCGTAACGATTCCTGATGGAAACACCAGAGATTATTTATTCTGTCAGATATATCCCCAAATTTCCAAAGCCAGAATTGTCAAAGGCAATAATGTCCTGAATATTGAAGAAGTTGTTAAACAGCCTAGGCCGGAGGTGTTGATCGCAAATCCTGAAGTCACTACGGACGAAGCGACTGTTAAGAAACTGACGAACCTGGGTATACCGGTGGTTACTATTGCCTATGACAATATCGAGCAGCAGAAGAAGACTATGGAAATGCTTGGCACTATTGCCGACAGGGAGAAAGAAGCAGCGGACTACAATAAGTATTATCAGTCAGTGGTTGAACTGGTGAATTCCCGGATCAAAGATATACCCGACAGTGAGAAGAAAACAGTCTATCATGCCATTAACGAGCTGCTGAGAACCGATGCGGTTAATACCCTTTCCGCAGATATTTTAGACAAGTGTGGTGTAAAGAACATTGCTTTTCAGGGTCCGCAAGGAGCTAAAACTACCCAACTAAGCATTGATAAACACTATATTGCCCTTGAGGAATTGCTGGAAGCCAACCCCGAGTATATTCTCATCAACGGCGGCGACGTGTTGGATTATATCAATAAAAGCACCCAGCTCCATAATCTCAAAGCCTATAAAGAAAAGCACATTTACCTGATGCCACTGGGTGTTTCTCGGTGGGGGCATCCTACTTCGATTGAAAGCCCGCTAGCCATGCTGTGGATAGCTAAAACCATATATCCTGATTTGTTTGCCGATATTGATATCTGCACGGAAACCAAAGACTTCTATAAAAACTATTTTCATTATGAACTGTCTGATGCCCAGGTAACCAAGATTTTGGAGGGCAGGGAATATAAGGACATTAAAGGTAGTTCCAACCTGGCGGGCGGAACGGGAAAATAAGGGGATAATTATGAAATTGCTTATATGTATTGACGATACCGATAATCTGGAATCCAAAGGCACCGGTTCGATTGCCTCCGAAATGACGGGGATTATCGAACAAAATGGCTGGGGAAAATGCGGAATTATTTCTAGGCACCAGCTTATTCTCCATCCGGATGTACCCTATACGTCTCATAATAGCTCGATGTGTTTTGATGCGGAAATTGGAGATCGATACTTTGACCAGCTGAAAGGAACTCTGGCTGATTATCTTGGAGCTGAAAGCGTTCCTGACTCCGACCCCGGCATCTGTATCGCCGCTCTGGAAACCATAAAAAACCCGCGCGCTCTAATAGAATTCGGTTTTCGGGCTAAATGGGAAGTGTTAAGCAAAGATCAGGCGTACAAGATTGCCAGTGAGACCGGTGTGTTTCTTGAGGAGAAAGGCGGCAGTGGTGAAGGCATCATTGGGGCCTTAGCCGGTGTGGGCTTACGCTTAAACGGCAATGACGGCGAAGTCAAAGGCGGGATTGAGACCTTAATCAAAGGGGAGAGCTACACCGTAGAGCAGCTCCTGCAGGAAGAACTTATTTTTGCTGTTTGTACCATAGATATGCAGTCGTTAGATCCTGATAAAAACGTACAAATCAAATGGAAAGCCAAACCGGTTTTACATGATGGCAAGCCGGTCCTTCTGGTAGCACTTAATTCCCAAAATGAATGGGTGACCCTGGCTAAAAATGAAATGAGACAGTTTGGAGATGATCGGGCAAGTATAGAAGCCTGCCCGAAGTATAAAGCGGATGTGCCGGAAGAAACAGTAGATATAAACGATAACGCTCGAAGCTGCTTTAATTGCCTGTACAGGCGTTGGACTGAGAATTCATTCATGTGCACCCTGAAATAAAGAAAAGGCAACGTCTTTTTTCTAATTCCGATAAAAGGCCAGAAAAATCAGCCCTAATAAGGAAGCAATGGAAACCGAAAGGTAGAGACGCTTAAATCCAATCATCATTAACCTTTGATACTCCTGTTCAATCCTTCCTTTGTTTTGGTCTATCAACGACAAATAATTATCGCCCGCCGCGTTAAATGCACCGGGAATGGCTTGCCGCAGGACAATCATTTTGTCGATGGTGTCCTGCAGCGTGTTCCTGACGGAAATTGTCAATTCCGTTGTGGGGCTTTGATTGATTTCCGCAATGCTTATATTCAATTCCTCAATGCCAATCTGCATCCCGTGCTCAATCCGATCAACCAGTTCGGGCGTTGTTTGGAAGAACAGGCTGCGGGCAACACGTTTACAGTTGGCAGTGATGGTGGTTACGTCCGAAGCTTTCAGCCGATCTAACACGTCGGCGGGAATAGCAATTGGACTGTCACTGCTCATATCCATATCAATTGTTTGCAGGAAAGACAGGTCCGGCATGTAGACCGTAGCGACATACCGTTTGGTTGAGGGGTCACTTCTCAAACGGTCAATGGTTGTTGTTAACTCCGTAGCATAGGGCAACGGTGGTAAAGTAATTTCCCGAGGCAGCAGGTCTCTGACGTTGGCTTGAACGTTCAAGCCGGCTTGCGCGAGAAAGGCGACCATAATTGCGGGAGCGATGGTTGTGCCGATGGTACGCACCAGCGAGAGAGCGGCGAGAGCGGAGTTGGCATCGTTTTTTGTGGTATTTTCCAGCATCATATAATTTAATGGTGTTCCCATTGTGAAGCCTGTTCCTAAACCCATGAGAACCAGACAGAGAATGACACGCCACAGACTGGGGTGATTCGCCGTGGCGAAAACTAAAAAAAGAGATCCGGCAATGGAGAGTACAAACCCGCAGGCAAGAATTACCCTCGGACCATAATGATCGATCAATTTACCGGAGACGGGAGCGCCAATGCCTGCAAATAAGCCAAGAATAATAACAAAGTAACCGCCGGTGCCCGGAGCCATCTTCAGTGCATTTTCGGAAAATTGCGGTACAAAGATCATTCCCATCATCAAAAAGCCGGTAATAAAGGCCAGCGTAAAGGTGATGGCAATTTTCCTATTCGAAAAATAAGAAATATTAAGTATCGGATCCGCGGCTTTCTTTTCCGTCCAAATAAACAGAGGCAAGAGTAAAATAAAAACGGTCAAAAACGGATAGACCGAAAACCGTTGCGCCGAAGTTGTGAAATGCAGAAAATCGATATTCTTTAAACCATATAGAAGTGCCAGAATCATGAGTGTTAAAATCGAAATCCCCAAGATATCGATGTTTTTTGCTCCCGCAGGCTTGGTATTGGGCAGGCAGATAACCCCGATAATCAGGATCAAAGCCGTAATCGGCAAGTTAATATAAAAAATTAATGGCCAGTTGTCCGGGCCGAAGCTGCTGAGAATCGCACTGCCGGCTGAAGCCCCCAGGATGTTGGCGATTCCGTAAACCCCGCCGACAAGTCCCAGCGCTAAGCCGCGTTTTTCCAGCGGAATGGAGGTCCCAAATTCGGCCGTCGCCAGCGGAATAATTCCCCCGCCGCCGATAGCCTGGATAACGCGTGCTAAGAGCAATACGGTAAAACTGCCCAACCCCTGGGCCAAACCGCAAAATAAGGAACCCAAGCCGAATATGAAGATACTGGTGAGGTAAACAACCTTACGGCCGAATAGATCCGCCAACTTGCCCATAAGTGGAATGCTTGCGGCATAGGCCAGCGTATAGAGTGTGATCAGCCAAATCCCCAGTTTTTCTTCAACAAACAGGTTATTTTGAATAATCGTTCTGGCGGGTGTAACAATTCCGGTATCAAGCGCGCCGATAAAAACGCCTGCCAGATAAACAAGCATGACGAGGGTTATGTTTGTTTTTTTATCCGTCATATTTAAAAAACGTTTGCTCCAAATCATTTGCTTTATCATTACATTAAATAGAATTCGCAAATTGCTCAGCAAGCAATAAAGGCAGCGAGTCACGATTCTCTTTTGTCACGGTATACAGACAGACCTTGGGATGGTTTCTTATACCGTCTGTCCAGCCATAACTGTCCTGTTTAACGACACCGAAAACCGGAATATCCCCGTCCAGGCACCGAAATATTTCACGTTGAAAGATATGGGCAGACTTCTCCAGATTTCCGCATTCATCCATTAAAATCAAACGGGCATTGGACATGGACGAACGGAGTAATTCCGCGCCGTAAACGTCAAATTTCTCCAACAGAATGACCGGTTTTTCTTCCCGAACCATACGGGCTATGGCATTTCCTTCATGATAAACGGGTGGTTTGTCCGCGGCATTCATATAGAGCAGCCTGCTTTTTGCCCCTCTGTCAGGCCCAAAGTAAGTTTTGAACCCTCCTGGGGTTATGTTTAGCAGCGAAAGTGTCTTTGTTATTACTGTGCTTTTTCCTACTTGGATTTCACCGGTAAGAAAGATATGCATGAATTCAAGTCAACCTCCAATCCTCTTCATTATACCAACTTTCCTTAAACCAGTGGTAGAAAAAGGTATGAAAACATAATAGAATTTGTTATTATTAGAATTAAATAAGTTTGTTTAATCACAAAATAATTGAAGTAGGATTGATCAGGTTGTTGTTGTATTGATCAGTTTATTAATTGTAGTAATCTGAGTGATTGATAGTAGTTTGAACCATGATGCTAATGAACAATCCTTGCAGAAGGATTGATATATTTACATAACTAAGGGGGAGAAAAATGAAAAAAGAAAAGAATTTCAGGGGCTGGATCCGGTTTATGTTAACAGGTCTTCTGATTATGGTGCTTGCTTTCGCTGGGTGCAGCAAAGGCACGGACCAAACAGCAACAGCAGGCAATTCCGATCAGGGCCAGACAGCGCAAAGTACAACCATAAAAATCGTTGACACCAACGGCAACGCGAAGACGGTGGATCTGAAGAGCCTGACTCAGTTTAAAGGAACTGCAACATTCAAAAAATCAACGGGTGCGTTGGTCGGCCCGGCTGAAATCAGCGGACCGAAACTATCCGACGTCTTTAAAGCAGCCGGAATCGAATTGGCACCATCGGATGCGTTTGAATTTGTTGCTTCCGACGGCTACACCATGACCTTGGACTATATGCAAGCTACCGGGAATATCATGACCTACCAGGAAGACGGTAAAAACGGCACCGTTCGGCAATTAGATGCCATCGTGGGTATCACCTGCAGCGACCCGGAGGTGGGTGAAGGGATGCCGCGTTTATGTTATGTTGGCCAGGACAATCCGATCAGTGACGGCCATCTCTGGGTGAAAATGGTGGATACCATTAATATCAAAGCAGGCGTGGCTGATTGGATGATAAAACTTAGTGGTTATGAAGAGAAAACAATTGACAGGGCGACCTATGAAAGTGCCGCCAGTTGCACCGAAACACCGCATCCTGTTCAGACCATTGAAATCCCCAAGAGTAATGGCGGGGCGGATGTTTATGAGGGCTTGGGTCTGTGGATGATGGTCGCGGTTGTGGACGGCGGAGAAAAAGTCGACGGGCATTATTCGGTGAATCGCGATATTGTACGCTCCGGCTATACGGTTCAGGTCATCACCAAAGACGGGAAAATCCTGGAGTATACATCTCAAGATGTGTCTTATAACGAAAAGATTATTCTGGCGTATAAGAAAAACACCAGTATTCTCGGCGACGGCGAAGCGCCCTTGGTTCTGATCGATGCCCAAAATGCAGACAAGGCTCCAATCATCATGAAACAAGTCGAGCAGGTGAAATTGTTGAATCTGCCAAAAATATCGCAATGAGTACGGATATTAATGCGTATGGGGAAATAGTGAGAATAATCAATTAGAAACAGTTTGGAAGAAGAGTCCCATGAGAAAAGTAAGATTGTTAACAACGTTGTTGATTGGATTATGCTGTCTTGTTGTATTCGGCTGCAGTACAACAGCTACCCAGTCTTCACTCTCTGAGCGTGCGCCCCAAGTCAAAGGGGCAGTCCTGCAGTCAGCATTACCTGCTGACGACGGAATACCTGTCTATGTATACCGTGCTTGGCAACCGGTGATTGCGTTTGACCTTAGCAGCAGGCAAAAATGCCGGATTGAAATCAGCAATGTTCCGGCTGAGCAGATGCAGGGTTCCTTGACAGGGGAACATGGAACAGTCGACCTTTCGCAAGCCGGTGTCCAAATCCAACAGCCGCTTTCCACAAAAATTACGGTCGCTATCCCCAAGGGTTTGCAAGGGAAACTCCTGCTTCAGCCCGCTGCGGCGTGGGGAACAGCAGGTTCTTTTGCTGTGATCGGCGATACCCAGGGCAACAATGAATCTTTCCAAGGGGCAATCAAACAGATCAACCGTGTGCAGCCGGATTTTGTTGTTCATCTTGGCGACATGACCGCCAGCGGCACGGAGGATGAATATAAGGCCTTTCTCCAAACTGCACAGCAATTATTTTGCCCGATTTATACGGTTCCGGGCAATCATGACATCAAAGGCGGCGGAACCTCCCTCTATGAGAAATTGCTGGCTCCGGCGCATTACGATTTTGAATGGGGAGGTAAAACCCTGGTTTTCATTGATGATTCCGTGGGTACGGTGTCTCAGGAACAATTTGCTTACCTCAATGGTATACTGTCCCAGCAATCAAAAGTGATGATTTTTATGCATATCCCTGCTGTGGATCCCCGCGGCGCAAAAGAAGACCATGCCCTGACCGATGCGGCTGCTGCAAAAACGTTTCTAACAATGGTACAACTTCACAAGCAAAACATTGAGGCGGTGATGAACGGGCATATCCATCTGTTTAACCAGTACAGTCAGTACGGCGTGCCGTTGATTACCAGCGGGGGCGGCGGGGCCAACCTCTATGCTGAGCCGGGTGCAGGCGGTTACCATCACTGGCTGTTGGTCAGCGCCGATAACGCCAATAACACCAATAACACTGCTAACAGCGAAAACACATCCCTGGCGATTAAAGTCAACCGTTTTGATCCGCCGGCGAGGCGAGATATTCTAACGGTTACAGGAGCCACGGGTTCCATGGTGTTGCAAGCCAAAGATTTCGACGGTTTATTTGCCGCTTCCGAGGTTGAAGGGAAAGCTTCTTTCCAAAACCAGTACGGCAATATCGGCGGCGCCGGAACGTATGCGGGGATCCCGATCCGAGCTCTTCTTGAAAAAGTAGGCGGTATGACGGAAAACAATACACTGGTGATAACCTCTGTCGACGGCTACCAACAGACGTATTCTTACGGTAATGTCTATCCGGAAAAAGCCGGTTGGCAGGAAGCACAAGGGGAAATGATTCTGGCTACCCAATGGAATGGCAGCCAGCCGCCCGAGTGGCAGGACGGTTATCGTATCGTATTCTTAACTGCCGATGGACTTTATGATAATGCGGATTGTTCCGCTACGTCCGCCCCGGGTGAAGGTTGGGATACTTACGCGTCTGCCGGAGCCCGGTGGGCAAGGTATGTCGTAAGAATGGAGGTTAAATAATGGAGACGCCTCAGCATAAGGTGGAGCAACCCCCACTGCAAACAACTTATAAGAGCAGAAGCAGGGATATCCTGATGATCGCTGTGATCAGCGGCTTGGGCGGCGTTCTGAGTACATATATCAGTTATATCGGCAATATCTTGAATCGCCTGGTCGGAGTTCCTTTCGGAGCCGGGCAGTTTATCGCCGGACTCCATGTTTTCTGGTTGTTAATGGTTCCCTGCCTGATCCGTAAACGCGGGGCCGCAGCCGCCGCCGGTCTGATTAAAGGATTGGTTGAGTTTTTTACCGGCAGCCCGCATGGACTACCCATCGTCCTCGTTTGCGTTATTGAGGGGTTAATTATTGAAATAATAATATTCTTAAGCAAACAAACGATTAATTTACCCACATTGGTGATTGCCGGTGCTTTAGCATCTGTATCCAATGTGATTGTTTTTCAAATTCTGTATTTTTCAGGTGCCTCCTTTGTCTATATCGGTTTGATCTGCCTGGCTGCACTAGTTTCTGGGGCGATTTTCGGTGGCTATTTGACGCATCAATCCCTCGCCTTATTAACGACACTGCGGCCGGGACGGCTTGCGGTAGAAAAAGAGCGAACGGTTTCCCCAAAGAAAAAAATCCTCACTGGGATGTCCCTTGGTTTAGCGGTTATCATTCTTTTGTCTTTTACAGGCGGTGCAATATATTACTATAAAAATATTTATCAGCTGCCGTGGCAGGGTGTTGTACTGAGCATCGAAGGAAAAGTCGAACAGCCGATGAAGACAGGATTAAAAGCGTATGCCAGCGAGGAGGTAACAATCAGCGCAGCCCTCAACGGCAAGGTTACCCATATACCGGAGCAGGATTATACCGGTGTGCCAGTCCGGATTATTCTTAAGGATGCCCGGCCCTTGCCTGAGGCGAAAGAATTAAAGGTTATTGCCACCGACGGCTATGAGGTGACGTTTGATCTGGCTAAAGTCATGAACGACGACAAAATGCTGCTCACAGAAAATAAAGGGAAAGAAACCACGCTGCGGATAATTGCCGCGAATTACGAAGGTGGTTACTGGGCCCAAAAAGTAAGCCGGTTTGTCCTTCAATGAAACAGAATATGATCGAACTGCGGGATTTTTCCTTTACCTATGCGGGAAAAAGCCACCCGGCTCTAAGCAACATAAATTTAACCATTGCGGAGGGTTCTTTTGTCCTCGTTACCGGGCTTAGCGGCTGCGGCAAATCCACCCTCGCTTATACCCTTTGCGGGTTTATTCCTTACGGCTGGCCGGGAGACATGGAAGGCGATGTCCTGGTTGACGGCCAAAATACCAAGAGTACCCCTCCGGAGAAAATCGCCGGGATAGCCGGGCTGGTCCAGCAGGACCCCGATGCCCAATTATGTACATTTACAGTGCGCCAGGAAGTCGCCTTTGGCTTGGAAAACCTGCGCCTTGCGGCTGCTGAAATCCAAGCAAGGCTGGATGACGTATGCGGTATTGTGAATATCAAACACCTTCGGGACCGCGAAGTAGCCGGCTTATCGGGAGGAGAGAAACAGCGCGTCGCTCTGGCTTGCATCTTAGCCATGCAGCCCAGGATTTTGGTGCTGGATGAACCAACGGCCAATCTTGATCCGGATGGCATAGCCGGTTTGACGGCCAGTCTGATAACGTTAGTTAAACAATTCGGCTATACCGTGATCGTGGTCGAACATCGGATAGAACCGTTTATCGCGATGGCTGATCGGATGCTGATTATCCATGAGGGGCGCATCGCGGCAGACGGCACCCCTTCGGAGGTCAACCCGGTATATCGCGACATGCTGGATAACACGTTGAGCAATTCGTTGCAGGCTAAAGTGAAGTTTGACAAAGCCCGCAATCGTGGTGCAAAGACAGAAGCCGACCATACAGATATCCCGATAGCAGCCGACCCACTGCTGTGTGTTCAGGGAATGACCGTACGGCGGGGAGGCCGGCTTGTTCTGGATGATATCACGTTTCAGCTGGCGCCGGGTGAGATTACGGCGGTGATGGGTGCAAATGGCAGCGGCAAAACAACGCTGTTTTTGTCCCTGTTAGGATATTGCCGGCCGGACCAAGGCAAGATTTTTTATCGCGGGCAGGATATAACGGCAGCGGATATCCAGTCCCGAGTCCGGGATATCGGCATGGTTCTGCAAAATCCCGGGCACCAGATCTTAGAGCGGACCGTATGGCAAGAAGCCATATTGGCGGCCCAAATGCTTAAACCTGCAATGAATTTTCAGCCGGCTACGGAGAAACTGATTGAGGAATTTTCTCTGGCGATGGTTCGGGACAACTCGCCTTTCCTGCTTAGTATGGGGGAAAAGAAACGGCTTTGCGCCGTGTCGGTATTAGCTTATGAACCGTCTTTGCTCTTGCTTGATGAGCCGCTGGCCGGTCAGGATGCCGCCCATCTCGATCTTTTAATGGCGCACTTATACAGCCATTGCCAGCGGGGCGGATCCGTCCTGATGGTCTGTCATCACCCGGAAGTGGTTGCCCGTTATTGTCATCGCCTGCTGTTTATCGACCAAGGCCGGGTTGGCTGTGATGCGCCGCCGGGGGATGTGTTTGCATGGTTGAAAGAGAACGGCTTGGAGGCTTACCTGCCATGAAATCGCGGTCTTTCTTTAATAAACTATTGGAATTTGATGATTTGGCCGGTCTGAAGTTCATACCGGGGAGTTCCTGGATCCAGGAGCTTCATCCATTGGTTAAAGTAGGTTTCTTGCTTGCTTTTGCCAGCCTGGTGCTGATCAGTGCCGAAGCGGCGCGAGGGGCTGTACTGCTTGGGATATTGCTTATGGGGTATATTTCTTCCGGTTTAGGCTTGGGGTATTGGCTCCGGAAACTGCGGTTCATTCTGTTTTTTGCTGCGTTTATCTTGCTTATCCAAATTCTTTTCCGCCAGCAAGGGGCACCGCTATGGCAGTTCAGACTTGGGCCATGGCAGTTCGGGATCTGGTCGGAGGGGTTAGGGCAAGGCTTGGCGCTGGCAATGCGTTTTCTAAACCTCATCGGCCTCAGTTTCCTTTTTGTGGCCACGACCGATCCGATGAAGCTGGTTCAGGGCTTGATTCAAGCCGGACTTCCTTATCGCTGGGGATTCATGCTGATTACCGCACTGCGTTTTATTCCGGGATACCAGGATGATTTCCGTCAGATCCGCTTGGCTGTCCGCTTAAAAGGTGTCCGTTATGACGGCTTTTCTTGGACACGGTTGATGAACATGCTGCGTTATCTTTTAGTTCCCTTGCTGGCAACGACGATTCATCGGGTAGATACCCTGAGTATGTCCATGGACGGCAGGGCATTTGGCCTTTATCCAAAACGCACATTTTTAACCCCGCTGCTGTTCACCCGGAAAGATGCCGTTATCGCTTTGCTGGGAATACTTGTTGTAATTTTATTCTTATTGTCATTTTATTTTGGATGATTTCGTCCAAATAAAATAGAAAAATAATTTTTTGGAGGAGAAAGAAATGTTCAAGGTATCAAAAAAGTTACTTATTGTACCGGTTCTTATGCTCTCTTTGGCACTGGTTCTGACAGGCTGTTCATCCGGTGCTAAACAGGATGCGAATGCCAACGCGCCCCAGAACAATAATCAGGCTCCGGCAGATACTGCCGGAAGCAGTGTTCCCGCCTGTACCATCGATGTTGTTAACGGATCCGCTACAGTGACCCTGACCGAAAAAGAATTGGGAGCCATTCCGGCAGTCACTTTGAAGGCGACAATGAAGAAAAAAGACGGATCGGAGCAGGAATACGAATACACCGGAATCCCGCTGGCAAAAGTTCTGGAAGCAGCTGGAGTGAAGGCGTACACCAAGGTTTCCGCTGTCGCTTCAGATGATTATGCCTGCGAGTACACACCGGATATGATCAATGCGGAAGGCAGTATACTTGCATATAATCGGGACGGTGAGGCTTTAGGAAACAGCGGCCCGCTGATGACTATCTTAAAAGAGCAGCCCTCGAACAAATGGTGTAAGAATACGGTGAAATTAACAGTGACACCTTAGTGCTATTAAGTTTAATCGGATACTTACAATAATGACCTGAACCGCTTCAGTGCGGTCATGGTATAGAAAATAGACCGTAATCCTTTCGGGTGCGGTCTATTTCCTTTCATTACGGTTTTCATTGCATCCGGTCATTTCTGTTCATCATTGCGGATGATACAACAGGAACAATTCTGTTTATAGGTGAATTTTACGCGGTAATATCAAGAGGAATGGAATTAAAAAGAGTTATTGGCAGCCATGCGCTCGTTTTCGAATGGATTTCAGCGTTTCAAGAGATAATAAGTTAACACCCATTACTTAGAGCATGGAGACGGTATTATGAAAAAACAAGCGCATGGATTATCCGCCTGGCAGCTCACGATGCTGGCCTTGGGAACAGTCATCGGCGGTTCATTTTTTCTGGGATCCTCGGTAGCCATTAATGCGGCCGGCCCTTCTATTATTATCGCGTTTATTCTGGGAGGAATCATTGTCTATTTTACCCTCTTCGCCCTGTCTGAGATGACAGTTGCCAATCCCGATGTCGGCTCCTTCCGCACCTTTGCGGCGCAAGCATTTGGCCCAAGTGCGGGATTTGTCGTCGGATGGGTCTATTGGATCGGAATGGTTTTAGCGATGTCCAGTGAGGCTGCTGCTGTGTCGATCCTGGTCCGTGAATGGTACCCCGCCCTATCCGTCGCCTTGCTGGGGAGTTTTGTTATCGTAGGGGTTACACTGCTAAATTTACTCGGAGCGGATAAATTAAGTAAGCTGGAGAGCGGTCTTGCTGCCATTAAGCTGTTAGCGCTGGCATCATTTATCCTTGTTGCTTTACTTTTGATCCTGGGGCTATTTGCCAACGGTCACGGGATAGGCGCTGGGGAATTGGCTCGGGAACCTTTCATGGCATCGGGCCTTAAAGGAATCGCAGGCAGTATGCTGATTGTCATCTTTTCCTATGCGGGTTTTGAAATCATCGGACTCGCTGCATCGGAAACGGATAACCCTGCCGTGACGGTTCCGAAAGCCATTTTTCGAACGGTCGTCATTCTGGTGGGTTTATATGTTGTTTCAATGACAGTACTTTTGCCGCTGGTACCTACTGCCAGTCTAAGTGAAGAATTCAGTCCGATGGTCGCCGCTCTTAACCGATGGGGAATCACCTGGGCGGGCAGTGTTCTGAATTTAGTCCTCATCACGGCCATTCTCTCCACAATGTTGGCTGCGATGTTCGGACTGGGCAGAATGATGCGGTCTCTGGCAGCGGAAGGGCAGGCGCCCGCTGTTCTAAAAGACCGAGGCAACGTCCCCTACCGTGGCATTTTGTTTTCAGGAGCGACTATGCTTACCGGACTGGGTATCGGTTTGCTGTTCCCCAGAGTCTATTTATTTCTGATCAGTTCCGGCGGGTTTGCCCTGCTCTTCACCTATGCTGTCATCATGGCGACACACTTGCGCTTTCGGAAGAAACACGGCTGCCCGCCGTCGGGCAAGTGTCAGATGCCCGGATATCCGTACTCAAGCTGGATCGTTTTAGTGAGCTTAATCCTGATTATTATCAGCATGCCATTAATACCGGGACAGGGAACAGGCCTCGTCGCAGGACTTATTCTGACTGCCGTGACTTCTGTTTTTGCGATGATCGTGATGCGAAGCCAAGGGTTACAAACGAACCGAACTGCGAGCAAAGGCCGGTCTGAGAAATCATTTCCCACGGAACTTTCCGTAGAATTTTCTAAAGAGCTCGTTGACGACAACGCCTGTCAGTCAGGAAGAAAAAAAGTGGATGAGGAATAGAGAAGATATAATAATAAAAAAAACCCCAAGTCGCTCATGACTCAACGCCAGCATATTCCTGAAGCATAAAGGACAGCAACAGGTGAAATACCGTATTTGGATCATCAAAATCGATGGCGGCCATTTTTTCGATTTTATGGAGCCGGTAGAGTAGGGAACTGCGGCTGATGAACAGCTTCTTGGCAGTGGACATTTGATTATTGTGGTTTTGGATATACGTGCGGAGTGTCGCGAGCAAGGCGCTGCGATGCTTGCTGTCGTAGTCTCCCAGGATTTTAAGCGCCGGGTGATAATACGCGCTAATTTTGTCGTTGGCTACACAGCTGTCCAAAAAGTCATAGAGCGCAAATTGGCAGTAATCATAAATATAATTACCGGAGTTTTGAGTTAGCCCAAACTTAATTGCCTGTAGGCTTTGCTCGTATAACAGCGCAACATCAAGCAAATTGGTGGAATATCGGCTTAATCCGCAGCAAAGATGCCATTCGGAGAGCAGAGACAACAGCTGTGCTTCCGTTTCGCTGGGATAAGGCATTTCGGAAGAACGGATGACAATGACGACAATCCCTTTGTCATAAACAAGACAGTTGCCGAAGGGCAGGATCACATTGAGCTGGTTACGGATTTTAGCCAGTTGTTCATCCACCAGAAAGCGTGAGATGGGCTTAATCACCATGACAAACGTATATTTGGCGAACAGCCAGCCGTGGTATTTGCCTTGACTTTTTAACGTCTGAAGGCTGTCAATTTTCCTTTCCAATAAGTCGATAAACAGCTGCCCATGCAAAATGCCGTGATTAAAATTAATCAGTTCGTTTTTATTGATTTCAATGGACAGGTAGATATTCATCACTTCCATGATATCGAGGATACCTTGGGAAAAAGGCGTATTATATTCGATCACCTGAAAAACCCCGATTTGGTTTGAGCCTCTGACGATGGTTTTGGATGCAATCCGATAGGGCATGTAATCCGCAGCAAAGATGAACGGTGACGTATTGTGTTCACTCATCTTTGCCTGTTCCTTTAGTCCTTCGGAAAATTGACCCTCGACCTCCAAATAACCCTTTTCCTCTGTGTCCGTCCATAACTTTTCAGTCATTCTATAATTTTGGGAATGTGCCAGTAATTTGAGACCCCGGGCAAAAATAGCGATCGGATTACGGAGATATGAAGCCATCCTATTTGTCAGGGACTGCAGCCCGGCATCATTGCCAACCGCGGTTAAGAGATCATCCATCATCTTCCGGTAATAATACAGCGCATCCTGGAGCTGTGTCAGCAAGGTCGTTTGTTCGAAACCCGTTTCGGATAAACAGATAGGATGGGCTATGTTTTGCCCGGTATAGAAACAGCGATTTTCCTCTATATATACGAGGTTCCTTGGCAATACCTGAGCATCATTAAGAAATAGCTTAAAATCAGCATTCTCATCCAGGATATAAAGCCGATTTTCCCAGTACTCCGAGCAAGGCAAATGAAGTAGTGCAATATCTTGAATGTCCGTTTTCCTTTTTTTAAAGAGAGTTGTATTTTCTTGTAAAATGCCGGGTATTCTGTCTAACACCATCGGCAGTGTTATCGCCATGATTAGTGCGTCTCCTTTCGAATTAGCGTCATTGCCGGAACGGTTTATGGATAATAGAATAATGTACATGATGTACAAACTTTGAGTTGGTTTTTTATGTAATTTGGAGAATGTAACAGATGAAAGATTCAAGAATTCCCAATGATGTGCTATAAGTAAAACAATTCAGATAGTATTATTCTAGTACAAAGTGTAGTAATTCTCAATGATTATTCACACGGAGTGTCAGTAGTTATGCCACTGCTTTTTCGCTAAAATGAAACTATGAGAAAGAATTTGTTAACGAGGTAGGTGTCAAAATTTTGAGTTGTGAAAAAGAGCCCAAATACGCATTTGAAGTTCCGCCTGCACCCATTTCCGATGATCAGATCAAAGAAGTTATCAACACGGAAATCGTTGTCATCGGCTGTGGTGTAGCCGGTGCGGCAGCAACGCTCTCAGCCAGAGAAGCCAATGCCAAAGTGGTGATGCTTGAAAAATCGCCGTCCTGGAATGCACGGGGACGCGGCAATTTCGGTTTTAACAGTCGTTTGCGTCCGGCTTTGGGTGATGATCATCCCAACGCGACCAAAGAAGAAATCGCCCAAAGAAGAAACGAAGTCGTTAAAGAAATCATGGCTTTCAGCGGCTATCGCGGTGACCAGCGTTTAGCCAATCTTCTGGTTGACATGAGCGGCCCGTGCGCCGACTGGCTGTGCGATATCGCTACCGAGCAAGGTATTGAGATCGAAGCCCGTAAATATCCGAAGGATATCGGCACCGGCATCGGTAGTTCCCATAAACAGGTCGTTTATGATCTGCTTTTCCATCCGAACGGCGAGAAGACGGTGGTCGAAATGATGGTCAATAAGATCAAAATGCTCGGCGGTGTCGATATGCGCTTTGAAACTCCCGCTGTTCAATTGCTGAGAAAGGGTCAGGGTCGGGTGACCGGCGTCATTGCTAAGGATAAAGAAGGCAATTATCTGCAGTTCAATGCCTCCAAAGGGGTTATCCTCTGTTCCGGCGGTTATGAGTGGGATCCGGAAATGATGGAGAAATATGCCGGTTTGGCCGTTTATGCCGCCAGCATTTCGTATGAAAACCACTGCAATACCGGTGACGGTCAAAAAATGGGAATGTGGATCGGTGCCTTGATGGATGAAGCCCCGAACTGTGTCTTATATGAAGACGGCGGCGGCTACCACCTGGAAAATCCGCTGCATTACGGTGTTGGCGTCGCCCGTCAGCCTTGGCTGGGAATTAACATTTTCGGCGAACGCACCAACAATGAAGACATCGTCTGGCCGTTGATCGGTATTTCGGATATTATGAAGCCGGGCCATATGAAATACTCCGTATGGGATGAGAAATGGCGTGATGACGCTAAGGTTGAAGTCATGGGAAATGCCCATTCCATTTACTCTGATTTCCATGGCACGACCAAAGAAGTCACAGAGGAAAAAATCCGCTCCGGCGCGATTTTATCTGCTAACACGCTGGAAGAACTCGCCCGCAAGATGCAGGTACCGTATGAGACCTTTAAAGTAACCGTTGACCGCTATAACCAATGCTGCGCAGACGGTATAGATTACGACTTCGGCAAGCCAAAATATTACTTGAAGCCCATTGATAAACCGCCTTATTATGCAGCCAAAATGGGCGCGGCAATCCTCGTGACCCTGGGCGGATTGAAAATCAATACCAAGATGGAAGTACTGGACAGTGAATACAAACCGATTACCGGTTTCTATGCAGCCGGCAATGCCTCCGGTAACTTCTTCTTTAACGATTATCCCGAAAATATCCCTGGACTAAGCCATACCCGCGGCTTTACGTTTGGCTATCTGGCAGCCAAAAATGCTGCCGCGACACAACCGGAATAAGCCATAAACCATAAGCAACAATTAGACAGCGGCTTAATGCCGCTGTCTAAAGCGCTTTTGTCAACACGAAATAGTTTCATGTACTGACATATGCCTCAAAGGAGGTCCTTAAACGATGAATATCATTGTCTGTTATAAATATGCACCAGACGTTGAAGATATAGAAATCAAAGCCGATGGCTCCGTGTCGACAGAAAAAGCGCGATGGATCCTTGGTGAATATGATTTGCGTGCGGTTGAAGCCGCTGTCAAATTGGCAGAGAAAACTGGGGGCAGAGTCATTGCCTTGAGTGTTGGTCCGCAGCAGCTTAACGATGCCTATGCCAAGAAAGATGTCCTTTCCCGTGGCCCAGTCGAACTCTATCTCGTCATTGATGGCAGACTAACCAACGCGGATACCCACCTGACAGCCAAAGTGCTGGCTGCCGCGATTCGCAAGATCGGTGACTTCGATCTCGTGCTTTGCGGTGAAGGATCTTCCGATCTGTATTTTCAGCAAACCGGCCTACAGCTTGGAGAAATACTGGGGGTACCGACGATCAATGCGATCAGCGGGATCACCTTGGCAGAAGGCTGTGCAACCTGCCTCACCGTACAGCGCCATCTCGAAGATGAGATTGAAATCCTGGATATTCCGTTGCCGGCTGCATTGTCTGTTACTTCCGATATTGCCATGCCGAGGATACCTACTATGAAAGAAACCCTGAAGGCAGCTAAAAAACCCGTGACAGAATGGAATCTGCATGCCCTGGGGCTGGCAGAAGACACAAAACCGCGGGTCTGTTTCCTGAATACACGTTCCGCCGGTCAAATGAATTTTAAAGACGTTATCATGTTCCCGATACTTTTGATGCTGGAGATGAAACGTTCTTCAAAATATGCCGGCCGAAAACAGATCCTTATCGACGGCACACCGGAAAAGGCCGCACAGACGTTAATCAATCATTTAGTTAAGGAAGACGTACTTTAAGGAGGTGCAGGATGATGACGCAACACGATATTTGGATTTTTTCTGATAACACATGTTTAATGGCGGAACTCATCGCAGGCTCCTCCTCCTTAACGCCGTATACCGGGGGCAGGACAGCCGTAATCGTCGCGGGTCCGGAAACGGATGTGGCGAAAGCGGCAGCAGCAGGGGCCCAGATGATTTATTGGATAAAGGCGCCTGCTGAAGAGGTTATGGTGGAGGATTATGTCCCGACCATCGCTGCCTTGATCCAATCCCACAAGCCTTACGGCGTTTTGCTCGGAGCAACCCGAAGAGGGAAAGCTATTGCCGGCCGCCTCGGTGCCATTCTAGAAACCACGGTAATTACCGATGCTAAAAATTTTGTGCCTGAAGGAAGAAAACTTCAGATCGCACACCGGATTTTAGGCGGCAGTGCCATTCGATTTGAAGCTGTGGCTTCCGATATCCTGCTGACGACGGTTGGTTTCGGCACGTTTGAAGCCTTGCCCCCAAATTCAGAGCAGCAGTGCGACGTCATTCCGGTAGAATTTGTCGCACCGCAATGGAAACTGAAGCTCAGAGAACGCAAAGAAAAACCACATAGCTTAGCGAATTTGCCGGCTGCCAAACGCGTGGTTTGTCCGGGATGCGGTCTGACCAAAGATGAGGATATGACGGTCATCAATGAACTGGCTGAGGCCCTTTCGGCAGAGATTGGCTGTACCCGGACCTTAGCCGAAAGAATCAACGTTCTTACAACCGACCAGCACATCGGTATCTCCGGGGTCACCATCAAACCGGATCTCTATATCGGGATCGGGGTATCCGGACAGATCCAACATACCGCCGGGATTGTGGATTCCCGCGTTGTGGTGGCGATTAATAACGATCGGAATGCGCCAATCTTTTTCCAGTCCGACTATGGCATCGTTGGAGATTTTCATGACGTTGTTCCGGCACTGCTTAAGGTACTCAAGGAAAAGGAAAAACAGAATTAATAGAGGCTATTTCAAATACGTTGTACTAGATAGCTAAAAATAGAGGTGATAGGAAGATCATATGCGACCTGACAAAGATTTTGATGTCATTATTATAGGAGCCGGACCGGCGGGAAGTGCCTGTGCCTATACCCTGGCCAAACAAGGAAAAGATGTAATGCTGATCGAACGCGGGGATTTCCCCGGGTCCAAAAATATGACCGGCGGCAGGATTTATTCCTATGCCTTGGAACAGCTTGAACCGGGTTTGACAGCGAGCACCGACCTGGAACGGTGTGTCGTTCATGAACAAGTCATGGTGATGGCTGGCGGCAGGTCCATAATGCTGGATTACCACGATCCATTGTTCAATCCGGAGAATGGCGTTCCGCAATCCTATACCGTCCTGCGCAGCAAATTCGATCGCTGGTTGGCAAATAAAGCGGAAAGCGCAGGCGTCAATATTGTCTGCGGTATCCGCGTTGATGATGTAATCAAAGAGAACGGTGACATTATTGGGGTTATCGCCGGAGACGATAAAATGATTTGCGACCTGGTTATCGCCGCGGATGGCGTCAATTCCCTTATGGCCCAAAAAGCCGGTCTTATCGGGGATATCCGCGCCGGAAGCATGGGACTGGGGATCAAAGAAACCATTGAGCTGCCATCAGAGATTATTAATCAGCGTTTTAACCTGAAAGAAAACGAAGGAACTGCCCGGATGATTTTAGGATGTACCGATGGCATCCGGGGCGGAGCATTTCTATATACCAATAACGACAGCATATCCTTGGGAGCGGTTTATTCACCGGAAGACATTCAGAAATGCGGTAAACCGGCACACCGTTTATTTCAGGAACTGAAAATGCATCCGGCAATCTATCCGTTGATTACGGACGGGCGGACAGTGGAATATGCCGCCCATCTCGTTGGGGAAGGTGGCTACAAGGCCAGGATAGCCAAACCCTATCAGAACGGATTGTTGGTCATCGGAGACGCTGCCGGATTCGTCATGAATATGGGGTATACGGTTCGAGGCCTGGATCTGGCCATTCTAAGCGGCATCGCTGCTGCTGACGCCTATCTTTCCGAGCAGGATAGCCGGAAGACAGGGCCTGTTTATGTCAGTGAACTTGAAAAAGCCCTCTTACCGGCAATGAGAGCGGTTGAAAAATATCATCAGGTAATGCAGAACAGCAGTCTGTACACGGAGTATCCGCAAATGGCTGTATCGCTCATGACGGGTATCTATACTGTCGATGCTCCCGGTACGGCAAGTTTGAAAACGTTGACCAAGCAAACATTGAAGGCGAATCACTTTTCCTGGCGTAAGGCGGCCAAGGCAATCTGGACGGTGGTGAAATCATCATGACGATCCGTGTTATGAGTTCGCGTGATCTATTAAGTCTGAATAAATTTACCATTGATGATGGTCATCCCCATATCGAATTGGATAAGGCCATCTGTGTTCAGTGTGTGCAGAAACCTTGTCTGCTGGTATGTCCCGCAGAATTATATACCCGCGATGAAAACGGCGGTGTTTTTCTGGACACCATCGGCTGTCTGGAATGCGGGACGTGCAGGATTCTATGTCCCAATGGCGGTATCATTCATTGGGAATACCCGAGGGGGAAATTCGGCGTCCAGTATCATAAAGGATAAGTGATACGTGCATTAATCGGCTGCTCAAGCAAGTTTATCACATACCGGTATACAAAAACTACGCGAATGACCACAGACCACAGACCACAAACCGCAGAATGATGTCTGCGGATTTTTTTATATAAGGAAAACAAATCCTTTCCGATTTATCTAAGTGAAGCTTAGCTGCAACCATGAGAAATGATAGACATAACGTAGTATAATCTTAAGCAAGGGCTGATTGAAAGGGCAGGTGTCAATCATAATCGCAAGTAAAGTCAAGAAATGAACGGACCTATTTGTTATCCTTTATCTGGCAGGTGAGAACATGGAAAGCTGGGAAAAAATTAAAGCCGTGCAGCGGATGCAGGAGTATATCGACGACCATTTGACCGAACCAATGACGCTGCATGCTATGGCGCGGGCGGCGGGGTATTCCCCCTGGCATTCGGCGAGACTGTTTAAGGAAATGACCGGCAAAGCACCATTTGAATACATCCGGACGTTGCGGTTATCTCAGGCAGCCGTTACGCTGAAGGACGGAGATCGGAAAATCATTGATGTTGCGTTCGACTTCGTCTTCGATTCCCATGAAGGATTCACCCGGGCCTTTTCCAAAGAATTTGGCATCACGCCGAAATCGTACAGTCAGAATAAAGAAACAGTATCCCTTAAGCTTTTTATGCCGGACTATGTCCGCGATTATTACCTGACCAAACAAAAAGGAGAAAGAACTATGTCTGATCATGCTCAGTTAAACACGGTCTTTGTCCAAGTGGTGGAACGTCCCGCCCGTAAACTCATTTTCAAAAGCGGCATCAAAGCAACCCATTATTTTGAATACTGCGAAGAAGTCGGGTGCGCAATCTGGGAACAGCTCTCCGCCATCAAAGAAGCTATCTATGAACCCATTGGGATGTGGCTGCCGGATAATTTGCGCCGGCCGGATACGTCGTTCTATGCCCAAGGGGTTGAGGTGCCGGCGGATTATGCGGGAGATATTCCGGATGGATACGCGATCATGGATCTGGCGCCGTGCAAAATGATGGTTTTTCAGGGTCCGCCATTCGATGATTCGAAATTCAGCGAAGCGATCGAGGAAATCTGGGAAGTCATGAAAAGCTACAATCCGGAAATCTATGGTTTTCAGTGGGCGGACGAGGACGGTCCGCGCTTCCAGCTGGCGCCTATGGGCTACCGCGGGTATATCGAGGCCAGGCCCGTTAGGACATCAAAATAAACAAAATTCTGAAAAATTAGCTATTTCCTTTTATTAATGTTATCCTATAAAAGGGTGATGTAGTTTTTCAACTTACTACAAAATCAATATAGAATTCGCAATTATTGCGTACAACAAGCAATCAATCCGAAGTTGATTGCTTGTTATTTTAAATGACGAAAAGAGGGTATTATGAGTAACGTCAATTTGCGAACATTAGTGAAAAAAGCTGGCGAAATGGCTTTGGGTAATAGTTGGGGAGAAGACGCGTACACAATTAATATGGGTATCCTGGCGATAGATCAGAATAATAGTGGTTCATGTACACGGCTGGCTAAATACTATATGCTTAATGATAATCTTCCTGAAGCAAAAAACATGTATTTAAGGGCATTGAAAATTGATCCAGAAAGCAGAATTGCCCTAAATAATTTGCAGGTTATTGAACAAGCGCAAAAGGAAAATGCGATAGCTGAAAAAACAATAAAACTGGTGGACGGAGTTCATGCAGCAGATAAGAGTCCTAAGAAAAAGGGAGCACGGATGAAGAAGGCCGAGTAACAGGGTACAAAGAACCTGCAGCGAACAAACGAAGGTCTGAAAAATATAAATATAAGTTTTACTCACCTTTGTAGAAAGCTGGAGCGAGTTGTTTCGTTTCGGCTTTTATTTTGGTGTTGATCCAACCCGTCAGGTCAACTCACATTTTATCGTCATACAGACAGACGTGGAAAATGCTCTAGGCAAATAAATCTATAGGATTGATTCATAAAGTTTCACATAACTACCGGAATTATCATGAAAATTTTTGGATAACTTATCCGTAATTATGAATGTGTGGATAATAACGAGGGAGGACGGTTGCCTTGAAACCTTATTATAGAAATAGCAAATGCTTATTAATCATGGTCTTACTGATCAGTATGTTGATTATTCTGGCGGGTTGTTCTGCTGCCAAGCCGGGAGAGAATCAAAGCGAGGATAAGGACAATGGGCCAAAGCCGCCGGTTCAAAGCGATACCGACCCGATTCAGGATCAAATCAAGACGATGAGCCTGGAGGAAAAGGTCGGCCAATTAGTTATGGCAGGGATTGACGGATATGAAAACGATGATCATTCGAAAAGCTTGATAGAGAAGTATCACGTGGGAGGCTTTATCCTGCTGGGACAAAACATCCGAGATGCCGGGCAAATGCTGAACCTTGTTAACTCCTTGAAAAGAACCAATGGGGTTAACACAATCCCCTTATTTTTAGCCATAGATGAAGAGGGCGGCAGGATTTCGCGCGTGCCTGAGGAATTCGCAAAAATACCGTCATGCCAAACAATAGGACAGATAAACAACAGCCAGCTGTCTTATCAGATAGGCAGCATCATTGGCGAAGAATTGAAATCCTTTGGTCTGAATATGAACTTCGGACCGGTTTTAGATATCAATAGCAATCCCAAGAATCCCGTGATCGGAGACAGAGCTTTTGGCTCCACTGCCGATATTGTCACGAAATTAGGTCTACAAACCATGCTGGGACTACAAGCGCAAAACATTATCTCTGTCGTTAAACATTTCCCTGGTCATGGTGATACGTCCGTTGATTCCCATGTTGGATTGCCTATGGTAGAAAACGACTTAACAAGGCTGAATAATTTTGAGCTCTTGCCTTTTGCCGCAGCTATTCAAAACAAGGTGGATGTCATCATGGTTGCTCATATCTTATTGCCCCGTATCGATCCGGTTAACCCTGCCTCATTCTCCTCTGCCATTATTTCTGAGGTTCTACGTACCCAGATGAATTTTGATGGTGTGGTAATAACCGATGACATGACGATGGGTGCCATTATCAAGAATTATGATATTGGTGAAGCCGCCGTAAAATCGATTAATGCGGGCAGCGATATTGTTCTCGTATGCCACGACTTTGATAAAGAAGAAGCGGTCATTCAGGCTATGCAGCATGCGGTTGAAACCGGAGCCATTTCCATGGACCGGCTAGACCAAAGTGTGTACAGAGTACTGAAGCTGAAGCAAAAGTATAACCTATCGGATAGTACAGTGCCATCGGTGGATCCAGATAGCATTAATGAGAAGATTAATGCGCTTTATCAGTCATATCCTGCATTGGAGGATAAAACGAAAAAATAAACACACAAAAAATAAAAGTAGGAACGACATCATCAAAAATAAATCTGTGTCCCGGTTTTTTTAAAATCATTGAATACAAAATAATGGTACAATAATATTGCAAAAGAAATCAAGAAAAAAACAGGCATATTCGTTATTCTTTTGCCTGGCAGGTGAGAACATAGAAAGGGTAATATACGGGGGTTAGTATGAAACAACAGCTGAAATACTTAGTTATCGGAGCCGGAGGTACAGGCGGAAGCATGGCGGCATATATGACAGAAGCCGGTAAGGATGTGACGGTGATTGCCAGAGGAAAACACCTCGAGGCCATTCAAAGAAACGGTCTAAAAATGGAGACGTCGCATAAAGGAAATTACATCGTCAGGCCGATCAAGGCTTTTACGATGGCAGATTACAACGAACAGCCGGATGTCATCTTCAACTGCGTCAAAGGCTATTCTCTGGACGAGACCATCCCTTTTATCCAAAAAGTGGCCCATCACGATACGGTGGTCATTCCGGTGCTCAATATCTATGGCACCGGAAGCAGGATGCAGGAACGTCTGCCGGATTTGTTGGTGACAGACGGCTGTATTTATATTGCCGCGGAGATAAAAGAGCCCGGAACCATCCTACAAAAAGGGGATATATTCCGGGTGGTATTCGGTGTGCGTCAACCAGAGGAGCACCGTCCTGTTCTTCAGCAGGTAGCTCAAGATCTAGAGGAATGCGGTATCCGGGCGATTCTGTCGGAGAATATCCGCCGCGATGCACTGCAAAAATTTTCCTATATATCCCCCATGGCCGCCTGCGGCGCTTATTACGATATTGATGCCGGTGCAGCTCAGCAGCCGGGAGAAGTGCGGGAAACGTTCATTGCACTGACGCGGGAGATTGAGGCCCTGGCCCAGGCGATGGATATCCATTTTACCCGGGACATCGTAAAAACCAACCTGGCGATTCTGGATAATCTTTCACCATCCGCATCCACTTCCATGCAGCGGGATTTAAGGCAGGGTAAAGATTCCGAGATCGACGGTCTCTTGTTTGAAGTGGTCCGCTTGGGCAGACAGTATGGTGTAGAGGTACCTACTTACACGATGATTGCTGAGAAATTTCAGCGATTTGCTTCTGAATGCTAATCACACTTTCTTCTGTCAGGGAATAGTTCCGGATACTGATCCAGGCAAAAGCAAAGCTGATGAAAGAACCAAGTGCAAGAATCAATCCTAAAAACACAAGGGTTGAGTTTTCCTGAACAGGCAAATTGGCATTAAATCTCACAAGATCCAGCATAAAGCCAACGCCTAGGAGTGTGACGGCTTGAGCGATTTTATAGTATAGGGTCAAGCACCCGTAATACACGCCCTCCGATCGGTGACCTGTTTTCAGCTCATCAATATCAATGGTATCGGCAACCATCGATAGAGGAAGTGTAAACAAAGCGCCGGTTCCAAACCCCGCGGTTACCGCATAGGCCATAAAATATAAGGGGTTGCCGGCCACGAATGCTTTGAAGAACACCAAAACCATAAACAGGATGCTGCTGATCATGCAGACAATTAAAGCCAGGATCATCGCAGGCTTTTTGTCCATCCTCCTGGCAATAGCCCCCCAAACAGGCTGGGATATGATACTGACCAAAAACTGAACGCCGATAATAAAAGCAATTTCCTGACTGTGCATAGCAAAGGTATACGTAAACACGTGCAGGCCGATATTGCTCAGAAGAGCAGAGGCAATATTATTAAACATATAGCATAAGGCGACTAACCGGAAGGATACGTTACTGAAAGCGCTTTTAAACGATACGAAAAGGGTTGAGAAGCTAATTCTTTTCTCTATGCACATTTGTTGCTTATTGAGAATCGGGATATACTTCTTTGTCGTGATATAACAGATCAAGGTGGCCAGAATAATCACAATCGAGGAACAAAGACCCATATTACTGTAGGATTGCGGATTGAGCTGACCGTGTGCGATTTCTTCCGTCGGCTGAAAGAAAAGGTACATACCGGCTACAGATACAAAGGCCAAGCCAACAAGGAAGAAAAATGTTTTTGACGCCTGAATGGTGGTCCGTTCATTGTAATCGGAAGATATTTCCGCTCCTAAAGCGGTATAAGGGGTAACATATATTGTCATAAACGTTTTAAAAAGCAGGATATACAGACAGATGAGGAGGAATTTGATCATATAATCAAATTCAGCGCGGATATTCCAAATGAGAAAGTTGGTTAAGGCTAGTCCTAAGGCACCGATAATCAGATAGAGATGCCTTCTGCCGAATATCCTGGAACGGGTATTGTCCGAAAGATACCCCATAAGAGGGTCGGTTATCGCATCCCAAATGATACTGACGCTTACAGCAGCACCCACGAGGCTGCCGGGCAATCCAAGCACTGCGGTGGCATAAAAGACCAGATACGCCCCTACGACCTGCATGGCTACCCCGGTGCTGAAATTACCGATACCATATCCCAGTTTGTCACCAAACGGAATGCTGTTTTTTATGGTTGCAGACAACGTATTGGTCTCTCCTTTATTGTCAAATATCTGACTATTAATCAGCTGCATAAGTTGAACGTGTGATGTTGATAGCCACAATTATATTATAAGGCAAGACATGATTCCTCACAACAGCCGCTATGAAGGTGTTTGAGTAATGCCCGCTGCATCCATCCGTGCAGCGGGCATTTTGCTTTGTTGTGATGATTACAATCTAAAAATACTTCTCAATTATTTTTTCTGCCAATTTTTTATGGGCATCCGCTTGAGCGGCGAGCATGATGACAATCAGGAACAGTTCGGCAGTTTCTTTATTCCCTTTATCTGAAGAAGCCGTCATCGCTTTAATCCGATTTGCTTTTTCAGGCAGCCCCTGACGAAAACACGCCAATTCTATATTTTTTACCTCAAGAAATGTCGCATAGATGTCCTCCAGCGAAATCAGATCGTCTTCCGGGGTTGCGATATTGTTGAGTACCGGTCCGAAAAGGCTTTTAATATCTTTAATCGATAAAATGTTTTTCAGATTATAAATGAGCAGCAAAAGCATAATATGTCTTTTGTTGTATTTCTTATTGACTGGAGGCATCACAATTCCAGCTTTAGTGTAGTTATTGATCATCGTTTTAGTGAGTACCTTATCCTGGCCGCGGTCCTTTTGGCTTTCCAGCTTGTTGTCGATAAAAGTAGTCAGCTGTTCCATATACAGCTCAAGATCAGGAATCTCAGTAATTAGGATGTCTTCCGGCAAGGATAGTTCTTCAATTAATTCTTCCAATATAGCCTCGTTGTAATTGTTCATGATTGTTCACCTCAATTGTATTATAGAGAAATAGTTACTATTAGACAAGATATATAATGCTATTTAATGTAGTAAATGATACTACATTGCGTGCGGAGGAGAAAGCATGAGGTAGATAAAGGAAAATAACTTTAAAGGAACGTAGTAATTAAAACTACATGTTGAGGTTTATGTAACCATGTTGTAAATTATATATGTCGATATTCTTGTTACGCTGGAAAAGGAGGTTTAGAGAAAATACCTACGGAATAGGTTTAATTAGGAAAGGAGTGCTGAACAATGAGTTTATTTAAAAGAGTGAGCGATAATATCCGGGCAAATCTGAATTCCCTCCTGGATAAGACCGAAGATCCCGAAAAGCTACTGGATCAGTATCTGCGGGATATGGAAGAAGATATGGCCGATGCGGAATGTGCCGCAGCCCGACAGTTAGCCATAGCCAGGAAGTTTAAAGCGCAGCTGGACGATGCCCTTGCCCTTGTCGAAAAACGGGAGAGTCAAGCGGTTGAAGCCTTAAAAAGAGATCGGGAAGACCTGGCCAGAAAAGCACTGGAAGATAAGAGAATACATCAAGCAAAAGCAGCGGATTACCGGCGGGAATATGAGAGCAGCGATAGCATAGCCGAACAACTCAAGACTCAACTGCGGGAAATGAAAAACGAATACGAAAAACTGCGATTCAAACGGGATAATTTGGCGGCGAGAGCCCAATCGGCAAAAGCCAAAAAAGAAATCTATGGGGTCCAAAGCGGCCTGGGCAGGAACGACACACGTCGCAATTTTGAACGGATGGAAGATAAAGTCTTCCGGATGGAGGCTGAAGCTCAAGCCGTAAGCGAATTGGCGGGAATTAATGTTAGCCTGGACCGGGAACTCGAGGCATTAGGGAATGAACAAGCGAGCATCGAAATCGAAATGGCAGCCTTAAAGAATAGTATTCTAAAAGAAGACCCTTCCTTTTGAGTTAAAATTTGGTAAAATACATAGGGAGGGGTAAGTATGCTTGAGTTTTACTGGGTATGTTTGATCGGAGGGGTGCTATTTGCTCTTGTAACCATTATCTTCGGAGATATTTTGGGTAATTTTCTTGATGGCGTCTTCGACGTCCTCGCCATGGACCACCTGGACTTCTTGCAGCCGATGGTTTTAGTCGGAGGGATTACCGTTTTGGGCGGTTCCGGAATCATGCTGAGCCGCTATACGCGTTTGGAACCCTTGTCCGTTGCTGTTATTTCTCTGGCCGTTGCTATTGTCGTCTCGATTATCGTTTACTTTGCCTATGTTAAACCAATGAAAAACTGTGAAAATTCCACCGGTTTTTCGATAAATGATCTTGTCGGCAAAATTGGCGAAGTCTCCGTTCCCATCCCGGTGGAAGGGTATGGCGAAGTCGTCATTAAAATCGGAGCCGGTCTGACCAATCAAATTGCCGCTAATATGGATCACGCCGAAATACCTGCCGGAACAAAAGTCGTAGTCGGTGAGGTGAAAGACAGGATACTCTACGTTTTCCCCTTTGAATAATATTTTAATATTGGAGGAAAAAGCATGTTTAGTTTTATTTCTGGGTTAATTTCTATTCCCATTATTGTTATCGTCGTACTTATTGTGCTGGGCTTGGCCTTTTGGGCCAGATATAAGACAGTCGGGCCTGATGAGGCGATGATTGTTACCGGATCCTATCTGGGTCGTAAAAATGTCCATACGGATGAATCAGGACGTCGCATAAAAATTGTCCGCGGCGGAGGTGCCTTTATCCTCCCTGTATTCCAGCAAGCCGAGTTTATCTCCCTCTTATCTCATAAATTGGATGTAACAACACCGGAAGTCTATACGGAACAGGGTGTGCCGGTGATGGCCGATGGGGTGGCCATCATCAAGATTGGCGGCTCTGTTGAAGATGTAGCAACGGCAGCCGAGCAATTCATGGGCAAACCCACCGAAGCCCTGCAGCAGGAAGCCCAGGAAGTTCTTGAAGGCCACTTAAGAGCCATCTTGGGAACCATGACGGTGGAAGAAGTCTACCGCAACCGGGATAAATTTGCCCAGGAAGTGCAGGGTGTGGCGGCCAAAGACCTGAAAAAAATGGGCCTGCAGATTGTATCCTTTACAATTAAGGATATCCGAGACAGAAACGGTTACCTGGAAGCTCTGGGTAAACCGCGGATCGCCGCTGTGAAACGGGATGCTGAAGTCGCGGAAGCACAAGCCATCCGGGATGCCCGGATTCAGAAAGCCAAAGCTGCTGAAGAAGGCCAGAAGGCCGAGCTGCTTCGGGATACCAATATCGCCGAAGCCAATAAGGAAAAAGAGCTGAAGGTTGCTTCCTTCAAGAAAGATCAGGATACGGCTAAGGCTGAAGCTGATCAAGCCTATTTCATACAGGAAGCACGTTCGCAGCAGCAGGTCACGGAAGAACAAATGAAAGTTGCCATCGTTAAAAAGGAAAAGGAAATTGAGCTTGAAGAAAAAGAAATCCAGCGCCGGGAAAAACAGTACGATGCTGAAGTCAAGAAAAAAGCCGACGCCGACAGGTATTCGGTAGAACAAGCGGCTGAAGCTACGAAAGCCAAAAATATGCGGGAAGCGGACGCCCTCAAATATAAAATCGAAGCTGAAGCAAAGGCCAATGCCGAACAAAAACGCCTGGAAGGTTTAGCTATTGCCGAAGCAGAAAAAGCAAAAGGGACAGCCGAAGCGGAAGTTATTCGATTGAAAGGTCTGGCTGAAGCTGAGGCCAAGCAAAAACTGGCCGAGGCCTTCGCGAAGTACGGCGAAGCGGCCGTGCTGGATATTATCGTTAAAATGCTGCCGGAACTGGCTGCCAGAATTGCCGAGCCGCTGCAAGCCATCGACAAGCTGACCGTCGTGGATACCGGCAACGGGCAAGGAGCGGCGCGAGTCAGCAACTATGTTACTTCCCTTATGGCTACTGCTCCGGAGATGCTAAAAAATGTATCCGGCTTTGACCTGGAAAAAATGATTAAACGCCTTACCGGCGAACCGATTAACGAGGATTTAGATAAGGTCACAGTTCCGAATAAGGTAAATAGTGAATTTTAGGGTTAATTCCTGAGAGCCCTATGATGGTTTATAAGAAAGTCCTTTTTCCCGTTGATAGTTTTACCGCGGAAAAAGGACTTTTTTATCGCTCTTTTTTTGATAAGTGGCTTCAAGGGCCTGCGTTAACGTCTAATTATGATTGTTATCAGCGACATTATCTAAATACATACTTATAAGAATATTTTGGTATAATTAAGCGAAAGAATCTTCTAATGATTCAGTAAGAGTTATTATTCGAAGGATGGATGGAACATGACAAATCACGTATTTTCCGGCGTCCGGGCCAAGTGGCTGCCGCTTTATGAACAACTCCGCAGCATGGCGCAGGTCAAGCTCGGTCCATTTGAGGAATATGAGACAACAAGTGCCGTGCTCTGGAAGCATACCACCACGTTCGCTGAGGTGAGCGCCAAAAAGGACTGCATGGTGGTTGGTTTTGCTTCCGATGTCATCCATGACGAATGGGAACCCACCAAAGTCGTGCAGACATCCAAAAACCGGGTGGCCCATTACTTCGAGGTGACGGACAATGATTCATTTCCGGTAGTGATCGAACGGATCACCCGGGCCTATGCGCTGACGCAGTCGAACCGCCCGCGTAAAGATCCCGCAGAAAAACCGCACTATGCCACGATTGACAAATACATTGCGCTGTTCCCGGAAGATGTGCGGGAACGCCTTCAGCAAATCCGGCAGACCATCCGTCAAGCAGCTCCGGAAGCTCAGGAAAAGATCAGCTGGCAAATGCCAACCTTCTGGCAAAAGGAAAACCTGATCCATTTTGCTGCGGCCAAAAACCACATCGGACTGTATCCCGGCGAGAAGGCGATGCGTGACTTTGCTCCTAAGCTCACGGGTTATAAAACAACCAAAGGCGCGATCCAATTTCCGCAGTCCGAACCGATTCCATATGATTTAATTGCGGAAATCACACAGTACAGAGTTACGGATATCCGGACTAAATTCGGCATACAACCTGACGATAACGTCTAATGCCAAATAATCATCTGCACATATGGTGTGATCAGGACATCTGTTTTTGATTGGAAACAATAAAACACGATATGCACGTAATGGTAAGCCGTCTATAAAAGCGGACTCATCTCCCCGGTATAAAACAGGTTCAGTCTATGCAGCGCCCGCGTACAGGCAATATATAACAGGTGTCGGTCATCTGCGCGGTGATAATGCGCGTGATCGACGTCACAGACGAGGACGGCATCAAATTCCAAGCCTTTGGCCAGATAAACCGGGATTAGGAAAACGCCGCTTAACGCAAAAGGAACGTCCCCTTTGAGCAGTGTCATTTCGCTTTGGTCCTTGAGCTGTTCATACCAGGAAAGGGCGTCATGCTCCGTTTTACAAATTAACCCGATCGATTGGTAACCCTTCTCCCGGCACGTGGCGATTTCCGCCAGCAGGAGAGCTGCCAGAGCTGCCTGGTCGGGTGCCGCGAGTACAGCAGGTGTATCGCCGCTGCGGCCAAAACACTCGCTCAGGACATCCTGGTCCAGGAATCTGGCGCTGTAGGCCACGATCTCCCTGGTCGAGCGAAAGCTTTTGTCGAGAATCACCCGCATGGATTTCGGCTTGGCAAATATTCGGCTGATCTCGTCATAGAGTGCCGCGTCTTCCCGTTTGCCGATAGTCTGATGGGTATCGCCAAGGATGGTATACCGCGCTCTGGGAAACAGAGCGTGAAGTATTTCAAAATGAAGGGGATCATAATCCTGTGCTTCATCCACAACCACCTGTTTGATATCGAGATAACCCGAATATCCTTTGGTGTTTAAATGAAGAAAAGTCAGGGCCAGTGCATCATCATAGAGCAGCGCCTCTTTTTGCAGGTTTTCCCGGGTATAGGCGATAATCTCTGCGATACCATCAGGCAGCGTCAGCCCTTTGGCCAACTGATAAAAATAGTCGTTATCCGCAAAAAGCTTCCGGTAGAGTTCCAGAGCGTCCAGCTCGGTAAACTGACGGATTTTTTTGCGCAGGGCCGAACTTTCGAGAATGGATATACGGCGCGCTACTTCGTTGACTTCAAATTCGTGGATCGGCTTGGCAGAAATAAAGTTTTTTAACTTGGCCAGACGGCTGGGGCGCAGCTCATGGATTCGTTGCCAAAGGGATTCCTCCAATTGCTTTAAACGCACACCCAACAGGAATTCGTGATTGCTCTTGAGAATTTTAGCCTTCAGCCATTGTTTGCTGGCAATAACCTTACCGTCATAATAAATATCGGCAAACGGCAGCCAGCGAAGGGGCAAGTCTTTAATAAACCGCCGTAAGATCTCTGCAAACAAGCCTGAGCTTTTAAAGGCCATACTTCTTTGAACAATAGAGCCGTTGTATTGACCGACGATAGAACCGTTGCTATGCCCTGGCGTTTCGTCATATACACCGGAGGAGAGCAGAACTTCCCAATAGTGATTCCTGCTTTGGATAGACTCACGTTGTAAAACGTTGCTGAAGATATCTTCAAATACCAGCGACCGAATATTCTTTTCTCCCAGCTCCGGCAGGACGTTGACGATGTACTGTTCGAAGAGGGAGTTCGGTGAAATAATCACAATCTCGTTAGCCGTCAGCTTGGCCGCCAGCCCCCGGTACATCAGATATGCCGCGCGATGCAGCGCGACCGATGTTTTGCCGCTGCCCGCTGATCCCTGAACCATCAGCACATCCATTTCCAGATCGCGGATAATCAGATCCTGGTCTTTCTGAATCGTTTCGACGATGGTTTTCATGGTGGCGGAAGCATTTTGAGAAAGGAGCCGACGCAGGAATTCGTCAATGATGTGAACATCCGCATCGAAATAATAGGCCAGAGTACCATTTTTAATCTCGTATTGGCGTTTTAAATTAACCTCTCCTGTTATCTCTCCGCCCGGCGACGCATAGGACACTTTCCCCGGGCCAAAGCGGTAAAAGACACTGGCGATGGGAGAGCGCCAGTCATAAATCATCATTTCCCGGGTTAGATCTTTCTGCAGCGAAGAACGTCCGATATAAACAGGCTCAAAGGCATCCTCCTCTTCGAACTTCATATCGATCCGCGCAAAGTAGGGAGAATCAAGCAACCGTTTTAAGGTCAGGATTTTAGCGTTATCCCGTTCATAATCGGATACCCGTTCCGACACCGAATTGGCGTACTGGCTCAATTCGACGAGCTCATGGAAGTTTTCCATCTGCCAAAGGCCGGAGATCGAGCGGGACGTATCCTCCCACATATCGATTTTCGCGGCAATAATGGCCTCTTTGTTTTCCTCGTTCGCGAGAAGGACAGCATCCAATTGTTCCCGGGCTACAGTCAGCACCTGCTCCAGGTGCCTGATTTCAAAATCCCGATCATGCCGATTTTGTTCCAATCGTACATCCCCCTAGATTAAACTGATTGATGATAATGTCTATCTTACACAAAATAAATGATAATTATAAGAATATAATTCAAGAAATGTTTTTGGTATAATAAAAGTGGAGAGAGTATGTTCTGGAAATTCCTGCAGGCAAAAATAATTCCACAAGGAAATAGAATAGCGTATAAATAAAAGAAAAATGTCATAATAATGACATTTTTCTTTGCTATCATCTCATATAGGCATCATTCACTTAGCAATATATGCGAATCATTCGATACGCCTGTCAGACAAAAGTAAACAAGTTAAAAGGTCAATTAAAGGAGGAGATTAATTTGTTAGCAAAACTATATCATCTGCCTTATGCCAATGAATCCCCTGAACCCCCTGAACATTACGGTGACGACGGAATTGATAACCGTTTTGCCAAAAGAAAGGGTATTCGCACTGGAAAAAGTAGAACTGTGCAAAAGAGTTTAGAACAATGCATGATTAAAGATTTTGGTTCTTTCGAGAATTTTAAAAATAAGTTTACGGCAACAGCAGTTGCAGGTAAGGGAATCGGCTTGACCCTATTGGTTTGGAGTCCATACTTCAGAGATTTAGAAATTGTACAAGCTACGAAGATTGAGGAACTTGATGAATGGGGAGTTATACCTATTTTAGCAATCGATATTTGGAGACATGAACATTCTATTCAGTTAAAAAATAAGCGAACCCTCGGGGTAGTAGAGTGGTGGGAGCAAGTGGACTGGAAGAATCTTGAAAATGCATTTAAAGCAATAGTGAAAAATTATATTTAGGGTAAACATAAAATAAAGGTCAGACGTCTTTAGCCGCTCTGACCTTTATTTTCCGGTAGATAAACAGCCGTTTTGTGAATCACGATTCGAGGAGTCATTCTTATGAGTAAAGATTATATCATCAATAACAATGGAAATTTACATGAAAATACGCAATCATCCGGTTCATTGTATACTAGTTTGTTTACAACCAATCATTCTAACATGCTGCTCATCAATCCTGAAACCGGTGCTATTATTGATGCGAACAAAGCCGCCTGCCATTTTTATGGTTATCCTCGTACAAAACTATTAAACATGAATATCACTCAAATTAATACGCTCACCCATGAACAAATTTTCGAAGAAATGCAAAATGCAAAGAAAGAAAAAAGGCATCAATTCTTCTTTGAACATAAGCTGTCGCATGGCGAAATCCGTAATGTTGAAGTTTTCAGTGGCCCCGTGGTTATCGATAACAGGCAATTACTATATTCCATTGTGTATGATATTACGGACAAAACAAAAGCCGAAGCAGAAATCATCAATTTAAACAGAAGCCTTGAAATGAAAGTTCAGGAGAGAACTCAGCAATATAAAAAAGCAAATGAGCAGCTGAAAGAAATCAATGAGAAGCTGGAAAAAGAAATTTCCGAGAGAATGAAAATCGAGGATAAACTGATTAAAATAAATAATGACCTTGAAGAATTGATTGCCAATCGAACCGCTCATCTTGAAGAAACGAATGCAATGCTCGAGGAGGAAATAGCGGAACGAACAAAAATAGAAAGTGACCTGGCGGATAAGAATCAAATTATGGATACGCTGCTAAACCATCTAAATGTCGGCGTAACCATGATTGAGGCACCTTCAGGCAAAGCGATGATCACAAACGAATGTGCCAAAAAATTAACAGGATGTAATTTTTCGACGGATGCGAGCATAGGGCGTCTATCTGAGGCCTTTCCTGTGTATCAATTAGATACGAATGAACCTTATCCGGATGAAGAAATGCCGATTATTAAGGGGTTGCTGGGAGTAAGCTGTCATATCAATAATATGGTCATCCGCCATCCTGACGGCAAGAAAGTCATTCTAGAGGTTTTTGGAACTCCGGTAAAAGATAAAAACGGACAAATTATTGCCAGTCTCGTGACTTTTGCCGATATCACACGCCGGCGTCAGGCAGAAGATGAAATTAAACACCTTAACCAACAGCTTGTCAATTCGAATATGGAACTGGCTGTGACGAACGCGACTCTGGAGGAAGAAATTATAAAGCATTATCAGGTTGAAGCTGAGCTAGTCAAGGCGAAAGAACAAGCAGAAAATGCCAATAGAGCCAAGAGCAACTTTCTTGCGCATATGTCCCATGAAATCAGAACGCCGATGACCGGTGTTATGGGGATTTTGCAGCTGTTGCAAATGTCTGAATTAAATGAGGAGCAATTTCACCTAATTCAAGTTTGTATGACATCTTCGGAATTGCTCTTGAAGATTATCAATGATATCCTGGATTATTCAAAAATTGAAGATAGAAAACTCGAACTGGAAAAAGTTAAGTTTAATTTGGCGGAGTTGATCAGTAATCTGGAAATGCTATTCAGCCCTGCTGCCCTCAATAAATCGATTGACTTCGAGATGCAGATTGAAGAGAATGTGCCGGAAATTCTGATCGGTGACCCATTCAAACTGAGGCAGGTATTATCCAATCTGATCGGAAACGCCATAAAATTTACCCATCAAGGCAGAATCAATCTTGTAATCAAAAAGATTTCAGACGATGACACCAACAAAGAAATAAAATTAGAGTTTTCAGTCAAAGACACAGGAATAGGCATCTCATCTGAAAAAATTAATGGACTGTTTCAAAGCTTTAGGCAAGCAGACAGTTCAACAACCCGGAAATATGGCGGTACCGGACTTGGGCTAGCCATATGCAAAGGATTGATACAGGAAATGAAGGGCGAAATATGGGTGGAAAGCAAAGTGAGTGAAGGCAGTATATTCTATTTTTCGTGTTTAATGGAAAACCCTGTGGTTGAAGAAGGTGACAAAAATAATGAAATCCCTGATTTACAAGTGAAGGACGAAGACGAGCCGTTAACGCTTCTCATTGTGGAAGACGATGAGATCATCCGGATGGTGATTGAAAAATTTTCCTTGCGAAAAGGCTGGAACGTTGTTTTGGCAGAAGATGGGTATGCCGCCATCGCTGCGTATCAAAGACAGGAATTTGATGTCATCATTATGGATTGTCAGATGCCGGGATTAGATGGCTACAAAACAACGGAAGCAATCAGACAAATAGAGAGTCAGAGAGGTACACATACACCGATTATTGCTATGACTGCGAATGCCTTAAAAGGCGTCAAGGAGACCTGTATTAACGCAGGAATGGATGATTATCTAACGAAACCGATCGAAACAAGTGAATTTTATGAGGTTGTCGAGAGATGGGCAAAACGTGAACGAATACATTCTTAATAATAGAAAAATGTCATAAAAATGATATTTTTCTTTGCTATTATTCTATATAAGCTAGATAAGAAGGAGATGGAAAGAATGTCTATCACAATGAACAGGTATATTGATTCCGTAACAGCCGAAATGAAGAATGCTAAAGCAGCCTTTCTCGTCATTATTTTCACCATAGTAAGACTGATCTATGGGTTTGGTTGGGTTACCTCCGGACTCCACAAGTTAACATGGTTTTCTGACGGAAACATCAATTCAGCCGGGGTAATCACGAGGTTTGTTGCGAATATTGCCGGACCTGAAGTTACACGGTTTGATCCACTTTACATTAACAAAGCATTCGCATGGATTGCCAACACTTTCTTTTTAGGCATGCCAGGAGTAACGGATACGCTCGTCGTTATTTTAGAGATTACGATAGGTATCTCCATGATTCTTGGATTTAGAATTTTCTGGTTCGCTTTCATTGCAATGTTTATGAATACGCAATTCATTGCCAGTGGATCGTTCAACAACTTTGGTTATATCTGGACAAACTTAGCGATGATGAAATTTTCAAAATATGCTGAGCTTATCGGAATTGATGGATTCTTAAGAGCTGGAAAAGGTAAGAACTTATTAACAAATAGCGTGAAGCAAAAGCTGCATGTCCAATTAAAAGAATGAACCTGTAACGGCGCAGTTAATCAGCCATAAATGGTAAACAAATCATCAAGGTCAGACGTGTTTAGACGTTCTGGCCTTGATTTTTTCGATAGAGGCACAATCAATCGAGGAGGAAATTGCGGAAAAACGTGGAATATGTTGAAAAAAAGTTCCATGCAACATAACTGTTGACAGCAGGAAGGAGCTAGTAATCTTGGAAACAAAAATTCTGGTTGCAGAAGATGATACCAGTATCCGGCAATTCCTGAATATCTTATTAACGCGCGAAGGATATGATGTAAAGGTTGTCGGAGACGGTACGGAAGTCAGCACGGAGTATCGTAATTACAAACCAGATCTGCTGTTGCTCGATATCGTGATGCCCGGGATGGATGGATTTGAAGTAATCCGTAACATTCGGAAAGAAAGTAATCTGCCGATTGTCATATTAACGGCTAAAGAAGATAGTGCAGACAAGATTTCCGGACTTATTTTAGGATGCGATGATTATATCACCAAGCCGTTTGACAGTACGGAACTTATTTTACGGATTAAAGCGGTATTGCGCCGGGTTAAAGAAAATAAGCACTCAGAAAATATCCAAAATATCGTGGAACTTCCGGGCCTTATCATCAATGATACCCGCCATATCACCGAGGTTAGAGGCCAAGAGGTTGATCTAACCCCCAAGGAATATGCGCTTCTTTGGTTGCTGGCCAACCGTCCTGATCAGGTCTTTACGAAAGAACAAATCCTTAACCAAATATGGGATTCAAACTATTTTGGTAGTGATTCCGTGGTTACGACACTGGTAAGACGTTTACGAGAAAAGATTGAAATGGATATTAGCAACCCCAATTACATTAAAACGGTACATGGCATCGGATACAAACTGGGAGTGAAGCCTCTTAAAACAATAGACTTAAAATAAAAGGAAAATGTCATAATAATGACATTTTTTTTTGTTATCATATTTAATATCACTGAACATTGGTTGAAATATGAGGGTGGAAATATGCTAATAATACCGGTAATCATGGGAAAACCGCTCCATCTCTGGTTGGGTTTGCTATTATTTTTACTGATCGTTTTTCAGATTCTTGTTGCGAAAAGAATCGTCTCTATCCCTTTCCGATGGCATCGGATCATGGGCTACGTCATTCTTCTGATAGCACTAATACATGGCTCTATAGCAATAGGACTCTATACGGGAATATTTAGATTGTGAAATTAAAGTTGAATACATGTGATGTTATCGTTAGCAAATGGGGGTCAGCTTATGAAAAAGAATATTCTAGGTATCATCATAATGGGACTAATCATAACCATAACTGGGTGCAGTCCTGTAGAGAGTGGGCAGTCGTCCGCCCCCGAGCCTGAAAAGAATACGGTTCTTATTGAGGATTATCAGTTCCAACCTGCCGAGATAACCATACAAAAGGGTGAAGCAATTACATGGATTTATAAGGATGCAGTAGGTCATACTGCTACCGGAAAGTCATTTGATAGCGGACTCTTAAACCAAGACCAATTGTATAAACAAACATTCAATGAGGCAGGGACATTTGATTATCTATGTACGCCTCATCCTTACATGAAAGGAAAGGTTATCGTTCAATAAAGTGTAAGGTAGTAGAAATCTTATTTATTGCCTTGAGGAGGTATTATGATGAACGATTTAAAATTTGCAATCACGATGGAGCTTGATGGTGAAAAATACTATAGGCAACAAGCGGAAATCAATAAGAACAACAGTCTGTACACCGTATGCCTTATGTTGGCTAATGATGAAAAAAATCATGCCAGGTTTTTAACTGATACGTTAAATAAGAAATTTTACCAATTAGTAGATACGACCACACTGTCAACGGCAAAAAACATATTTCAGGGTATGAGCGATATTCAGATTGCGGGCAAAGAAATAGCGAGTCAACTGGATTTCTACAGAATAGCATTAGAGAAAGAAAAACAAAGTATTGACTTTTATACCAAGTATTATGCCAAAGCAGAAGGAGCGAAAGAAAAAGAATTGTTTGAATATCTGATCAGGCAGGAAAAACAGCACTTTGAAGTTCTTAATGAGCTGGTTTCATTGCTCAGTCATGCTGAAGAATGGGTCGAGAATGCTGAATTTGGAATTAGAAAAGAGTATTAGACTTTCAAATATCATGAGCTTTTGAAGAATACAGTAACCTGTTTAATTCAATCGGTCATAGGAGGAAGAGGGATTGAAACGATGAAAAAATGGATTTGTACGGTTTGTGGATACGTCCATGAGGGGGCTGAACCACCTGAAAAATGTCCCATGTGTGGTGCGCCAAAGGAGAAATTTCAATTACTTGTTCACCCTGGTCACGATACGGATGGGTTAAATAGCTCTCCGTTAACTGGAGTGTCTTCATTTAATGATGAAGCAGAGATTCTAATCGTGGGAAGTGGTGCGGCTGCATTTTCTGCAGCTATTACGGCAAGAAAGCAGGGAGCCAGTATTATCATGCTGGAAAAAGCGTCTGCCATCGGCGGAACAACGATACGATCGGGCGGTGGTTATTGGACGCCTAACAATCGGTTTCAACGTGAACGGAGGATTGAAGATAAAAAAGATGATGCCCTTCGCTATATGGCACGCTATTCCTATCCTCATCTGTACAACCCCAAGGCTCCCAGGTTGGGGATCCCGCAGAATGAATATGAACTGATCGAAGCAATGGTTGACAACGCGTCGGAGGCGGTTGAGTTTTTAGCCGAATGCGGTGCCCTGAGCAGCATTCAGGAAATCAACTGGACAGGAAAACCACAGGTGGATTATATGGATCATCTTCCGGAGAACAAAGGCGTCCGGGGACGTGTTTTGTACTCTAAAAACCCAGAAGGCAAGCTGAGTTACGGCTTTGAACTGGTCAGACAGCTGGAGGCTTGGGCGAAAGCCAATGGGATAACGATCATGACGGATCATCAGGTTATCCGTATTCTTCAGAACGATCGGAAAGAAGTGGTGGGGCTGGAAGTGGTCAGGGGCAGAAAAGAAATCATCCGGTTTAGAGCGAACCGGGCAGTTATTTTTGGTAGCGGGGGTTATTCCCACAACCCGGAATTGATGCTTCATTTCCAGCGGGGGCCTCACTTTGGCGGCTGCTCCGCACCGACCAATACCGGCGACTTTATAACGATGGCAATGGAAATCGGTGCCAAGATCGGGAATATGGCCGGTGCGTTCCGCGCCGAAAGCATACTGGAAAATGTTTTGGCTTATCCGGGTGGTTCCAATAACGTCTTTTATATTCCCGGTGACAGTGTCATTGAAGTCAACCGGTATGGCCAGCGTATCATGGATGAAAAAAGAAATTATTCGGATCGGGCCATGACCCACTTTGTATGGGATCCCCAGCGGGCGGAATGGACAAACATGCTGGTGTTCATGATTTATGACCGGAGAACAGCTGAATTATGGCAGGGATTTCCGCCGTACCCGCTGCAAAGCGATGCGCTTCCTTCCTATATCGTTTCCGGGTCTACCCTGGAGGAGCTGGCCCAAGCATTAGCGCAGCGGTTGTCGGGATTAGCCGAACATACCGGGGGATTCGAACTGGCGCCTGATTTTCCGGTGAACTTAAAAAATACAGTGACCCGTTTTAACGCGTTTGCCAAAAACGGTAAGGATGAGGACTTTCAGCGGGGAGATTATGCCTATGACCGGGAATGGACAACATTTCCGCCGACGGTTCCCGGCGCCCCATGGCCACCGGAAGGTAGCCGGAATTATTGTATGTATCCGCTCAGTGATCAGGGGCCGTACTATGCAGTTATCCTTAGCGCAGGGACACTGGATACCAACGGGGGCCCCGTCATTGACAGTCGTGCTCAAATCCTGGATGTTCGCGGAAATCCCATTCCGGGCCTTTATGGCGCAGGCAACTGCATTGCCTCACCCACTGCCAATGCCTATTGGGGTGCGGGAAGCACCATCGGCCCCGCACTGACTTTCGGCCATATTGCAGGGATCAATGCGGTGGCTGAACCGGTTAAATCGATCTGAAACCCTTTAAACCCGCTGAACTTCATAGAAAGATTCTTATATCTGTACTCAGCTCAGGAAACATAAAGAAGATAAAACAAGAAAGTACGAGGAGGAAATAACAATGTTATGGAAATGTTCTGTTTGTGGTTACGTTCATGAGGGAAACGAGGCCCCCGATTTTTGTCCGAAATGTGGATCCCCAAAGGAAAAATTCAACCTCTTATCTGAAGAAGATGCCAAAAAGATCCTCGATTCAGACCGGACTAATGACATCCACATGGAAATCATCAGATTAGCGATGAAAATTAAAAATCTAGCAAAAGAAGGCATTGAAATCAATCTTGACCCGCCATGCGTTGCTTTGTTTAAACAAGCTCATGACGAGGCTTGGGTCATCAAACAAAGAAGCAAAGCAGAAATCGCCGGCCATGTTGGACGAGGCAAATGGTAAGAATCGATAGATAAATGGAAGCAGAGATCAAAAAATCAAAATAGCTTGAATACGAAATGGACCGTTCACTTTGCAGAGGAGCGGTCTATTTTTTAAATGATCTTTTCTGGCAATTAAGTGAAGATTTATGTTTATTTTAACAGTTTCTCGCTGCTTTCATTTTTTATATTGACATATTTGTATTGTTTGTATTATACTATATAATACAAACAATACAAATGAGACAGTGAATACAAAAACGAAGAAGAAGGGAAAGCCTATGTTATTAAGGATCGACATGACCAACGATATCCCGATTTATCAGCAGATCCGCAATGAGATCGTATTTGCTGTAGCCAAAGGGAATCTGGAGCCCGGGGATGCGCTGCCCACCGTCCGCCAGCTGGCCAAGGATATTGGGGTGAATCCGATGACGGTCAATAAAGCGTATGCGCTCTTAAAAGATGAAGGCGTAATAATTATCGACCGCCGGCACGGTGCTCAGATCAGCGATAGCGGCAAGAGGGGGCAGGTGTTTCATCAGGATTTTGACCGCCGGCTGGAACTTCTGCTGTCGGAAGCCCGAATGAAAGGCGCTTCCAAGCAGGAGATCACCGCACATCTGACCGCGCTGATTGATTTGGTTTACGAAAAAGAGGGGGAATAGTTATGCTTACGACACTGCTCATCCTATCCTGGTTAATTTTCGGAACGATGGCAGCATTTACGCTGTTCTATAAGAATCATCAGAATCAACAGATACTGGGGGTAACCTTGTCCGCAGCCCATGCCCAAGCACCGGAAATTGAGGTCATCCTCAGCGGGTACAAACGCTTATGTTATCTTGTTTTCCTGCTTTCCGCAGGGCTCAGCCTTCTGCTGCTGCTTCCGGTCGCGGCAGCCTACACGGAGTTTTTCCTGCTGATCCTGGTGCTGGTCAATATTTTCTTTAATTGGTATGCGGTTCATCGTTATCAGCGCCGACTTCAGACCCTGAAACAAGAAAAAGGCTGGGTCTACCAGCGCTCGGGAATTGTCACTGTGGATATCAACGTGGTCAAAGAGAAAGGCAAAGCCGGTGTTTCCGCGGTGTGGTCCTGGTTGTTTCTGCTCCTGAGTTTTATCCCGACGCTGTACCTGCTCTTTTCACCGGCGGCGCGGGAACTCTATCCCGTCGGCTTCAGTCTGATCGGTCCATTCTGTCAGCTGAATATGATTTTCTTATATTACCAGATGCGCAACAGCCATACACCGGCCTTAAGTGAAAATACTGAGATCAATAAGGCCTGTGCCCGAACCCAGGAGCGCATCCGAACGCAAGGGGCGACCCTGAGTGGGCTGTCGATGCTGGTATTCTGGTTTCTGTTCAATCTGTCCATTCTCTATGCCGGCAGTGGTATCCTGATCGTCCTTCCCGTGTTTGTTCTGATCGCTGCGCTGCTCAGCATTGCCTACTGGCAGCAAAAAAAGATCCGTAATGCCGAGAATTACTTCTTCGGCCCGGAGCTTCACGCCGACAGTCATCTCTCTGAGCAGGAAGGCGGTTATAAATGGGGGTTCTACTATAACCCGAGTGATCCCCGGATCTTTGTGCCCAAACGAATCGCGGGCATGGGTTGGACCATCAATATCGCCCACCCGGTGGGCAAGGCTGTCGGGTTCGCTATTCTGGCTCTGATCCTGGCTGCCCTGATTCCCGCATTCTACGGCGGTGCCAAGGATTATGTGATCACCGAAAGCGGTTCTCAGATCACTATAGACGCCGCGATGTACGACCTGAGCATTGACAAGAACCAAATCGTTTCCGTGTCCGCCCTGGAAAGCCTCCCCCGGAGCGCACGTACCAATGGCTACGGCGGGTCAAGCAAAAGTTTTGGCCATTTCACCGTCGACGGCTACGGGAAATGCATGCTCTATGTGTACAGTCAAGGCGGATCATATATCGTACTGCAGCTGGACGGGGACAATCCAGGATATGTCATTGTAAACGGCAAAACCCCGGCGGACACCGAGGCGTTGTACCGTTCTATTAACGCGTGGCTGAAAGAGAAGGAATTATAAGAGTAATCGTTAGGATTTTCGGAATAAACCGCTACTCTTTGCACAGAGGCGGTTTATTTCCTTTTATTGGACAGTGAGCACGATTTCGACCGGTTCGTTCAACCATATTTCATTTGCGGTAACATGGCAGTCAAAAGCCAGCAGGGTCACTCCGGATTTACGGGCTGCTTCCAGTGCTTCTCCGAAGGCAGAGTGGGTTTGACGGTTCGGTGTGAAATAGCGGACGTTTTTCATCTGGACGACAAAAATAAGATAGGCAAGATACCCTTCCTCGGCGGCACGGCATAACTCCCGGATATGTTTCACACCGCGTTCAGTGGGGGCATCCGGAAAAAGGACGACACCGTCATCTTCGAGAGTAACGCCTTTTACTTCAACAAAAGCCTTTTGGGAGCTGTTTTCCATGTAAAAATCAAAGCGCGAATCACCAAAGCGTGTTTCAGGCTTTAGAACCGTACAAGGCACCTCAAAGCCAGGAAGCTGGATATCGCCTTCCATCATCGCTTCGCGGAAAATCTTATTCGGAGCAAGGGAGTCAATATTGACCATCCTTCCGGATTTTTCAACGCTGATGAGAGTATATTGGGTTTTGCGGCCGGGACGGAAATCCTCCAGAAGGTACACGGTGCACCCCGGTATGAGCAGTTCCCGGCAACGTCCGGTATTCCGCACATGGGCTTCCACCTGTTTGCCTTCAAGCTCGCATTGGGCAATAAAACGGTTGGGACGCAGTCGAAATATTGCTTTTTTGACATGATCGTATTGCATAGAATTTTTATCCTCATCCCATTATTGATAGAACCTCAATCCACTTAAAAAGATGATCCACACGAGACAGAGACAGGATGTATATACGAACACTCATCGTGTCGTATTAGCTATTATAGCGTAAATAGGGCAACTAAGACAGCCAATATTCGTCCAATTTCCGCAGTCCGAACTGATTCCGTATGCTTTGATAGCGGAAATCACGCCGAAGAGGGTTAAGGATAACCGGTCTAAAATCGGTAAGCAGCCTGGCGATACCGTCTAGGTTTAAAATAATATCGGCACGTCATAGTGTGATCAGGACTTCTGTTTTTGGCAGGTGTCTTTTTTTGTATATCAGAAAGTTCTTATGGTTGCTGACATTGCTGCGGTTACGAGATCATAAGAACCAACGGCTAAATCGATATTTACTAATATTACAAAGGTACAAACAAAAGTTCTGATGAGTGCGGAAACGCATCTCGAAATAATTTAGTTAAAATCAGTTTCAAGTAGTATCATGCAATCATTGATTTCTAAGAAATGAGGATGAAAGGCTCAGGCCTTACCAAGCTTAAGTGGTATTTTTATTGATATCAATCTTAATACTATATTAATGCTTAACGAGAATTTATTATCCCACTTTTAAGCTTAAACCGTTTTATAATGGAGATGCTAAAAGAGGTTATTATTTATTTTCTAACAGAAAAGGAAAATTTTCAAAAAGGTGGTTTGTATAGATGAATGAATTGTATGTGGGTGCCATCATTGCTTTCTTTCTCTTGAGTTTTCTGGTCTATTGTTTTGTGAAGGTGGAGGATATCTGATGACACAGGACCTTTTGTTATTTTTGATCTACATTTCACTATTTCTAATCCTCGGTTATTTCTTAGGAAAATACATGGCTAAGGTATTCAATAAGGAAAAAACAATTTTTGATCCAATCATGCTTCCTTTGGAAAAGATGATTTACCGCCTGGCTGGTATTAACCCTGAAAAAGAAATGAACTGGAAGGAATACAGTAAAAGCCTTCTTCTCATTAATGCAATGGGAATTGGTTTGCTTTTCGTACTTCAACTTATCCAGGGATTTTTGCCTTTAAACCCTCAGGGCTTTGGTATGGTGAAGCCCGATCTCGCTTTCAACACCGCAGTTAGCTTTGTAACCAATACAAACTGGCAGGCTTACAGCGGTGAGAGTACGCTAAGCTATTTCACCCAGATGACAGGGATGACCGTTCAAAATTTTCTCTCTGCTGCTACCGGGATTGTCGTGGCTATAGCCCTGATCAGGGGTATTGCCCGTCATCAGGTCAAGGATATCGGTAATTTCTGGGTAGATCTAACGCGCTGCACATTATGGATTCTTCTTCCTATATCGTTTGTTTTTGCTTTGGTTCTTGTTTCCCAAGGTGTCATTCAGAACCTTTCTCCGTATCTCACCTTGGAGAACATAGAGGGGTTCAAACAAACCCTGGCGATGGGGCCGGTAGCTTCCCAGGAAGCGATCAAGCAGTTTGGCACAAACGGTGGTGGATTTTTTAATGCCAATTCCGCTCACCCGTTTGAAAACCCCACAGCTTTGTCCAACTTTTTAGAACTCTTGGCTGTTTTGGTTATTCCGGCAGGTTTAACCTTCACTTTCGGCAGGATGGTAGGTAACAAAAAACAGGGTTATGTCATCCTTGGTACCATGCTCATTCTGTTTGTTCTGTTTTTAGGGATCTGCTATACAGCTGAAATAGCTGGGAACCCGCTCCTCACAGCACAAGGAATTTCTCAACCAACGGCGATGGAAGGTAAAGAGGTGCGCTTTGGTATTGGGCAATCCAGTCTTTTTGCCGTTGTGACGACCGCTGCATCCTGCGGTGCTGTGAATAACATGCACGACAGCCTTACACCTCTCGGTGGGTTAGTTCCCATGGTGCAAATCATGCTCGGGGAAGTCGTTTTCGGTGGGGTCGGGTCAGGGCTTTACGGGATGTTGATGTTTGTTATTCTTACGGTTTTCATAATCGGTTTGATGGTGGGGCGGACCCCGGAATACCTAGGGAAAAAGATAGAATCCCCGGAAATGAAGATGGCCATATTTGCGGTGCTCATTCCCAGTATAACCATTCTGCTCGGAAGTGCGATTGCCGTAGTTACTAAAGATGGAGTATCCTCCATACTCAATCCCGGCCCCCATGGCTTAAGCGAAATCCTGTACGGTTTTGCCTCAGCCGCCGGGAACAATGGCAGCGCTTTTGCTGGATTAAGCGCCAATACACTTTTTTACAACATCAGTTTAGCCATTGCGATGCTCCTGGGTCGTTTTGGGGTGATCATTCCGGCACTAGCCATCGCCGGAAGTCTTGCCGCTAAGAAAACCATCCCGCAAGGCCCCGGGACTTTTCAGACTACTGGGGTAATATTCCCGATTCTGCTGACCGGCACGGTTCTTCTGGTAGGGGCTCTGACTTTTTTTCCGGCGTTATCGTTGGGCCCTATTGTGGAGTATTTCCTGATGCTGGCAGGACGAACCTTTTAAGGAGTTGAATTAAATGGAGAAAAATAGCGGTTTTAATAAAGATATTATCAAGATAGCTGTCAAGGATTCCTTTAAGAAGCTGAATCCCCGCATCTTGTGGCGCAACCCTGTGATGTTAGTGGTGGAAGTCGGGGCTCTTTATACAAGCTATTATGTCCTACGGGATTTGCTGGCTCATCAATGGGGGGCACTCGGCTTTAACCTGCAAATCGCCTTTTGGCTATGGCTTACCATACTATTTGCCAACTTCTCTGAAGCTTTGGCGGAAGGAAGAGGTAAAGCTCAGGCGGCTACCTTAAAAAAAGCCCGCAGTGAAACAATGGCCAAAAAGGTGGTTGGTGACAATTTGCAAAGTGTATCGGCCTCGGAGCTGCGTAAAGATGATATTGTCCTGGTTGAAGCGGGTGACCCCATTCCCGGTGACGGCGAAGTCATAGAGGGTATTGCTTCCGTGGATGAAAGTGCGGTAACCGGTGAATCAGCTCCGGTAATCCGCGAATCCGGGGGAGACCGCAGCGCGGTAACAGGTGGCACCAGAGTTCTTTCTGATTGGATTCAAGTAAGAATCAGCGCCAATCCGGGAGAAACTTTTTTGGATAGAATGATCAATCTGGTAGAAGGCGCGAAAAGACAAAAGACCCCCAACGAAGTAGCCCTTACAATTTTGCTTTTGGGATTAACCATCGTATTTTTGCTGGCTGTCGCCACTTTGGAGTCCTATGCCATTTATTCCGGAGCTTATGTCTCGGTTCCTGTCCTGCTGGCCTTGCTCGTTTGCCTGATTCCCACCACGATTGGCGGTCTTCTCAGCGCAATCGGGATTGCCGGTATGGACCGACTCTTAAAAAGGAACGTCCTGGCCATGTCCGGGAGGGCTGTTGAAGCAGCCGGCGATGTGGATGTTCTGCTCTTGGATAAAACTGGGACCATTACGCTCGGAAACCGTATGGCCACAGAATTTTTACCTGCCCCCGGCGTACGGGTTGAAGAACTGGCTGATACCGCCCAGCTTTCTTCCTTAGCAGATGAAACACCGGAAGGCCGCAGCATTGTGGTGCTAGCGAAAAATAAATATGGTTTGCGTGAAAGAGATATAGGCCAGTTACAGGCCATCTTTATCCCATTCAGCGCTCAGACCCGGATGAGTGGGGTGAATGTCCAAAACAGAGAGATCCGCAAAGGGGCTGTTGACGCGATAGAAAAATATTTGCAGCAGCAAGACCAACAGCTTGATCAAGAGGTTAGGAATATTGCCGAAGGTATTGCTAAAAAAGGCGGAACGCCATTGGTAGTCGCAGACAATGGCAGAGCACTCGGTGTTATCCATCTCAAGGATGTGGTCAAGGGAGGCATTAAAGAAAGATTCGCAGAACTCAGGCGAATGGGAATTAAGACCGTCATGATTACAGGGGATAATCCATTAACCGCAGCGGCGATTGCCGGTGAAGCCGGAGTTGATGACTTTCTGGCTGAAGCGACACCTGAAGCCAAGCTTGCTTTAATCAGGGATTACCAGTACAAAGGACACTTGGTGGCGATGACAGGAGACGGTACCAATGATGCACCCGCTTTAGCCCAGGCTGATGTCGGTGTTGCTATGAACAGCGGAACTCAGGCTGCCAAGGAAGCAGGAAATATGGTAGATTTGGATAGCAACCCGACGAAACTCATTGAAGTCGTCGGGATTGGTAAGCAATTACTGATTACCCGGGGCTCGTTAACCACCTTCAGCATTGCCAATGATGTGGCTAAGTACTTTGCGATCATCCCGGCCTTGTTCAGTGCAACGTATCCGCAGTTGGCCTACCTGAATATTATGGATTTGAGCAGCCCGGAAAGTGCGATTATTTCTGCTGTTATTTTCAATGCAATCATCATCGTGTTTCTAATTCCGCTAGCCTTAAAGGGCGTGACCTATCGTCCGCAGGGAGCCAATCTTATTCTGAGACGCAACTTGCTGGTCTATGGCTTGGGAGGATTAATAACACCTTTTATCGGGATCAAAATAATTGATTGGTTGCTTGCGTTCTTGCATATCATCGGCTAGGAAAGGATGAATGTGGATGTTTAAATCTGTAAAACAATCATGTAAAATGTTAATCATCATGACTATTCTACTGGGATTGGTTTATCCTTTGGCGGTAACCGGCTTATCCCAGCTTATTTTTCCAAAACAGGCCAATGGTTCTCTTCTCTACAGCAATAACCGAATTGTTGGTTCGGAATTAATCGGACAGGAATTTACCGGCCCCGAATACTTTTACGGCAGGCCTTCTGCTGCCGGCGCTGGTTATGATGCCGTGGCCTCCTCTGGATCGAACCTTGGACCTACCAATGAATCTTTAATGAAGACAATTGGGGAGCGGATTACTGAAATTAAGCGTGAAAACAACTTGACCGCTGAACAAAAAATACCAGCGGATATGGTTGCAGCTTCCGGAAGCGGACTTGATCCCCACATATCACCTCAGGCGGCCCTATTGCAGATACCGCGCGTAGCTCGAGCCAGAGGACTGACAGAAGAAGAAGTACGGATTGAAGTTCAAAAATATACGGAAACCTGGGAAGTATTCATTTTAGGGGAACCCCGGGTCAACGTCTTAAAGCTAAACTTAGCGCTGGATCAATTGTCATAAGGATGTGAGAAAAAGATGACGGAGGAATTCAGGGGTGACCCCGATGCGATCCTAGCAGGTATCAAACATAAAAACAGGGGAATATTAACGGTCTTCCTTGGCGCTGCGGCAGGTGTCGGAAAAACTTACGCCATGCTGGAAGCGGCGCAGGAAATGCAAACAAAAGGAATTGAGACCGTGATTGCCTTGGTCGAGACGCATGGTAGGAAAGAGACAGAAGCCCTTGTTAAGGGACTTCCGATTATCACTTCCTGTGTCATTGAGTATAAAGATAAGCAGTTCTGCGAGATGGATCTTGATGCCATTTTACTCCGCCGTCCTGAAATTGCCCTGGTCGATGAGCTGGCACATACTAATATATCCGGCTCCCGGCACCCCAAACGTTATCAGGATGTGGAGGAATTGTTGGCGGCAGGTATTAATGTTTATACGACCCTCAATATCCAGCACATCGAGAGCCTGAATGACATTGTCGCCCGCATCACAGGTGTTACCGTGAGGGAAACAGTTCCGGACAGAATATTGAATGACGCTAAAATCCATTTGGTGGATATTCCTGACGAGGAGTTAATCCAAAGGTTAAAGGAAGGCAAGGTCTATGTGCCCGATCAGGCCGAAAGGGCGATTAATAAGTTTTTTCGTCCCGGGAATCTCAATGCCTTAAGGGAACTTGCACTTCGATATACCGCCCAACGGGTTGATCGGCAAATGGAAACCTATATGCAGGCACATGCGATTAGCGGCCCTTGGCCGGCAGGGGAAAAAGTACTGGTAAGCATCAGTTCTAGTCCCTTTGCTTCCAAGCTTCTCAGAATGGGCAGCAGAATGGCGAATAGGCTACAGTCCGAGTTAATAGCAGTCTATGTGGAAAGCAGCAGGCAGCCTTTAAAAGAGGAACAAAAAGAGTTACTTACGAAAAATCTTAATCTGGCTGAAGAATTAGGCGCTGAAATACTAACGGTAACAGGGGACGACATTGCCGAGGAACTGCTGGAAATTGCCAAGAAGAGAAACGTTACCCAAATTATAATCGGCAAGCCGCTGCGTTCCGGAATTTCCGGTTTTTTGAGAAATTCACCCGTTGATAAGATTATTCGGAACAGCGAAGGCATTAGTGTTCACGTTATCCCAGGACAGCAAAATGAGAGTAATAACAAAAAAACATCGCCGTTTACGAAAGCAAAAACAGGACTATCCATCAAACGGATTTTGTTGATTACAGCAATTATAGTTTTGTGGACTGTTATGCTCAAGCCCTTTGAGGATAGCTTAGGGTTAGTTAATATTGTCTTACTATTTCTATTGCCGGTATTATATACTGCAGTTACTATGGGAATTCAATATGCTATAGTGGCTGCCTTTCTGGGAGTTATCGTTTTTGACTTTTTCTTTGTATTCCCTCAATATAGTTTTACAGTCGCCGATATTCGGTATGGTATTAGTTTTTTAATTTTTATAATTGTTGCCATTGTTACAGGAAGACTATCTACCCGGCTGCATAACCAGATCTATATGACCAAGAGCAGAGAAGAAAAGGTCTCTGCTTTGTATTCATTGAGTAAGGACATCGCCGCGGAGACAGAAGTCCAGACTGTTCTCGATTTGATTGTAAAAAAAATCGCGGGTATCGCTGAAAACGACGTGATCGCCTTCCTACCCGATGAAAAAGGAGATCTTGAAGTAGCTGCTTGCAGCAGCGGGGGATATGTTTTTATCACAGATCCTAAAGAGCTGGCTGTCGCCACCTGGTCTTTCTTGAACAGGCAGAGTGCCGGCAAAGGAACAGAAAATCTTAGCGGTGCTCAAAGACTTTATCTGCCTATGATGATTAAAGAAAGTACGACAGGTGTATTGGGTATCCGCATAAATACGGCTAATTTTACCCCTGAACAACGCATACTGCTAGAAGCCTTTGCCGGATTATCGGCTGTTGCTCTGAGTAGAATACAACTTGCTGAAAAGGCACGAGAGACACAATTATTAAAAGAAACCGAACGCTTATATAATGTGCTGTTTAGCTGTTTATCCCACGATTTGAAAACACCGCTCGCTTCCATTATTGGCGCCATCACAGGATTATTGGATGATAAAGAACCTTATACGACCGACCAACGTAAGGAATTATTAACATCGGCCAGGCAAGGCGCCGAGCGGATGAACCGGTTGATAAACAATTTATTGGATATGGCCCGTGTAGAAAGCGGCGGCTTACAGCTCAATCAGGACGAGTGTGATATCGCAGAAATTATCAGTGTAGCAGTGAATGAAGTTGATCCATTACAGTTGAGGATAATAAACTCCAAGATTGAACGAGATTTGCCTCTCTTTATTGGAGATTGTATGTTGATCAAACAAGTACTGGTCAATTTACTGGAAAATGCGATAAAATATACAGAGCAGGATCGAGACATAGAAATTTCTGCAACAAAGAACGAAACCAAGTTAAAAATATCCGTTATGGATCGAGGGAACAGTATACAGGAAGATGACTTGGGAAAGATATTTGATAAATTTTATCGTTTGAACTCTTCTAGTCGGGTAAGCGGTACAGGGCTAGGTTTGACCGTCTGCAAATCCATTGTTGAGGCCCATCAAGGAAAGATCTGGGCAGAAAGGAATCTTTCCGGCGGAACGACCTTTGTTTTTACTATACCCTTTAGAAAGAGTCTAGTACCTTGTTAACCCTAAATCTATATATCCTGGCGGCAGATTTTTTGTAATACTGCGTTGTCTTCAATCGCCATACGCTCGGTATGCCTCAATCATCCGCCTTGTCTTACAAAAAATCTGCTCGCCATTATATTACAGTTTTAAAGTTAACAAGGTACTAGCTTAGGATATCTAATGGTAGTAAGGTGATTTTCATGGAAAGTAACGGACCAAGAATCTTGATCATTGATGACGAACTGCAAATACGTCGCTTGCTGAAAGTAGGCATCGGCGCTTATAAGTATGATATTTTCGAAGCTGTTAACGGGCAGGCAGGATTAGAAGGGATCATCAAGTATAAACCAGATTTAGTTATTCTTGATTTATCATTACCTGATATTGATGGCCTGGAGGTTCTCCGAAGGATTAGAGAATGGTCTTCTGTTCCGGTAATTATACTCTCGGCAAAAGATCTTGAGAGAGATAAGGTCGTGGCCTTAAATAACGGTGCCGATGACTATGTATCCAAGCCTTTTGGAATGGGTGAGCTTGTTGCCAGAATTGGTGTCGCCTTAAGGCATACTGCTAAGTCAGAAGATGGACCTATTCTTGTCTTTGATGATTTGAAACTTGATTTTGCGAAACGAATTTTTACCTTGAACAATGAAGAAGTAAAACTAACGCCAACTGAATATGAGCTGTTAAAGGTCATGGCAACTTGCGCGGGAAAAGTTCTGACTCACCGACAACTCCTTAAGGCTGTATGGGGACCCAATTACGAATCTGAGATTAATTACCTACGGGTATATGTAGCACAGCTTCGCAACAAAATTGAAATAGACCCCACGCGACCAAAGCATATTTTAACGGAACTTGGTATCGGATATAGGTTTATGTAGACTCTTTTTTATAAGCTTTTATAGTTTGAATTCAAGGATATTGACTTTTGGCGGGAAGTCTTAAATTAAGGCTTTCCTACTTTATTAGTATGTTTAATGATGGAAAAATGAGGGAAATCTTCTTAACGTAATCTTTATACCAAAGGCATTAATATTAATCCTGTCTTAATAATAAGTTGGCATATAATATAATTGGAGGTATATATGCTGCTATATGTGGAAGACTCCAATGACAAGTGACCAATATACGTATGTTGTTATTAAGTTTTACTAAGAATATAGTGATCATCAATAAACAGCCTATCTCATTATGGAGGCTGCCAAAAATTATTCTGATTACATGAAAATGTTCAATATCATTGGTATTGATGTTTTTTCAATCATTGAGACTTTATCATAATGGTATGGAGACGAGTATGAATGACATATTTAAGATTGATACAAATAAACAATCTACAAAAGAAAAGAAAAAACTCTCGCCGCCCCAGATACTGGCTATCGGATTCATTTCTGTCATCTTCGTTGGAGCTTTCTTGCTGACCTTATCGATCGCTACAGTTGACGGAAAAGGATTACCTTTTATAGACGCCTTGTTCACAGCAACCTCAGCTGTTTGTGTTACAGGACTTATTGTGGTAGACACGGGATCAGTGTTTTCAGTCTTTGGGCAAATTATTATCCTTTTTTTAATTCAGATCGGTGGTCTTGGTTTTATGACTTTTGCCACTTTCTTTGCAATCCTCCTTGGGAAAAAGATAAATCTTCAAGAGAGGATGCTTTTGCAGGAAGCCTATAACCAATCTTCGTTGGAAGGAATCGTTAGGCTGGCAAAATATATATTCATGGGGTCGTTTCTAATAGAAGGTATTGGTTTTGTTATTCTAGCTGTCAGGTGGTCTTTTGATTTTAATTTGGGTAAAGCACTATATTACGCTTTATTCCATACTATTTCAGCGTTTAACAATGCAGGATTTGATCTTTTTGGCAATAGTTTGATGAGATTTCAAAATGATTTCGTAACGAATCTTACGGTAATGGCCCTAATTGTTATAGGCGGTATCGGTTTCACGGTCATTTTAGACCTTTACCCTAAACGAGGAAAGAGATTAAGTCTGCATTCATGGATTGTTATCCGGACAACCGGGCTATTAATTGCAATTGGGGCCATATTATTTTTCCTCCTAGAGTTTAATAATCCAGATACGCTTGGAAGTCTAGGATACCAAGGGAAAATTCTTGCTTCAATGTTTCAATCGGTCACTCCGCGTACCGCTGGATTTAATACTTTAAATTTGTCTGCTCTCAATGATACAACAGTCTTGTTGCTGATCGTGCTTATGTTCATTGGTGCTTCACCAGGGTCGACCGGGGGTGGAGTAAAAACGACAACCTTTATGACGATTTTACTATCGGTTTTCTCGATGTTCAGAAACAAATATCAAGTTACTATACATGGAAGATCTATCCCCAGAGAAGTCATCCAGAAGGCGGTTGCGATTATGACCTTGGCGATCATGTGGATTATCTTGGTGACTGGGCTATTGACGATTACTGAAAGTGCAAATTTTATGACCTTATTGTTTGAGACCGTATCTGCTTTCGGCACAGTTGGCCTAACTTTAGGAGTAACACCCAGTCTTTCACTTATTGGCAAAATATTAATTATTCTTACAATGTTCATTGGAAGAGTGGGTTTATTGACAATCGCCTTTTCCATCGGCAAAGTTAACAATCCAGGTAATCAGGCAAAATATCCCGAATCAAAAATAATGGTTGGATAGGAGCAAGCAAGATGAAAAAGAATAAACAGTTTGTCGTCATTGGGATTGGACGTTTTGGGCATAGTGTGGCTACTTCCTTGTATAAGCTTGGTTATGAAGTATTAGTCATTGATAATTCGGAAAAAGAAATACAGGATATCGCTAATCAAGTTACCCATGCTGTCCAATTAGATGCTAGAGACGAAGAGGCTTTGAAAAGATTAGGTATCCGAAATTTTGATGTTGCCATTGTCGCGATTGGTGATGATATTCAATCAAATATTTTAGTATCTGTAATGCTTAAAGAACTTGGGGTACAGAAAGTTGTTGCTAAAGCGAAAGATGCACTGCATGGCAGGGTTTTAGAAAAGATAGGAGTGGATCGGGTTATCTACCCTGAACGTGATATGGGTATACGGGTGGCACATAATCTTACGTCCGTTAACGATTTATTAGATTATATTGAATTGTCTCCGGATTATAGCATTGTAGAAGTTTTTGCTCCTCAGGAATTTGTGGATAATACCATAGGAAAATTAAACCTGCGAGCTAAATATCGTGTAAGTGTAATTGCCATTAAAAGTGCAGAAGAAATAAATGCAGCCCCTGGTGCAGATGCCCTTATTAAGCAAGGCGATATTTTAGTTGTTATTGGCTCAAACCAAGCGATTAGTAATTTACCCAAATGAGTTAATAAACATCGGCATCCATATTTACCTAACTTCTAGGATTGTATCAATGAAAGAATTCTGACATTATGCGCCATCTGAATAATACATAAAAAACGCCATAGCATCAGTTTCTTGTACCGGGTCATAGGTATCGACTTTTCGCACATGGTAGACTTGACCATAAAATAATCTTGCCTGATTATCAACGACATAGGCATAATCCTGTTTTCCGGGATTGACCCAACCCATAAATGTATACGTATGGGTATACCCCTCAGTAAAAACGATATCTCCAGGTTTTAAATTGTATATATTCGCACCTTTTTTAAACCCTAACATAGGTAACAAATTACTAAAGTCCTTTACATTAGCCATCGAATTTTTAATATTAAAACCCATTCTTCTCAATACTTCGGCTTGAAAGTAAACACAGTTATCCTCGATTATTCCGGAGTGAAGAGCAATGGCGCGATTATGAACAGAAACCGCATTATCCACATTGAGCATGTAATGATACAGTTCATAGTGCAGCGATGAATGGAAAGTGCTATACAGATAATGAAATTTGTAACTGTTGATACTAAACCAATAATTTTGGTCGGGCAGCGGGATAATGTCTTTACCTCCGAAATTCAGCCTGGGATCAATCGTCGTAATATTAAATAAAGGCGATTGACTATAGCCGTTCAAAAGATTTTGAGCATTATTGACAACTTCGTCCGGAACAGCGCCCGTTCCTCCGAAAGCGGTGATACTTGGAACGATACCATTTTCATATAATTGCATTAGATAGGCAGCGATGCTGTTTGGTACCAATGGCGAAGACGGATCAACGAGTAAAATCGGATCACCGTTTTGACCGGCGAGTACAGTACCCGAAAGAGCATCGGGATAATTATCACCGGACGCAAGATAGATTGTCTTAGGGTTTTCCGCAAATTTGCCATAGATCATTGAAGCCGTCTCATATCTATCCTGGCCGGCAAATCTGGTAATGACAGCATTCGGTAGTATTGATTTGATTTGATTTTCCACAGCACCTGATACAACACCGGGGCCACCGGCAATATAAACCTGTAAGGGTTGTCTGCTGTGCAAATAATCGATGACCGGCTGCGGGATACGATCAGCCTTTACTAAAAGAATGGGTGAATCTGTATGGCTGGCGAAGCTCGAAACGCTTAACGCGTCGGGGAAATTTTCGCCGCTGGCAATAAACACTGTCTGATCGGTGGAATTTAACGCATCAATAATTAACCGGTTAGTATCATACCTGTCCACACCGTCAAACCGCTTGAACTGATAGCCTTTACCCTTTAAATAGCTGTCGAAGTCAGTGCCTATTGCTTCTTGTCCGCCTGCAATATAAACCGTACCTTGCGCTTGTAAATGCGATTCAATATATGCCAAGGCGTCTCTAGAAGTCTGTATATGGCTATCGACTAATAAGACAGGCGCATTCAATTTCTGTGCCAAGACACTGATTGACAGGGCGTCAGGAAAGTCGTTTCCGGAAACCAGAACCACATTGTAAAGAATTTGATTGGAAAATTGGCTGGCAATAGCGGTTGAGGTTTCATATCTATTTGATCCAGAGAGTCGCGGATTGATGTCGGCATTTGCCAAAGATGGAAGCGCTGTTGTTGTCAAAAAGGTTATGAGTAATACTGCTGAAATAGTATAAGTAATTTTACGACAGTTCATAGCTGCCCCCTTTTTCTGTTTAGAAAGGTATAAAATCAGTTTCATTGCATCTATATTCACAATAAGTTTTAGTTTATCATAGAAGTTCATATTTTGGGCTTCATAAATTTTACCATTAATAAAATACTACTGGATTTCTCTTCCAAAATAATTGCAGATTTTTATATTGCTTTATCCCAAATGTAAGGTATCATATTAAAGTGAGAGAAACTATGCGGTGCAATCCACCGCGTAGAATTTTGAGGATAATGGGAGGAAAATATGAAAAGATTAACTGTACTTATGCTTGTGTTGGCTTTACTCATCACCGGCGTCTTTACCGGCTGTTCAAAACCGGCAGCCAAAGAGGAAACGGACATGGCGTATATCAAGAATAAGGGGACACTTGTCGTTGGGATCACCGATTTCGCGCCAATGGATTACAAAGATGCAAGCGGTAATTGGATCGGCTTTGACGCCGATATGGCCAAAGCGTTCGGGGAATCTCTGGGTGTCAAAGTGGAATTCGTGGAAATCGATTGGGACAATAAGATTATGGAACTTGATTCCAAAGCCATCGACTGCGTCTGGAACGGCATGACCCTCACCGACGAGGTAACGGCCGCCATGGCTTGCTCCAATGCCTACTGCGATAACGCCCAGGTCGTTGTTGTACCTGCCGCGAAAGCCGATAAATATAAGGATAAGGAAAGCGTCTCCGCGCTTAACTTTGCAGTGGAATCCGGCTCCGCCGGCGAAGCGGTTGTTAAAGACCTGGGTTATACCAGCACAGCAGTGCAAAGCCAGTCTGCTGCGCTGATGGAAGTTGCTGCCGGTACCGCTGATGCCTGTGTTATCGACCTGTTAATGGCCGGAGCGATGATTGGTGAAGGTACCAGCTATCCCCAGCTGACCTACACCGTCGCCCTTAACTCCGAAAAATACGGCGTGGGCTTCCGTAAGGGAAGCGACATGGCCGCGGAGTTGAATACATTCTTTACCAAAGCTTATGCCGACAAATCTATGTTGAATGTCGCCAAAACCTACGGCGTACAGGAATCCATCATCGCCCAGTAAGCGACACGTTAAAAAATGTCATATACCAAAGGCAGAGAGCATTCGCTTTCTGCCTTTGCACAACGAAAAGTAACAATGGATGAGGTCTTGCAATGTTCCAAACCGTTTTAGCTTCATTAAACGAAGGCTTTTTAAAAACTCTGGAAATTTTTGCGTTAACATTGCTTGGCGCATTCCCGCTGGGGCTGATTATTTCTTTTGGCTCCACAAGCCAATTCCGGCCTTTACGCTATGTGGTTAAATTCATCGTATGGTGTGTGCGGGGCACACCGCTCATGCTCCAGCTGCTGATTATCTACTACGGACCGGGACTGATTCTCGGGGACAACTGGTGGGGCAACGGCGCTTCCGGCCGCTTTACGGCGGCAGTGGTGGCCTTCATTATCAATTATGCCTGCTATTTTTCCGAGATCTACCGCGGCGGTATTGAGGGTGTGCCCAAAGGACAATATGAGGCTGGGCAGGTTTTAGGGATGACCAAGAGTCAGATCTTTTTTCGGATCATCTTCCTGCAGGTCATCAAGCGCATAATCCCGCCGATGGGCAATGAAATCATTACCTTGGTGAAAGACACCTCGCTGGCGCGGGTGATTGCGGTCTACGAGATCATCTGGAGCGGACAGGCCTTTATCAAGTCCGACGGCCTGATCTGGCCCCTGTTTTTTACCGGTGTCTACTACCTGCTTTTTAGCGGTATTCTTACACTGCTCTTAGGGCGCTTGGAAAAGAAGCTCGAATATTTCCGGGTTTAAGGAGGGGACAAAATGTCTGTACTTGAGGTGAGGAACATCTCCAAGCGCTTTGGCGAGACCGCGGTCTTAAAGGATGTCGGGTTCACGTTGGAAAAAGGCGAAGTTATTGCTATCATCGGGTCCTCCGGCAGCGGCAAAACAACCCTCTTGCGCTGCCTGAACTTTTTGGAGACGCCGGACGGCGGACAGATTATCGTCAACGGGGAGACCTTGCTTGACGCATCAAGCGGTACACAGTTTTCGGAAAAGGACATTCGAAAAAACCGCCTGCATTTCGGACTTGTATTTCAATCGTTCAATCTTTTTCCCCAATATACGGCACTGGCGAATGTTAAGCTGGCCGGGGAGCTTCTGGCCCAGGAAAGAGACGATTATAAGAAAAACAAAAAGGGTATTTTACAGGAGATCGATGCAAAAGCCCGGGGCCTTCTCCAGCAAGTAGGCCTTGCGGATAAAATGAGTCTGTATCCTCATCAGCTTTCCGGCGGACAGCAGCAGCGCGTCGCTATTGCTCGCGCTTTGGCGCTTTCTCCGGATGTGCTTTGCTTTGACGAGCCCACCAGCGCGCTGGATCCGGAGCTGACGGGGGAGGTACTCAAGGTTATCCGGGCACTTGCCGACAAAAATACCACCATGGTGATCGTCACCCATGAAATGCAGTTTGCGCGGGATGTGGCAGACAAGGTTGTCTTTATGGATGACGGCGTTGTGGTGGAAGCCGGCACGCCGGAGGAGGTATTCGGACAACCCAAGCAGGAACGGACCATCCGCTTCCTGGAACGGTATTCGGATATGCAAGTATAAAAGATGTAGTTGTAATTTGTTCCTCCGTTGGTTGTCAAAGCAATAAGATTGCTTGGAAGAAACTTAAAACCAAATAAGAATGCTAGAAAAATGATTAGAAGAAGTAAACCTCACCGGTTTGTAGATTATATTTACCCCCGATGATCTCCAGCTTTTTTTCGTGCTCTAAATGCTGGATAATGGTACTTTCCCGGATCTCAGCAATCGATTGGTGTACGTTTTCTTCTGCGCATTTTTCATACAGATCCGATTGATCCAGTGTGTCCAGCTTGGCTTTTTCATAAGCGGGCTGGATTTTTTTTAGGATTGCAGGCAGATTTCCTTGAGCTTCGATCCCGTCAACGACGGCTTTCACTGCCCCGCAATTCTCATGGCCTAAGACCAGGATGAGCGGGGTCTCTAAGTGCTCGGCAGCGTATTCGATACTTCCGAGGCTAATTGCGTCGATCACGTTACCTGCATTGCGGATGACAAATAGATCGCCCAGGGATTGATCGAATAAAATTTCCGGAGGAACGCGCGAATCGGAACAACTTACGATCACGGCAAAGGGATGCTGACCGTACTCGGAAAGTTCTGTTCGCTTGTCCAGGCTTAAATCATCATTCAGAACGTTTCCGGATACAAAGCGCTGATTCCCTTCCCTCAGTAATTGTTTGGACTCCTCCGCTGTGTCAATGTTGGGGGTTCGTGAATAGATGGCGCTGGACATCGGGGTTGCGTTGCTGCAGCCGGCAGACATCAGGGCTGTTGGCAATACGATCAGACAGATAAAGATAACCATTTGGTAAACTTTGCGATGAATCATAGATTGTGATGCTACTCCTTTATAACGTTTTAGCCTGTAGAAACGGAAAATGACTATCATCCTTATTATTCCCAGAGTTTGACGAGACTACTATCATTACAGCAAATAAGATGTCATTTTCTGGATTTATATACAGTACTAAAAAAGGGATATGCCCAAGGATAGAGAATTATAAACGAACGTATCTATGGCAGTAAAGGAGATTTAGCGATGATCGACGTCCGAAACATGACTAAAAAATACGGCAAACTGGCGGCCAATGACAATATTAACCTGTCCGTGGGCTCCGGCGAGCTGGCGGTATTGCTCGGCCCCAACGGTGCGGGTAAATCAACCCTGATCAAATCGGTTTGCGGCCTGCTGCGTTTCCAAGGCAGCATTACTATCGGCGGGCATAAGAATCATACGGTGGAGGCGAAACGGTTATTAGGCTATGTGCCGGAGTTCCCCGTGCTGTACCCGATGCTGACCGTGGCGGAACACCTGGAGTTCATCGCCAAAGCCTACCGGTTGGTGGCTTGGAAGGAAAGAGGGGAGGCCTTGCTTCGCCGCTTTGAGCTGGACGATAAAAAAATGAAGCTGGGTAAAGAGCTATCAAAAGGCATGCAGCAAAAGGTCAGTGTCTGCTGTGCGCTCCTGCCCCAGCCCAAGGCGGTTATTCTGGATGAACCGCTGGTCGGTCTGGACCCCCATGGGATCCGGGAACTGAAAGCTGTAATGGCGGAGCTGCGGGACAGCGGCTGCGCTCTGCTTGTCAGTACCCATATGATCGAAAGCCTGGAGGAAAACTGGGATGTCACCTACATCATGGTCAAAGGTCGGATTGCGCGGGTATGCCGCCGTGCGGACATCGCAGCCGGACAACGGCTTGAGGACGTTTATTTCAGCATCACGGAAGGGAAAAACCAGGAGGATAAGCCATGAACAGTCTTGTTTATTTGCTGGTAAAAAGCGCCAAGAACAGACTGCTGGAGCTGCTGCGGAAGCCGGCCAAGCTGGTGCTATGGCTGCTGGTGATCGCCGGCATTGGCGGAATTTTTCTCGTATCCTTATTCACTAAGCAAAGCACGGTCGGGTCCCTTGATCTTATCTGGCTCAAGGGCATCCTATTCCTGCTCATCCTGCTTTTTGTGGTGATCGCCATCCAAAAGGGCTTAGCCAACGGGGATGTTATTTTCGACATGAACGATGTCAATTTACTTTTCGTTTCACCGGTCAGTCCCCGGACGATCCTGATGTACGGTATCGTGCGCATGGCGAAAATGTCTTTCTGGGCAGGCTTTTTTATCCTGTTCCAAAGCAATTCCTTAAACCAGGGCTTCGGGGTCGGCTTTAATGGGGTGCTCCTGGTACTGCTGGGTTTTATCCTGGCTGTTGGTATGCTCCAAGTCCTGTCGTTGCTGATCTACAGCCTGACCAACGGCAAACCGGCGCGGAAGCGGGCGGTCCGGCTGTTTGCCGTTCTGGCTTTTCTGCCACTGCTTGTTTATGCGGGCATCCAGTTGGTCAGCACAGGGGATCTGCTGGCGGCGCTGGAAAACACGCTGGGTTCGTCGCTTTCCGCTTGGACGCCGATCGCCGGCTGGGCATCAACAGGTACAGTCGCCCTGATATCCGGGGATCTGGGAACCGGCTTCCTGTTTTTGGGGCTGCTGGTGCTGTCCGGAGCGCTCTTAATGCTCTATATCGCCTTGAGCAACCCCGATTATTATGAAGATGTCCTGGTTGCGACAGAAACCGCATTTGAGAAAAAGCGCGTTCTGGCAGAAGGACAGATCAACACCGAAGCATTATCCACAAAGAAAGTAAAGGTTGCGAAAACCGGTATCAGCGGTCTGGGACCCAGTACCCTATTTTATAAGCACCTGCGGGAATCCTTTCGGGCTAACCGTCTCGGTTTGTGGAGAATGTCGTCCATTTTGATAGTAGCCGGCGCGGCGCTGTTTTCGCTGTTTATTCGCAGTCAGGACGAGGGAACCTTTATTTTGCTGCAAATCCTGATGTGGATGCAGATTTTTCTGATCGGAACGGGGCGCGGCTTGAAAGAGCTTTATATGCATTATATCTACCTGATTCCGGCAAGCTCTTTCCGGAAAATCGTCTGGAGCAACCTGGAAATCGCCTTTAAGGTACTGGTGGAAAGTGTGGCTGTTTTCGGCATCGCGGGCCTGATCATGGGGGATTCTGTCGGGCTGATTGTCGCGGCCATTGTGGTTTTCACCCTGTTTTCATTTTTACTTCTGGGCATCAACTATCTTTCTTTGCGCTGGACGGGCGCAGACATCAGCGCAGGGTTCCTGATTTTCATTTACACCCTTGCTGTGATCGTGATCATGCTGCCCGGTCTGATTGCCGCCTTTGTCATCGGCAGTAAGATCGCAGTGAACGGCGTGCTGATCGGACTTGGAGTACTGGCCCTATGGGAATTGCTGGCGGCACTCGTGTGCTTCGCGCTGTCCAAAGGCATTTTGCACCGGATGGATATGCCCGTGCTGCGGACCGGGAAGTAGCAAAGTCACGTAATTCTCTATCCTTAGGTTTATAAAGAAAAGGGCTCATTCATCATGTGTTTTACATAAATTACAGCTATGTATTTTAACTTCAACATGGTATATAATAGAACAGAGAGGAATCATGCTCTAACATGATTCCCCGCAACAGCCGCTTTAAGGGCGGTCGACTAATGAATACGGATAGACCGTTATCCATTCTGTAGGAGCGGTCTATTTTTCGTGTTTGGAACGAAAGTATCATATCCACTAATGTTCCAAAGGATATCATCAGTGCTAATGTTTGACATACGTCCATGGGCATCACCTCCTTCCAGGAGGGAATGCTGCCATTTGCTGCAGGGCTATTATAATATGTATTTACAAAATATACCATATATTAACAGGAAAAGATGTTGCGCCCTACCAATACAACGAATAGTAGCAGAAAAACAACCAACAGTTTCATATTTTGTGTTGAAATACGCTGTGTGAATGGGTAGAATAACAGCGTCGACAAAAACAAAAAAAGGAGAACGTGTGCACATGTTAACATCGGTGATGATAGGAAATAAAATTTCAGAAGCTCGCAAAGAAAAGAATTTATCTCAGGCACAGTTGGCTGGGCGGCTATCCATTAGTTCGCAAGCTGTCGGAAAGTGGGAACGCGGAGAATCCTTACCGGACATTATTACGTTACACCGGCTTGCGGAAATACTGGGGGTTGACCTCAACTACTTTTCAGAAAGCGTTCAATCAGAAAAAGCCGTAAAAACATCCGTTGTAAAAACGTTTGTCGAGTCTTCCGAGGTGCCATCAGCTGAACCGCCATCCGGAAAACCGGAGAAAAAACGTGGCTGGGATATGTCCAGCTGGAATTGGGTAGACGCAGACTTTTCCGGACTCCATAATTTGCATGAAAAATTGAGTTCTTCCAATATGCAGCGCTGTCTTTTTATCGGTTCGGAGATGGCAGGGCTTCTGCTGAAAAGCAACAATGTGGATGGCTGTGATTTTTCCCATTCCGACATCAGCGTCAGCCGCATTCAAAGTTCCAGTATTGTCAACAGTTTCTTTACAAGCTGTTTGTTAAAGGATTCTGAATTTGCTTCAAGCTATATCAAAGGCTGTGATTTCACCGGCGCCGATTTTACGGGAGCAGTCTTCAAATCCAGTGCCTTGTTGAAAAACACCATGGCAGGTGCTGTGTTGAACCACACCACCTTTTACACCACCCAATTTGCCGATATCGTTTTCGAGGGCACCTTATCGGACTGCGCTTTTGATAACTGTGATTTTTCCGGGGTGACCTTTCAGAATGCCACGTTGCTTAATACTTTTTTCAAAAATAAAAGCCTGAAGCGGATCCGGTTTATTGACTGTCAAGCAGATAAGATGACCTATTCCTTTTTGAAAAACGGCAAAGCAGACGTGAGCGGGATCACGTTATTCACACCAGAGGAGGTATAACGATGTCTCAAAATAAAATCGCTATTTCGGTGCACGGGTTGAAAAAATCCTATAAAAACACCCCGGTACTCGCAGGCGTTGATTTTCAAATAAAAACAGGCAGTGTTTTCGCCCTGCTCGAATCGAACGGCGCAGGCAAGACAACGATCATCAAAATACTGACTACACTGCTGAAACCGGACAGTGGCAAGGCCGTCGTCAACGGATTCGACGTTATAGCAAAACCCGGCGATGTGCGGCAGTCCATCAGTCTGACCGGACAATTTGCCGCGGTGGACGACACATTGACCGGACGGGAAAACCTGATTATGATCGCCAAACTGCGGCACCTGAATCACCCACGGCAGGTCACGGAGAGTTTGCTGCAGCGTTTCGGCTTGATTGACGCCGCCAACCGCAGGGTATCCACGTATTCGGGTGGTATGCGTCGCAGGCTGGACATCGCCATGAGCGTTGTGGGAAACCCGCAGCTTATTTTCCTCGACGAGCCGACCACCGGGCTTGACCCCGAGGCGCGCCTTGAGGTATGGAAGCTTGTTAAGGAGCTTACTGGCAGGGGTACGACGGTATTCCTGACTACGCAGTATTTGGAGGAGGCTGAACAACTGGCTGATCACATCGCCATTCTTCATCAGGGGAAGATTATCGCGGACGGCACTCTGGCAGAGTTGAAAAAGCAGTTCCCGCCGGCCAAGGTGGAATATGTGGAAAAACAGCCGACCTTGGAGGAGATATTCCTTACTATCGTCGGCCAAACGTCCACGGATGAGCTATATGGCGGTGCCATGGATGGCAAGGAGAAAAAGGGGGTTAGCTAAATGGAAACAATTAAAAGACACTTTTTCAGCGATATGACAGTAATGCTTGGACGTTCCATGCGCCATATCTTTCGCAGTATGGACACCATCATCACGGTAACCCTCATGCCGATTGCCTTTATGCTGCTTTTCGTCTATGTATTCGGCGGCGCCATTAAAGCCGGTACGGATAACTACGTGAATTACCTGCTGCCCGGCATCCTGCTGATTGCCATTGCCAGCGGTGTATCCTATACGGCTTACCGCTTGTTTATCGACATGCAGCGGGGCATATTCGAGCGCTTCCATTCCATGCCGATAGCGCGTTCCACCGTACTGTGGGGGCACGTGTTGACTTCGCTGGTATCCAACGCAATTTCTGTGGTCGTCATCCTATTGGCGGCTCTCCTCATGGGCTTTCGCTCGCCGGCTGGGGTACTGTCCTGGCTCGCTGTAGCCGGTATCCTCGCGCTGTTTACCCTTGCCCTGACCTGGATCGCGGCGATTGCCGGGTTGTCCGCCAAATCCGTTGACGGCGCCAGTGCCTTTTCCTACCCGCTGATCTTTCTGCCGTTTATCAGCTCGGCGTTTGTGCCAACCGCATCGATGCCGTCGGGCGTTCGCGTCTTTGCCGAGAACCAGCCAGTCACTGCGATTGTGGAGGCCATTCGGGCACTGCTGTCCGCTCAGCCGGTCGGGAGTGGTATCTGGATTGCACTTGCCTGGTGCCTGGGTATTCTGATTATTGCTTATGGTTTTGCCATGCTGGCGTATAAGCGGAAAATAGGGTAAGACGTTAGTGTGTTGGTGTGGAAAATGGAACACTGAAGCCAGACAAGGCATACTATTTTACATAAATTTACAGATAAGTATGTATTTTAACTAAAACATGGTATATAATATAAACAAAAGAGGAATCATGCTGTAACATGATTCCCCGCAACAGCCGCTTTAAGGGCGGTCGGCTTCGGTATACGGAATAGACCGTTAACCATTAGACTGGGCGGTCTATTTCTTCCTATTGAAGGATAGTATCATAACGACCAACGTCGCGAAAGAAACCATCAACATCAATGACTGGAATACTTCCATGGGCATCACCTCCTTCCGGAGGGAATGCCGACCGCCCTGCACGCCATCTGCTGCAGGGCTATTATAACATAAATTACAAAATATACCATATATTTCACCGCTACATCGTGTTACAATATACAGTAAGTAGTGATTCTACATAGAGGGGCGCTGGAAATGCATAAAGCGGAACTATTAAAGGGAAGTACCGGCCTTATTCTGTTGTCTTTGCTTACCGAGAAGGATATGTACGGGTACGAGATTACAGAGAAGGTACAAACGCTGAGTGAAGGATATCTTTGTTACAAAGAAGGAACCCTTTATCCGGCTTTAAAAAGACTGGAACTAGCCGGACTGGTCAGTAGTTATTGGCGGGATTCCAGTGATGGACCGCGCCGAAAATATTATCGCATTACACATGCAGGCGAACACGCCGTAGCAGATCAAAAAAACGAATGGAACATGTTTCAGAAAGTTATGCAGCGGATTGTGGGTGATGGCATTGTCAGAACATCTACGGATTGAGGAATTCGAACATTACGTCCGGACAATTATTTCCGGAGTGAATTTGGAGCTGAGAGAAAAACAGGAATTGGCGGATGAGTGGAAACAACACTTATATGACCACTATGCCGCATTACGCAGCAGCGATTTGGATCAAGATGAGGCAATCCGCACGGTGATAGCGCAATTTGGCGATATTCAAATGATCCAGCACGAAGTGAATCAAGCCTATCCCAGCGCGAAAAAAAGACATATTCTCAAAGAAATGTGCATTGCCGGTTTATGTTTAATTGCGTGTATCGTTGGCCCGAAACTGTTGATAGAAGCCTATTTCCAATACTATTTTATTGCTGTGCCCATAATCGCGTTAGCTATTGCGTATGGTATTTATCATCTTGCGGTGAAGCGCCAAACCTTTTGGTGGCTATACGTTATCGGCTTCATTGGGATTTATCTTTTTTTCTTACAGGCTTTTTTGACCCCAGCGAGAGAAACCGCAATAAACTGGGAGTTATACCCTCAACAGCTTTTTTCGCTGAATTGGGACAGATTAACCGGACCGAGCGGCCTTTGGGATTTTGTCACAATGCATATGATGTGGTATGTTGTTATTCTGTTCCAGTTCATCAGGGGAAATAATTACATCCCCGTCTGGAAGCGGATTTGTAATGCCAGTTTTGCTTATTGGGCGATGCTCTTCATCGGTGTTTTTGTGGCAGGGTCCTTCTCAAGCGGCGAAACGCAAGTCCTTGTTGCCAATGTTTTTCTTCTGTACGGATTTCTTCAACAGACGATTTCGATTGAGGGTATCTTAAAATTACAGGCAAAAGTGGTTAACCTGAGAAATTGATGGAGGAAACGGGTATGGCGATATGGTTATTATGAGTGTAAAAATGTACGAGGAAAAACTGTTCATGCTTGATGTCTACAACAAATTGGCTGCAGCTGAAGCACAGATAGCCAAGGGGAAGATGCTGGACGGAGAAGCGTCGCTAAAAAGCATTCGAGAAAAATACAATGTATAAAACTTCTATGGCGCACAAAACTACATTCAAATGATATAAAATTTCTGCGATGCATAGTTTGAAATACACTATGGGAAGATATGGGTATGGATAAGGAAAAACTCACTGAATACAACCGGAAAAGGAATTTTGACCGAACCCTGGAACCGGAAGGGATAAGCGAAATGCCCCGGGAGAGTCTGCGGTTTGTCGTCCAGCACCATCTGGCCCGTCGGGATCACTACGATTTTCGTCTGGAGTGGGATGGGACTCTCTTAAGCTGGGCTGTACCCAAGGGCCCTTCCTATGATACCCGGGACAAGCGGCTCGCCGTACATGTGGAAGACCATCCCCTGGAGTACCGGAATTTTGAGGGGACGATTCCCAAAGGGGAATACGGCGGCGGTGTCGTCATGCTCTGGGATGAAGGGTACTGGGAGCCCCATGGGGATGTGGCTGAGGGACTCGGTGCAGGAATGCTCAAGTTTGTCCTGAAAGGGCAACGACTGAAGGGGAAGTGGGCCTTGGTGCGGCTAAAAGGGAAAAAGGACGAGAAACAGGAAAACTGGCTGCTGCTCAAAGAAAAAGATGAACATGCTGCCGGCAGCGACGGTGTATCCGAATTTACCACCAGCATCCGAACCGGACGCACCATGGAGGAAATAGAAGCTGGAAAAGAATGGACCGACGGCCTGGTTATCCAAGGAATTAAGATCAGTAACCCGGACAAAGTGATCTTCACTGAACCGGAAATCACCAAAGGGGATGTGGTCCGCTATTACGAAAAGGCTGCGGAGCGCATGCTTCCCTATCTGAGCCGCAGGGTCTTAAGCATTGTCCGCTGCCCCAAGGGCATCTCCCAAACCTGCTTTTATAAGAAGCATCCCGGCCCGGGCAGCAAAGGAATCGTAACTATCCCCATTACCCATAGTGAGGGGAAAACGGAGGACTACTTTTATATAGAAAACATTTCCGGGCTCATCGCCGAAGCGCAAATGGGCACCCTGGAATTTCACACCTGGGGAAGCCGGGTGGACGCTCTGGAAAAACCGGATCTGATGGTCTTTGATCTGGACCCGGATGAGGGCATGGAACTGAGTCACGTGCGGCAGGGGGTCCGGGATTTACATAGTATTCTCACCGAGCTTTCCCTGAACGCCTATCTCAAGACCAGCGGCGGCAAAGGGTACCATGTGGTCGTTCCTTTAAAACCTACCGCTGCCTGGGAGGTATTTCACGATTTTGCCAGGCGCGTCGCCGAAGTGATGGAACAGAAATGGCCCGACCGCTACACCAGCAACGTGCGCAAGGCCAAGCGCAAGGGCAAAATCTTTATTGACTGGATTCGCAACGGCAGAGGTGCCACCAGTATTGCCCCGTATTCGATCCGAGCCCGCAAAGGGGCCCGCGTGTCCATGCCCATCGCCTGGGCGGAATTAGACACGTTGGCTCCCGACAGTGTGACCATGGCGGAAGCACTTCGGAGAATCGAGGATAAGGACCCTTGGGATGATTTTTTTCGCAATCATCAGCAGCTAACCTGATAAAGCGTAATGAAACCGTCAGGTCAACCCGGGTTTTATCGTCATACCATACGGAACTTCCTCAAGGAATATTAGGGTATGAAGGAGTGATTAAATGAAAAAAAGGGTTTGTCTGCTGCTATGTATTATCCTGACCATTAGCTTGCTGGCAGGGTGTTCGGCCAAGCCTGCCTCGCAAAATTCAACCTTTGATAAAAATGGAATCAGTCCGGAGGTTGTTGTGCAAAATTCGCGCTTTGCTTTTGAACTTTTCCAGCAGCTAAATAAGGAGGACGGTACAGAGAATATCTTCATCTCGCCCTTGAGCATAGCGACGGCTCTGTCTATGACCTATCAGGGAGCCGAGGCAGAAACGAAAAAAGCCATGGCCAAGGCCTTGGGATATAGCGAAATCGACGACAGTATCCTCAATGAAAGCTATAAAAATCTGATTCCGTATCTGAATCAGCTGGACAAAAAAGTCACGCTGAACATCAGTAATTCGATCTGGGTAAGAGAAGGCGAGGATATTAAGCCGGCCTTTTTAACGGTTAATAAGGATATTTTCAATGCCGCCGTGACCCCGCTCGACTTTAACCAAGACAAAGCCGCAGATCAAATCAATCAATGGATATCCCAATCAACCAACAAAAAAATCGAAAAGATGGTTGATTCCCCGATAGCCCCGGATGTCATCATGTACCTGATCAATGCGATCTATTTCAAGGGGGATTGGACGGCGGAATTTGATGCCGAGAAGACCTTTCAGACCCAATTCCGGGCACGCAATGGCGGCAAGAGCGACGTCATGATGATGAGCCGAACAGGCAAAATCGCCTACGGACAGGGAGACGGTTTCCAAGCTGTCCGGCTGCCCTACGGCAACGGTAAGGCGGCAATGTACTGCATCTTGCCGGAAGAAACAGAACCCATCAACGAATTTATCGGCGGCCTGGATGCCGAGCGGTGGAACGTGATCCGGACCAGTATTTCCGAACGGGAGGATGTGCTGCTGCAGCTGCCGCGCTTTAAAGTGGAATACGGCATTAAAGACCTCAAAGACAGTCTGTCCGCCCTGGGCATGGGGCTGGCCTTTACTGACAATGCGGACTTTTCCAGAATCCGGGATGATATTTGTATCAGCCGGGTACTGCACAAGGCGGTTATCGAGGTCAACGAAGAAGGCAGTGAAGCCGCGGCGGCAACCGTAGTGGAAATGAAGCTGACGGGAGCACCTATGGATGCACCGTCGTTCATCGCCGACCGGCCATTTTTATTCATTATTGCCGACGATGAAACAGGGACAATTCTGTTTATGGGTAAATTGATTGAGGCTGAATTGTAATCATATTGATTTGGATATGTTTGGAAGGAATGAACGGCATGATCGGAGCAATCATCGGAGACATCGTGGGATCACGGTTTGAGTTTAATAATTACAAGGCCAAAGATTTCGAATTATTTACGGATCAATGCCGGGTAACCGATGACAGTATCATGACCCTGGCTGTGGCCAAAGCCATTATGGAAACGGAAAAAATAACCCGGACGCCTTTCGATGCGGATCGGGATGACAGCGGGTATTACGCGGTGCTCGGGGAAATGGCTGTCAAAACTATGCAAGAAATCGGACGCAAATACCCGAATTGCGGCTATGGCGGGATGTTCAACCGTTGGCTGTTCAGCCACACGCCACAGCCCTACAATAGCTTCGGCAATGGGGCCGCAATGCGGATCAGTCCGGCAGGGTTTACCGCCACATCGGAAATCGAAGCGAAAGAACTCGCGGCCACAATTACCAAAGTCACTCATAATCATGCGGAGGGGATCAAAGGGGCGATCGCTGTTGCCGTCGCCATCTTTATGGCTGCTCACAGCGGCACGAAAGAGGCGATCCGGGAGAAGATCACCACGCACTACTATCCATTGAATTTCACCATTGACCAAATCAGAGCGACGTATGAATTTAACCCCACGTGTCAGGCGACGGTGCCCCAAGCCATCGAAGCTTTTTTGGAATCGGTTTCCTTTGAGGATGCCATTCGCCTTGCCGTTTCGCTGGGTGGAGACAGCGATACCTTGGCGGCCATCGCCGGCGCCATTTCCGAAGCGTATTATGGGGTACCGGAAGAGATGAAAGAGAAGGCGCTGACCTATCTGGATGATGATTTGCGTGCCATCTATGAGGAGTGGGATGTCTTTTGCCGCTGACGTTTTTTCATGATTGTTCCAACACATCCGGATTATCATTTTTCTTTTGATTTTGCTTAAAGGTTGCGCTGCGTGATTGGTGTTTTGCATTATCTTTACTTTCGCGCTTTGTTGTAACGTCGTTTTTTTGCTTCAATTGTTATATCCTCCATTTTCAGTAAATCCCCTGAGACTTTTATTATTATGATGAAGCTAATGCTTTTTTATGTAGTTGAAAATCACGCAATTCCATTGCGTGAATAAAAAAACCGCCCGGCGGTTTTTCTTATTTTTGCCTCCTGGTAGGAGACGGTATTTCAAATTTCGCCACCGATGGCGAATTTGAAATATTTTTGTTGAGTACGCTATTTAACAAGAATTTTGGAGAGTAAGAAGAAGGCCAATCAAATTTTGGATAAATATGTAGAAAATTCTAGATCAATAAAATATAATTATATTATCTAGAATGATGCTAAATATCGATTTATGATCTGTGATTGAAGCAATAATTCTTTGGGTAGGAAGGAACATTATTTTGACGAGTCAAATCGATAGAGAACTGAAAGTATTCATAACGACTATGAGCCGGAAACATGGAAGGGATATCTCAGTCTTTGAAGAGTCTTTCCTAAGAAATTCAGTGGAAAGAAGATCAGACTTATTAGGTGTTAAACAAAGCGAGTATCTCAGGTATGTCGAAGAGAACCGCGAGGAAGCGGAAAATTTTTATCATTCACTGAACATAACATTCACTCAGTTTTTTCGGAATTCACTGACGTTTGCACTGCTTGAACAGTATATTATTCCAAGATTAATCAATAAAAAAGCAAACCGCGGCGCAATCCGCATCTGGTCTGCCGGATGCTCTTGCGGCCAGGAGCCCTACTCTTTGGCGATACTTCTATCCGAACTGATCAGTGCCCAGGAACAAGCAGTTACCTATCGAATCTTGGCGACCGACAGCTCCCAGCAAGCGCTATCCATAGCGAAAGAGGGGATTTACGACAAGACCGGGGTCAATAATGTCAAGGTTCAGTTCCTGGAAAAATATTTTACCAGGAAAGATGAAATGTATGCGGTCAGCTCTCAAATAAAACAACAAATTACTTTCTCTTATTACGACTTGCTGGACCCATTCTCCAATAATCCTCCGGAAAGTATCTATGGGGATTTTGATCTTGTGATCTGCAGCAATTTATTATTCTACTATAAGCCGGAAATACAACAGCTTATCATAGACAAATTACAAAAATCACTATCGTATATTGGATATCTGGTCACAGGCGAAGCAGAAACAGCATTAATTCAAAAAACCAGTAAACTAAAGATGGTTCAGATGCCCTCAACAATATTCACGAATTATTCGTATTAAAGTTATTCGTATTCAAGAGGAGGATTTCATGAAAGCAAAAAACATGACAATTGGTACGCAGCTTAAAATAAGTATTGCCTCTACGTTACTATTTGTTGTTGTGCTAGGGGTTGTCTCTTTCTATCAATCCGATCAGCTGAACCTGCAGACTGAAACAATCTATAATCATCCATTACAAATAAGACAAGCAATCGGTCATCTTGAGAATGATATCCTGACGATGCGATTAAGCTTGAAAGATCTGATGCTGGCAACAAGTGACGATGAGAAACGCCAATCCTTGCAATTAACGGAGTTATCCCATCAGGATGCTTTAAAGCAATTTGATGTCTTATACGAAAGGTACCTGGGGCCTAAGACCGATATCGACGAAGCGAAGAACGCCTTTGACAAGTGGACAATAGCCCGTCAGGATAATGTTAATCTAGCGCTGGCCGGAGAAATAGATACCGTAAAAAAGAACCTCCTTCCGGGAGGCTATGTCGGATCCTATCGGGACCAGATGCTGGCCCGTATTGAAAAAATTGACACATTTGCTTATAACAAAGCCAACAACTTATACCAAGATTCAGAGGAGTTACATAATTTGCTGAACTGGCAATTGATATTGCTTATTGCCGTGATTCTGCTGCTCTCTCTCGTTGTTAATTACCGATTGTTACGTAATATTAATCAACCGCTCAATGAACTTACCAACGCAACACACCGGTTTCAAAAAGGAGATCTTGACGCCCGGTCTGCCTATGCGTTAAAAAATGAGTTCGGAGTTCTGACGTCTGCCTTTAATGAGTTGGCAGCAAGCATCCAACAAAACATAATCTTGAATGCTAAGACCTCAAAACTTACTTCTGTAATGCTGAGCGTTTATGATACCAAACAGTTTTTCCGCGAAACACTGAATGCTCTCCTCAATCATACCGGTTGCCAAATGGCGGCGATTTATCTGTTAAGTGATGATCAAAAGACTTACGACCACTTCGCGTCCATCGGACTGGAAGACAAAGCCAGGGTGTCTTTTGACGCGGCCAACCTCGAAGGCGAATTCGGGCCTGTTCTGACAACGCGTCAGCTTCAGCATATCAAGAACATTCCGGAAGATACTCGTTTTTTGTTTCACACAGTGAACGGAAAATTGATTCCCCGCGAAATCGTAACGATCCCAATTATGGCCGGCGATCAGATCACTGCCATTATTTCTCTCATTAATATCGACCGGTTTGATCAGCAAGCGATTGAATTGATTCGCAACACGACAGTTACTATGAGCGCGCGCATCGAAGGGGTATTGGCCTACCGCAAAATCCAGGAATTTACCGAAGTATTAGAGCGGCAAAACAGAGAATTGGATGCTCAAAAAAGCGAACTTCAAACGCAAACCGTTGAGCTTATGCAGCAAAACGCTGAATTGGAAATGCAGAAAAATCTGTTGGATGAAGCCAGTCATCTCAAAACAAATTTTTTATCAAACATGAGTCATGAGCTTCGCACCCCGCTGAATTCAGTCATCGCTCTTTCCGGAGTTCTTAACCGGCGGCTTTCCGCTAAGATTCCGGAAGAAGAACACCATTATCTGGAAGTCATCGAGCGCAACGGGAAAAATCTCCTATTACTCATCAATGACATTTTGGATATTTCCCGTATTGAAGCCGGGCGTGAGGAAACAGAAATCATAGACTTTTGCGTAAATGACGTCATTGACGAAGTTGTTGAAATGTTCCAGCCAATCGCCAAAGAAAAGAATATTGACCTGCTCAGTTTTAATGAAGACGCTAAACAAATCATCACCAGTGATGTCGATAAATTCCGGCATATAATGCAGAATTTGATCAGCAACGCCGTGAAGTTTACTGAAGAAGGAAAGGTTGCGGTATCCATGCGGCAAAGTGATCAGAAATTAATGGTTTCGGTATCTGATACCGGGATAGGAATAGCTGAAATATACCTGCCATATATTTTCGATGAGTTCCGGCAGGCTGACAACAGCACATCCCGGAAATATGGCGGGACCGGATTGGGTTTAGCCATTGCCAAAAAATACGCCGAAATGCTGGGCGGTACAATTTCAGCAAAAAGCATCCTTCATCAAGGATCGGAGTTTACTTTGTATCTGCCGCTGAGATATGCCGGAGAAAACGGGATGATCAACGGACAGATAGAAGAAGACATTTCCGGCAAGCCGTCGGGTTTGATAAATATGAACAAACATAAATTACTCAGCGTAACGCCTGACCCGTCAAAGAAAACCGTACTGCTGATTGAAGACAGCGAACCGGCTATCATTCAGATTAAAGATTTAATGGAAGAAATCGGCTATCGAATAGAGGTCGCTCGTGCCGCAGGTGAAGCTTTCGCAATTGTTGAGCAAACCATTCCCGACGCCATCATTTTAGATTTGATGATGCCCGGTATAGACGGATTTGCAGTACTGAAAGCCTTAAGAGATGCGGAGGTGACAGCGCATATTCCGGTGCTCATATTGACCGCCAAGCATATTACCAAAGAAGAACTGAAATTTTTAAAACGGAATCATGTTCATCAGCTTATTCAAAAAGGCGATGTGAATCGAATCGAACTCCAAAATGCAGTGACAACCATGTTATTTCCACAAACTCTGGAAGAGGAAAAAACGCGTCGTGAAGGCAGGCCGATTCAAGGAAAACCGGTGGTTTTGGTAGTGGAGGATAACCCGGACAACATGCTGAGTGTGAAAGCATTGCTGGCCGATCAGTATGTTGTTTTGGAAGCAACTGACGGTAATCAAAGCGTGGATATAGCAAAGCAGCACATGCCAAATCTGATCTTAATGGATATCGCACTGCCCGTTATGGATGGTATCGAAGCTTTCCAAGCGATAAGAAAGATGCCTGAATTAAGCCATATCCCTGTCATTGCCCTGACTGCCAGCGCGATGTTGATTGAACGCGAAACCATTCTGGCCTACGGATTTGATGCTTTTATAGCAAAACCCATCATCGAGAAGCAGTTTTGGCAAGTAATAAGAGAGGTGCTTTATGGAGAATAGAAGCTTGAAGATTTTAGCGGTTGATGATAACCATGATAATCTCATCAGCTTAGAAGCGCTATTAAAAGAGATTTTCCCTGAAGCCTTATTATTGAAGGCGCTTAACGGTGAAATAGGCCTTAAACTGGCTGCGGAGGAAGATCCGGATGTAATCCTGCTCGACATCGTAATGCCGGGAATGGACGGATTTGAAGTGTGCAGAAAGCTGAAAGTGGACAGAAACTTAAGCGACATCCCTGTGGTTTTTATCACGGCAATCAAAGGGGATAAAGAGCACCGCATCCGTGCGCTCGAATGTGGTGCTGAAGCTTTTCTTGCTAAACCGATTGATGAATGTGAACTCACTGCCCAGATTCGCGCGATGCTGAAAATTAAAAACGCCAATAGAGAAAAACGCGATGAAAAGGAACGACTGGCAAGATTGGTTGAAGAGCAAACCCGTGAGCTCAGAAAAGCCCATTCCAAAACCTTAAGACTGTTGGATGATTTAAAGAAAGAAAATGAAGCGCGGAAAAAGAGTGAGAAAGCATTAATAGAAACGAAAGACAACCTGGAGTATTTAAGTAATCACGACGACCTTACCGGACTCTATAATCGAAGATTTTATGAAGAAGAGTTGATCAGAAAAGATACGGAAAAAAACCTTCCCCTATCCATTATCATGGCGGATATTAATGGATTGAAGCTTATTAATGACTCCTTCGGCCATGCTAAAGGAGATGAGCTCCTTATGAAGGCGGCCCAGGAGATCAGGGATGGCTGCCGGTCCGGCGACATCATCGCCAGGCTGGGAGGGGATGAATTCGTAATTATCTTACCCAGAACCGATACCCCGACCGTCCAACAGATTATGAAGCGCATTACAGACCGAATCATCAACAAAAAAGTAGAAACCATTGACATTTCTATTTCTTTCGGTTATGAAACAAAATATCAATCAGAAGAAGATATCCAGGAGATCATAAAAAAAGCTGAAGACAATATGTACAGACAAAAGCTCTATGAAAGTTCCAGCCAAAGAAGCAAAACCATCGATTTGATTATGAATGCGTTATTCGCAAAAAGCAATAGAGAGATGTCCCATTCCAAGAGGGTCAGCGAGATTTGTGAAACCATCGCTATCAGTATGAAGTTAAATAAAGAGATGGTGAATCAGATTAAAATAGCCGGATTGATGCATGATATCGGAAAAATGGGAGTAAATGAAAAAATCCTGAATAAACCCCATCGTTTAACTGGTGAAGAATGGAAAGAAATAAAAAGGCATCCGGAAATCGGGTATAGAATATTGAGTTCAGCCAATGAGTTTTCCGAAATTGCCGGCTATATCCTGGAACATCATGAAAGGTGGGATGGCCAAGGCTATCCCAAAGGTTTAAAAGGCGACGAAATCTCATTGCAAGCAAGGATTATTGCCATAGCTGACGCCTGCGACGCCATGACTTGCTATCGGCCTTACAGCAATGGTTTATCTGAAATGGAAGCGAGAAAAGAAATAAAACGATGTTCCGGCACGCAATTTGATCCGGTTATTACAGAGGTATTTCTGGAGAAGTGTATGGGTAGAGAAAAATCAATAATGGACAATTTAGCATAGGCACTTAAACAAAATGAAATATTACCGTTATTGTCCATTGCCCTAAGGAGATAATCGTTCTTATGATTAAAGATAATCAAGCCAGTTCAATGTATGCGAGCTTCCAAAGGATATCATCAGGGTAAGTGCTTGATATACTTCCATGGCATCACCTCCTTCCCGGAGGGATGCCGACCGCCCCGCAGCCATCTTTGCAGGGCAAAATACCAAGACTTTAGAATCACGTGAAGAATTCGTAGCGTGAATAAAAAAACGCCCGGCTAAAGTGCAATCGGATACTGATTGCGCGATTGGCCGGGCGGTTTTTCTTATTGTCGATTATTTGTATAGTGTCTCTTGTTTTTAACGTGCTGCATCAGCTGCTTCATTTCGCCCTTACTTCCGAACATGCGCTTGATTTTCTCCTGTTCCCGCTGTCGGAAGTTCAGGCCTTCATAGTCGAGTTCTTTTTGCAGCTTAAGATAGTTCTCAAAACGTTCCTGGGGCAGCTCTCCTGCCGCAATGGCTTCTCTAACGGCACAGCCCGGTTCGGCAGTGTGTGAACAATCCGGGAATTTGCATCCTGTTGCCAAATCCGCAATATCGTCAAAGGACCGGGACAGATCCGCTGAACTTAAGTGCAATTCACGCATCCCCGGCGTGTCGATGACGATCGTGCCCTGAGGCAGGAGCATTAGCTGGCGATGTGTCGTCGTATGCCGTCCTTTATCGTCTTTACGGGTTTCATGGGTGGCGAGGATCTCGCTGTTCATCAGCCGGTTGATCAGGGTGGATTTGCCGACCCCGGAAGAACCCAGCAAGGCGATTGTTTTGCCTTTGGTCAGATAAGAAACAACCTGTTCATAGCCGTAGTCCTCAAGGCTGGAGCAGGTGATGACATCACAGCCCACGCACACCGTGGCGATCTCAGCCAGTTTTTGGCTCAAATCAGCACATAAGTCCGTTTTGGTCAAGACGACCACCGGGGTAGACCCGCTGTCCCAGGCGATGGCAAGGTATCGTTCCAGTCGGCGCAGGTTGAAATCTGCGTTTAAGGACATGCAGAGAAATACCTGATCGATGTTGGCCGCGATGATTTGCAGAGTATTCGCCGTTCCAGCCGCTTTGCGGACAAACACACTTTGGCGCTTTAAAATGTGATGAATCACAGCCCTGCCGCTGCGGTCATCGTCCCTGTCGATCATGACCCAGTCACCCACAGCCGGGAAGTCTTCGCAGCCACTGGCCTGATAAGCCAACTTTCCCGAGACACTCGCCTGTAATTCGCCCTGTTCACTGATCACCTGATACATTTCACGATGCTGTTCGGATACGCGTGCCAAATACAATCCGTCATAGCAATCTGCTTGCCGGATAAAATAGTCAGTTAATCCATATTCTTTTAAATGATGATATTCCATATTTAAATGATGATAATCCATAGTTCCTCCAAAATAAATAGTAAATGGCTCTTTTTTTGGAGGGGTTCAGGGTAGTTATTCCTTGCCCTCCACCTTCAGGACAAGGACCGGATTTAATTGCCGTAACATAAACGCGTTTCTCCTTTGTTGTATTTGCAGTATAGACTTAATTATCTCCTTAATTATACCATAAAATCCCTCGGACCAACTTAAAGAAAATAATCAACTATTTCATTTTAAATTATTTTGGCATATTATGTTGTTGCCGTGATAAAATGATGATAATATAATGATAAAAGAATGCGAAAGGGGGCAGCAATGTGATTCATATCAGACCTGTTTCAGATCTGAGAAATAAATTTCCGGAAATTGAAGAATTAGTTGTTCGAGAAGGTGAGCCTGTTTATTTAACGAAAAACGGATATGGCTCGATGGTAGTGTTAAGCTTAGAAAAATACGCAGAATTAACTGATGATATCGAAATGAAACTTGATGAGGCGGATAAAGAAGCGGCTTCAACAAATATCCGGCATACGCACGATGAGGTTTTCTCCAAGGTGAGAGGCAGGATCCATGACGGAAGATAAGTATTCTTTAAGGTATATTCCCAGATTCGAAGCGGACCTTAATGAAATTGTTGATTATTTGGTATTTACGCTCCATAATACCGATGCTGCAGAAAAGTTTATCAATCGGGTTGAAAACGTAATTACTGAAAGACTTCATTGTCCCTTATCTTTCCAGCCATTTCAATCGAAGAGGAAAAGAAAAAATCCGTATTACCGGATTTATATTGATAATTTTACTGTCTTCTATGTTGTTATTGATAATGTGATGGAAATCAGAAGAATACTATATAAAGGCAGAGACACAGTTAACTTAGTAAAATAAACAAAATATACGATATATTAATTACTGAATCGGCACCTCAATGGACTCCGGACTTATCGTGGTATAAATGATCCCCTTAACGGCAAGTGTCATTTCCTCACTCCGGCCCTGAAACTGAAAGGTTTTGGCGGTCGGAGTCTGACTTTCTGGCTGCTCGTCCGTAAATTTAGCAGCATTAAGGAGTTTTACCTCTTCCCCCTTGATCAACAGCCCCATGGCGGGCGTCCCCCGGCTGAGCACTGTCACACGGGTGATATCCTTTTCTGTGGTGACATCCTTCACCACCAGATCTTCGGCAACTTTTAAATCGTTGGTCAAAATCCTCCGCACTGCTTCGGTCCTCCTGGGCTTCATAGTCATGGATGTTCGTGTAAGTCACCGTTTTCCGTTTCTTTAATATTTTTATTCTTTCTTCCGCTCCTTCTTCCGCTCCATGACCAGTTGGAGCAGGGCTTCTTTATCGCCGGACTTCGCCTTTTTAACCTGGCCGGTCAGATCCATTGCGATTCCTCCTTCTGACAGTAAGAGTCTCCCCAAGGCCGGAAAGTTCAATGTTTTATTTCCGTTTGTAAAAATAAAATCGGCTAAGCCGATTTTATAATACTACTTTTTATCTCTTAGCGGGATCGCTTTTTTCACGTTGCTATTCAATGCTTTCTCCGATGTTACCTTCTTCATCGGGCTTATTTTATCCGTCTTTGCGCTATAGGACTTCAGGGGTCTATGTTTTCTTCTGCCTTGAGACACTTTACCCCGATTAATGGTCACCTTTTGACCTGCCGCCAACGGGTAGTTATATAATGTTGTCATTTCGCCGTCCACAGAAACCTGGCGATGGGCGAGAAGAGACTTAATCGAATTTCTCCCTTCTTGGGGCAGCTGCTCATAAAGGAAGTTTAACAATTCATTTTGTTTATCCACGATCAGGTGATCGAGTTTTTGGGGTCTCCTTTTGGGGGCTGGCTTAGGGTCTGCATCCGGTTTGACCTGGGACTCCGTCATCGGTGCGGGTTTTGCTTTCAGCTTCGGATTTGTTCCGGACTTCAGAAAAGGCTTTTGATCCGACTTGGTCTGGGGCTTTAATTCCGGCTTCGTATTGGGTTTTGTCCCCAGTTTCGTATTGGGCTTAGTTCCTAGTTTTGGATTAAGCTTAGTTCCCAGTTTCGTATTGGGCTTAGTTCCTAGTTTTGGATTAAGCTTAGTTCCCGGTTTCGTATTGGGCTTAGTTCCGGATTTCGTATTCGATGGCGTGCGTATCGCTTTTTTCATTGGTTGACTCCTTCATCATCACAATTTTAAGTAAATCAGATCATGCCATAAGCAGATAGAAATTATCAATCATTTAGAATTTGATATTATTGTACTAGTATTAGCTATTACAGGGAAAATAGCAATAGGCAAAGCCAGTAAGCGGAAATTAGCCGCGCCGTATTTGCATAAACCGGCACCGCAATCGGCTCCGGACTTATTGTGGTATAAACTGAAAGGTTTTGGCGATGGTCATCGTCGTTATTCGATCAGAAATGGGATAATATACTCTATGGAATTAGTCACCACATGCCCGCAATTGGAAAGCAAACGAATTTCGGCTGATGCCACAACACGCGAGAGCCTTTGTGCCGATCTTTTGGCATCAATGATGATATCATCTTCTCCATCGATAAAGAGAACAGGCATGGTGAGACGGAGCAATTGTTCGTCCTCATATACTGGCAGAGATTGTATCGGGTTGTAACTTTCGGTAATCAGATTCATAAAATCGAGTATTTCTTTTGGAATATTATGTTCTCCGATAATGTCAGAGGTCATTGGCACCGTTCCGTCTGCCTGCCGTGTTTGCTCCACATTGAGAAGAAATTGCGGCCGAATGTTGGCAAGGCCTGCGGATGCGATAAGAATCAGCTTGGAAACACGTTCCGGATAAGCTGTTGCAAATTTGAGAGCCATCCAACCGCCGAGGGAGTTGCCGATGAACACGGCTTTTTCAAGGCCAAGGGCACCCAGGACATCCTTCATCCAGAGTGCAAAAGCATCTGAATCAAGGTCCGGTCTGTATTCTTCGCTGTTTCCTGCTTCGCCGATAATGTCAACGGCATAGACCCTATAATTGCTGGATAGGGCTATGATCTCGGGAAACCAGAATGCACTGTTGCTACAGGAACCGTGCAGCAGAATTATGGGCGGATTCGACTCCTGGCCGGCTGTCAGTATGAACGTCTGTCCAAAGGTAGTCTCGACGTATCGCTGCCCAAATGGGAACTGGCTAAGTATTTGGTTGTATTGGGCCCTAAAATGATCTCGGCTTGCTAAAGTCTTGAAGACACTGTTTTTCATATTTATTCACCCCTATTTTGTTCTGTCAGTGAGGCTATCGTGTCCATCATCACTGCCATAAAGCGGATGTCGCCCCAGAGCGTAACACGAACCATATTTTCACGCTCGATATACTGTGACTGCATGGACGACTGTTCGTATTCCGGCGGTTTGGCGTTCAGGGCGGCAGTTAGCGTGTTCATGATACGGATGGCATCCTCTTTTCCGTATGCAATGATATCGATCACTGATGAGGTGATGATGCGGCGCGCCGGTCGATTTTCCGAACCGAGCCCTTTGTCGTGGGAACTCTCGACAAAAATACTTAAATCATGGCCAGTGACGCGCCAACTCTTGCCAATCTTTGTTGCGCGCAGTCTGCCCTCCCGAATATACCGCTGGATAGTCTTCGGATGGATATCCAGCATGTCTGAAATCTGCTCGACGGTATAGTAATCTTTGGTCATAAAATGCTCCTTATTGATACTAATAAAGTAATTATAAGTAATAATAGGGAACGTGTCAAGAAAATCTATTAAAAATTATCGAGCCAAAAATTCCAGGTCCAATCGGAACCTGAAAGTCATGTCCCCGTATTTTCTACGATTCAAATTGATTCTCCGGATAAACTAGATCCTGATGAATATAGATACGAAGTGATATCAGAAGATGAATTACGGAAGGTAACATATATAAAAGAACGAATTGATATAATCGAAATTTGGAACCATCAAATACACAATACACGAAGCACGGTCCATCAATCGAGCAGCGGCAGAACCCATGGGGGGATGCTTCTCTAGCATCAGCGCCATTTTTTAGGTAATGGCTTTGTAATCTTCCGTCTGGTATGGGTTATAATAATGAAAAAAGATCCAACAGGTAAGAGGTTATTGTGGCATATCATCATCTGGATAAGAACATTGTAACGGCATGGCGTGTCGCCAGGTTTCTTCGGCTGGCAGTGGTTATAGTTATTTTGGGTATACCGACGCTGATTGTAGCCCGGCAAGATTTCTTTGTACGCCCGGCACCCTATGTCTATGCGGTGGAAGCGTTTATTTTTTTATACCTGATGGTTACGTTGTTTATTTACCCGGTGATTGAATACCGGCAATGGGGCTATCTCATTCTGGACGACAGGATAGAAATCAAGCACGGCATATTTTTCATTGCAACCTCTATCATCCCAGTGATTCGGATTCAGCACATATCCATCGAACATGGTCCCATCCTGCGCAAACTTGGATTGGCCAGCGTCCGAATCCATACCGCAAGCGGTGCCTTTGTCATTGAAGGTCTGGCTGCTGATACAGCGCGGACCATCACCGAAGCGCTGAAGAATCAACTCTATACCCGGCTTCAAGCCCAAGAAAATATGTAGGTGGCAGCATGGAGTTTAAGCATATCAGAGGAAGTATCCTGATCTTATTCGATAAAATAACGGAGCTCCCCTTACTCATCGCAGCGGCCATTGTCAGTATTTTTATTGTCAAAAATTTTGATCCGCAAGTAGTAACACCTATTTTCATCATTGCTTTAAGCCCGCTGGGGAAATTGATACAATATATTTCCACCTTTTATACCGTAGCGGATGGCCATCTGATTGTGGAAACCGGCCTATGGCGAAAAAAAAGGACGGAAATACCGCTAAGGCAAATCACAACGGTGGATTTATCGCAAAATATCCTTTATCAATTAACGAAGACCTATAAAATCAAAGTGGACAATGCGAGTCAAACCATCGATACAGTGGATCAAGCGGAGATCCGGCTGGCTCTGAAAGCGGAGAAAGCGTTGGCCTTTAAACAAGCTATTATTCAAAATAACGCACCGGAGATAACCGATGAAGATAATCGGACTGTCATCACGGCTTCTCTGCGGGATTTTCTAAAACTGGGCTTGCTGCAATCCAAAACCGTTTATGTTATTTCCGGTTTGCCGGTTGCTGTTCCAATCATTACAGCAGCAGCGGTAAAGATCGGCGGTTATCAGAGTACCGACGATTTATTCAACCACGTATTTTCGCATTTTTTAGATCCGCTAGCTTGGGGATTAGGGCTTTTTTCCTTTATTGTCTCTTTTTACGGGATTGCGCTGGCCATCTCCCTGCTCAAAGCGGTCATCACGTATTACAACTATCGGATTTCCGAGAACAGGGAGATTTTAAAGATTGAATACGGCCTTTTGAATAAAAAGAAATATACTTTTCACAAAAACAAGATCAGCGGTGTCTTGTTCAAACAAAACCTGCTCATGCGTTTGTTTCACTGTTATACGGCAACAATTATGGTCATCGGTTACGGGGACAAATCCGACGAGCAAGCCCTGGAACAGGCCATCTTCTATCCCATTGCATCCTTGCCAAAAATGAAAAATATTCTGCAAGCGCTTTTACCCGACTATATCGTGGAGGAAAGTTTACAAAAACCGACTAGCAAAGCCAGACGGTATTTCTTTTACCGTCCGGGATTTATAATAGCCGTCCTTATTTTTATGGGTGCGCTGGTTGCCGGCAGCCTGGGGAGCATCATACTAATCAGTGTTCCTGCCTCCGTACTGCTGGGAATTGCCGGAGTCAGTGTCCTCCTGCAATATGGGAATACCGGTATTTCCTGTAGGGACAATACCATCAATTTATCCTACGGCGGCTATCATAAAACAATAGCCGTTATCAAAACAGCCCGGATAGAGAGCATAACGGCCCTGGGGAGTGTTCTGAAAAGGAAAAAAGGTATTGTTTCCATCAACATTGGGATTACAGCCCCCTTGCGTGAAGCCAATCTAAAGGTGCTGAATTTACCGGCAGAGCAATATTACTTGCTGGCAAGGGTAATGAAATACTAAATGTGATCACTATGTGTTTTAAGTCAATTTGGTATATAATAGGTAAAGAGCAACTAGCATTATTTTCAAAATTATTTCATATATCTACTGAAAAGATGATGTATAGTGTAACGTGCAGCATCTTTTTTGTGCGTAAACTCAAAAGGAGAAAAAGTAAATGAAAAGGTTTGTTAAAATCTTAGCATGTGTTCTTGCCTTGGTCCTCTTTGGAGGTATACTGTGGTTTGCAAACGGTCTGGTGGGAAATCCAGTTTCCAGAATGCTTGCAGAAAATGCGGCTAAAAACTATATAGCGGATAACTATCCGGATCTGCAGCTGGAACTTGCTGACGCTACATATAACTTTAAAAGCAGCAACTACAGTGTGATCGCAAAGTCGCCCACCAGTATCGATACGCACTTTTATATGGCTATTTCCTCTCGCGGACAGATAAAATACGATTCATATAAGGACGATGTTCTTCAAAAACGGAATACCTATGATCGAATAAACAACGGCTATGGTTCAATGGCAGATACGATCTTTGAAAGTGAGGATTTTCCGTATACAAGCTATATCAACTATGCAGAACTGATCGCCCGCCCTGATACAATAGCCACCCATGATCGTAATCCTTTTGAACCGGAATATGGCTTAAATATCGAAGCTTTGGAGCTTGATAAAAAGTATAATGTGGCGGAACTTGGAAAAACAGCGGGGCATATCGTGTTTTATACTGAGGATGAGGATGTCAGTATCAAAAAAGCAGCGGAAATAATGCTTGATCTTAAAAATATTTTGGATCAAAATAAGGTATTCTTTTATGCCATTGATTTTGTGCTTGAAAAACCGCGTCTGGATGAGAAGCCAAATCCCGATGATCCAGCGATTCGCGTCAGTGGATTTTTGTACAGTGATATTTACGAGAATGGCTTAGAACAACGTATTGAAGTGGCTCACGATGCGCTTCAAAAGTATTATGCCGAAGAAGACGCCAAAAGAGCCGAATTTGAAGCGACATTAAATAAGTGATTACAATTACTTTATCGCGCTTGCCTATCTGAAAATGGGCATGAAGGAGCTGGCTTTGCCATATTTGGAAGAAGCCAGCCAAGCTGAATATCCCAATTATTACTCGGAGAAAGCAGAAGAAGTTTTAAAAGGATGAGGTGCGATGAGCGTGTATCGGATAAGAAAAATAAAACAGGGGCTGGTTAGCCTGACGCTGATTCTGATTCTGATGCTCATGTTCGGCTGCGCTGCGGAAGGGTCTGCCACAGATCCCGCCGGTACGGGTGAAACATCGCCGGTTACTAAAGATGCCGGCAGTCAAGAGAATGCTAAGAATATAGCCGCCGTCTCGGATGAGAAGAGCGACAGCATGCACAGTGGTAAGTTCTTCGCCAAGAACGGCGACATCCTGATTTATTATGACGAGCCACAGGAAACGATTTATAAGGTCGATACCGCCAAGAATACAGTCAAGCAACTGGTAAAGACCGACTCTGTTAATAAGCTCTACTTTGACGGCACCTACGTCTACTATATGCCTCACTATTACAGGGGACGGGGTATTTATCGGGTTGATCTCGAGGGGAACGCCGAAAGGATCTGTTCGAATTCTTCGCTGCAGTTGTGGCTGACAGAGGACAAGATCTATTTTACCGACCAGATCGGCTTTGACGACATTAACCAGACCCCGCGCGGCAATTTGTGTACGATGAATAAAGACGGCAGCAATATCCGGATTTTGATCAAGGATGTCGGCAATTATTTTTCCATCCAGGACGAATGGATTTATTACACCCACCTTTATAACAGAGATCTTTACAGGGCGGCGCCGGACGGGAGCCGCGGCGAATTACTGGCCGAAGGGCGCACCTATATCACCGCTGCCGACAATGATTATCTGATTTATACGGATTATGAGGACAGTGAAGCGCAGCATGTGCTGAATATACGGACCGGTGAAAATACGATATTGGGGTATTTTGGCGGTGGGGCCCGGTATAACGGCCAGTTCTATATTATGACCCGAGAGCCAGATGCGGACGGTACGCCTACATTCAAAGGCTGGTCGGTCTTTCAGATTGATCAGAAAACAGGGCAAGCCGTGAAACGTGCTTTCCTGGCAATGGATCGATTTGGGATTGACGGCATGCATTATGTGGATGATAGCTGGATCTATATGAATACAACGGGTGGTGGGCCCACCGGTCAAATGGGGGAATACAGGGTAAAATTACCGTGTGATGATTATCAAGCCGAGTACCTCGTCGAAGAATTTCTCTTTTTTCTAGACGGCAATGGCTATTACATAGAAGAAGGCCAGGATGCTCAGCCCATGACGTTTGCCCGGTTCAATCTGCAGACCGGGAAAATTGACCGCTGGACGCTTCAAGAAATGGCTTTATAGCAAAGCGAGAGGGTTACAAGCGATGATGCGAAAAAATAAAAAAATATTCTTTGCCGCTATTTGTCTTCTGGTGTTATTGTTTGTCGCCACAAGTCAATACAATAAGGCTGCGCAGGCGACACCGTCCGGAGTATCGGTCTTTGCTTCGGGGTGGGAGAAAAATGCCGCGAAATTCGAGGAAGCTGTCGGAGAACAAGAAAACGGCGCTACCTTGCCGTTGACCAAATTAACGCCATTTGAGTGGGACACCGTCTATACGATAAAGCCAGGGACGACTGCTCAGCGGATATATAACATCATCGGTTATCGCTGGGGCGAGATCAACGATGACGCCAATCAGGGAAGCGCGCCGCTGATTTTTGTCCATAATGGGAAAGTTGTCTGTTTTGTCTATGGCATCACCAAGAGCTATCAATTTAACTTCGACGGTTATAAAGGAGACTATCTTCAATATACGCCGGATACCATCCGGAACTTTGTTACTGAAAAGATCGATAAAATGAACTTCACCATGCAAATAAGTGATTACCAACGCTTATTGCAGCAATACTTTACCTGCAACAGCGAGTCCGAATTGACAGAAGCCGAGGCAGCGGCCTGCGGCCTGACGAAGCAAGAAGATAACATCTATACCAGGGTGGTCTCGGACCGGAAAGACTTCGCAGCACTGAATTCCCGCTTGCGAATTCAATATGGTTCAGATGCTTCCTATGGTGATCGCTCCGGGAAAGAAATTGCCGAATATCTGGATCAGGTCGACCTTGTCTATTGTATCAAAAACACAGGCGGCGATTACGGAATTTATGATTATAACAAGTACAATGGAGGAACACCGTATTGGCAACTGGATGCCAAGTGGTACGAGCCCGAAAACTTAAGGAAAGTGACGATCACCACCACCGAGCTTCCCGGCCAAAATGGCAGCATGGTAATCAAAGGCTATGTTTTTCCCATACCGAAAACGGCGAATAAGGTTAACGTTATGGTCCATAATTACAAACTCGACACGAATTTCATTGATAATCCGGTCCAAGTTAACAAAGAAAAAGCGCTGGTGATTGCCAAAGAAAGACTGAAGCAAGAAGGCGTGATCAATGAGCCGTCCAGTGCGTATCTCGAAATAGAAAATCAGTATTATCTGGAAAGATGGGATGAAGGCAATACCGATTACGCACATAAATATGAGTCTGTCACCGAAGAAAAGTTCCTGCGGGTCTGGCATGTTTATGTTCACAATAACCCCGACATCGGCTGCAGAGTCAATATCTGGATCAACGCCACCACCGGGAGTGTTTTATGTTACCATGAGAGCGGTGAGTGAGGATTCATTCTGGCTGAGGAATGGACTATATGGAGGGGAATTCACATTTATATTAGGACAATAACGATTTTAACATTGTTGCTGATAGTCATGTTTTTGCTATATAACACGATAGGAGCCGGCATTACTATTCTTTTTCTTGCAGTGTTATTTTTGGTTATGGCCATCTTATTCAGCATCAAAGGAGAATACTACGATAAGTATCTTAGTTTCGTAAACCCTGTGCTATCAAAGGCATACAGTGATAAAGGGCAAGAATTTATCAGAAAAAACAGAAGGAACAACGTGATCTGCTATTACTTTATTTCTGCGGTACGAATTATTAACCTGGAATATCCTGGCGGGCGTGGTTTTTGCAATACTTCTGCTGGGCACTATGAGCATTTTTGTTGCGCGTTCACTGTTTTAATTTGAAGTTTAGGAATAGAAAAAGAAGTACGAAGAAAAAGAGTAGGGGAGACCGTTGCGTGAATAAAAAACCGCCCGGCTAAAGAGCAATCAATATCTGATTGCTCTTTAGCCGGGCGGTTTTTTATAGTGTCTTGATTGAATGAGGAAAATAGGATTGGGTAATTACAAATATTTACATATAAATATGTATTTTAGTATAAAAATGGAGGGAATATCGGCAAACGCGATACGTGATACGTGATATCGTGATATGTTATCAATAAACAGTATAATGTTATCGATAAACAATAAATGTATATTGACATACAATAGTTTGCGCATTAGAATTACTATTGAAATCAAAGAAAGGACTGATACCATGTGGAACCAAAATAGATCAGTTATTCTGTCTTCGGCAGCCACCAAAGTTGCCATCGTTCTGTTGATCATTGCGGCTATCGCTATGCCCGAGCTGATTTCTACATATGTAAGCTTTATTTACTGTCTACGCTTCGGCTTTGCCTGCCCTGCTGTCATTATTATGTCTTAATCGGCTGCTAACCAATATTAAACGGGATGATGTTTTCACAAGAGAAATCTGCTGTGGTTTGGATTGTCAGCCAGGGGATATCTCAGAGTATGTGAAGGGGGAGTGAAAAATGGAGAACAAGGATACTTTTTTGAGAAAAGATTTTGTTTTTGCATTGATCATGCTGATCAGCGGCTTCTTATATTGCAACCTGATTCATCTGGATAGCCTGGGTGCAGGCGTAACCATTTTTGCGGCTATCTTTTGCCTGAGTGTTTTCTTCTACCTGCGTGCAGGCGGGATTCAGCAGACACGAAGGAGCATTTTGTGTTTGATAATTGTTGTTTTGTCGTCTCTGGTCTTTCTTTTATTTGATAATATGCTGATTAAAGGGCTGAACTTTCTCTTTCTGACGTTCACCGTAATTTATTGGATCAGTCTCTCCACTGGGCGAACCTTGGAAAATAAACTCTCGGCATATATTTTGGGTGACTTTTTTAATCAGGTCATTATTATCCCGTTTAGTAATTTTGCCTGTTGCTTCAGCGCGCTGAAGAGCATGACCACCGGCAATAAAAAAGGGAAATCGTTGCTTGCTGTTGTGGTTGGGATATTAGTAATGATCCCGGTCCTGGCGGCAGTGATCGCTCTTCTGAGCAAGGCAGATGCCGCATTTGCGGAGGTGATAGCGAACCTGAATTTTAACATTTCCATGGAGATTATCATTCAGATCATTCTGGGAATTCCGGTTGCCTGTTATCTCTTTGGCCTAATCTATGGCGACCTCTTTGGACGGAATACCGAGACGGTCACAGTCGCTTCTGTCGATAAATTATCCGCTTCGGCCCGGTTTGTGCCGGAAGTGACCGGTTACACTGCTTTAACGTTATTGAATCTTGTCTATATAGCATTTTTCCTTTCACAGCTTGCTTATCTTTTTTCAGCTTTTAACAACCATTTGCCGGAACTGATGACCTACGCTGAATACGCACGCAGGGGTTTCTTTGAACTTTGCGCCGTTGCTGCGATCAACCTGATTGTGTTGACTGCGGTCTATCTTCTGATTAAACGGGGAAGGGAGCGGGTGCTGAAGATTGAAACCGTTGTGCTGTGTCTGTTCACGCTGTTGCTGATAGTCACTGCGATTAGTAAGATGGTGATGTATATCAACTGCTTTGGCATGACCCCACTGCGCATTTATACCACCTGGTTCATGCTGGTGCTGTTCCTGATTTTTGCAGTGATTACCTTGCGGCAGTTCAAAAAATTCAATGCCGCCAGAACAATGCTGGCGGGGTTTGTGATCCTTTTTCTGGCCTTAAGCTACGGTAACGTAGACGGACGTATTGCCGCCTACAATATTGACCGGTACCAAAGCGGAGCCTTGAAAAGCCTGGATGTTCAGGCTTTGGCCGGTCTATCCGCTGCGGCAAAGCCATATCTTTACTCTTTGTATACGGAGACAACCGATCCGAAATTAAAAGCAGAACTTTGTAAAGCCCTATCCCCGCAAGCAGGGGACAGCAATGGCGAGTCCGATATGAACGACTTCCGAGACTTTAATCTGCAGCGGCATCTTCCCACATATCCAATTTCACTGCGATGATAGCCTCCCACAATATATGGCAGCAGTTACTTCTATATTGAGAACATATTCGGGCTGATCGTGATTCTTACAAAAACTACCCTTCGGACGGACCACTCTTTCGAGTGGTCCTGTTAATTTTGCCCTGGATTATAATAAGCTCAAAAGTCTATCTCAAAGATATTAATGAATCCCAGTCCCGTTTATGAAGACCCCAATTATCAAACAGGAAACAAACTCCAGGGTAAGATTGCCCTCATCAGCGGTGGAGACAGTGGTATTGGCAGGGCTGTTTCCATTCTCTATGCCAAAGAAGGGGCTGACCTGGCTATTGTATTTTTAAATGAACAGCAGGATGCCCAAATCACCAAAGAAAGGATCGAACAGCTGGGACGACGCTGTTTACTTTTAGCCGGGGATGTTGGTGACGAGGCGTTTTGTCGGCAGGCTGTTGAACAGACGGTCAGTACCTTTGGGCATCTGGATATTCTGGTCAATAATGCCGGCGAACAGCATCCCCAAAACTCAATTCTGGATATCACATCGTCGCAGTTGGAAAGTACTTTCCGTACGAATGTTTTCGCCATGTTTCATTTGACCAAAGCAGCACTTCCTTATCTGCAAAAAGGAGCGGTAATTATTAATACCGCTTCCATTACCGCCTATCAAGGTGAAGTGCGTTTAATTGATTATTCGGCATCTTAAAGAAAATAATCATTTTCACAATATATTCAGAAAATTCGGCAAATAAGTTACACTTATCATATATTATATAGAGGAGGAATAGAAGGATGAAAACATGCAATATCTGCGCAACCGTCAAAGATACCAAGACCTATGTATTGCAGACAGGTCTGGCAAGTAGTGAAGAAAGCGAACAATGGGAAGTCTGTGACGCCTGCAGTTCAGCATTTCATGTCATGGAAGAGTATGTTCAGGGGCAGCAATAACCGGTCTGAGCAAAATGCAAGCTATGCGGTAAAGAAATAGAAAAATGGTTGGTATTGGAGTATGAATATGAAAAAAAGGTCCCTGAATTGGGAACATGTGGATTCTCCCCTTTGTGACGAGGCGCAAGGGTTTTATTTAATAAACCGGTAATTAATTGAATTATTGCTAGGAGGCGATATAATATATGAGTACCTAAGCGAACAGTACGATGATTGACGAGGCTTTATGAGAATCACGGATTTTTTAGTAAGGGATAACAGCGAATCATTTCTAAGGGAAAGACTGACGGTTAATTTTCGGAGATGGCGGATATTTGCGCTGCTGATCATTGGGTTTGAGCTCATTTTGGCAATTTCAGATCTTTGCGCTTCCATCATGAACATCGATAACCGGTTCTGGTATAATCACTATCTTCTGATGTACATCATTATGATTATATTGAATGCGGCCAGTTTGGTGTTTATTAATCGCTATAAGGATCTGAAGAATTTACCGCATCATCTGCTGAAAAAATTGGAATCACGTCTCGTGGTCTATATGACCTTGATTATGTGCTGGGGCAGCGTGGTCTCACTGTTGGATCAAAGATTATATGGAAATTTATCAGCGTGTATGGTGAACATCATCACCTGTTCCGTCTTGTTCTATGTCGATAACAAGAAGATCATCATTCCCTATTTGGGTTCGGTTTTGATTTTATTCGTTGGTTTGCCCTATTTTCAAGAATCGACGGATAAATTGATCGGTCATTATATCAATCTGTCTGTTTTCGTGATTATCTCTTGGCTGGCTTCAAGAATCATTTATCATAATTATTTTGATGATTTTAAAGCCAGAGAATTATTAAAAAAGACCAATATCTTACTGAAAAAAGAGATTGAAAATAATCAGCAAACAAATATGAAACTGGCTTTAGCCAGTTACCAACTCAGTAAGTTTTCTTTAATCGATGAGCTGACGGGCATACCCAACCGGCGAAGCTTCAGGAATTTTATTGATTTGGCCTTTGAAAGTCAGGATCATACGGTGATCTCCATCATCATGATCGATATTGACCTTTTTAAAGAATATAATGATCATTATGGCCATAATGCAGGCGATAATGTGCTGATCGCGGTAGCCAATGAGATCAACTCCGTTGTCAGGGATGCACGTGATTTTGCTGCCCGTTGGGGTGGGGAAGAGTTTATTTATATATCATTTGACGAGAATGAAGCGTATATCGGGGAAGTCGCTGAAACAATCCGGCAAAAAGTGTATGCCTTACATATTCCGCATGAGTATGCCAGTACCGGTGATTATATCTCTGTCAGCTTAGGTACCAGTACGATGAAGATAAGCGGAATTGCCGATGTGAGTCGGGTTATGGAACAGGCGGACAAAGCATTATATCTGGCTAAAAAAAGCGGACGAAACTGTGCGGTAAAGGGAACGGAATAAATGTGGGAAGAGCTCATCGAGGAACTCGTGTCTCCAAAAATTTACAAATAACTATGTTATTTTAACTTAAATAGGGTATATAATATAACATAAATTACCAAAATATGCCATATAGTAATACTTAAGATGCCGTCTAGTGTAACTCGCAGCATCTTTTTTGTGTATGAAGTTTTTGAAAAATACACGAATTTTAACATTCACTTAATTTGGCAATAACACACGTAGTGTACAATGCAAATAAATATGAAGGAGGTGCAAGGTATTCATGGTTCTGAAAAGGCATTCGAAAACGGTTATCGCTTTATCTTTAATCCTGGTCGTTATGGTATCTTTTTTCTCAGCTCAGCCGCATCAGAGTATGGCCAATTCAACCCAAGATGAGGTTTATCGTGGTCAGACCCCGAAATATGTATTCATGTTTATCGGGGACGGGATGAGCTATGCTCAAGTCAGCAGTGCGGAAATGTATCTCGGTGAAAAAACAAAGCCCGGTGCGGTTACGCCCCAGCAATTAAACTTCACGCAATTTCCTGTCCACGGCGCGCTGATGACCCAGGATTCTTCTTCTTTCATCCCGGATTCCGCTTCGACGGCGACTTCTCTGGCTTCCGGCCATAAGACGCTTTCCGGTGTAATTAACATGGATGAAACCAAAACCAAGGCGTATACACCCATTACCGAAAAGTTGAAGAAAATGGGATATAAAATCGGGATTGTGACCAGCGTCCCCATTACCCACGCAACCCCGGCTGCTTACTATGCTAAAGTAGCGAATCGCAATGACGCTTATGAGATCGGGAAACAACTGGCAGCCAGCGGTTTTGACTATTTTGGCGGCGGAGATTTTGATCAAAAAACCGGTCCCAAGGGCACGGACACCCCTATTTATGACATTGTTAAAAATTCGGGCTATACGATTGCCAATACCAAAGAAACGATTATGGCTTTAAACAGCAAATCCGGCAAAGTTGTGGCGATTGACCCGGATAATTACGAAACGGCTTTAGACTATGAAATCGACCGCGAGGCAGACGAGCTGAGCCTGGCTGATTATGTGAAAAAAGGAATCGACGTGCTGGATAATAAAAAAGGATTCTTCATGATGGTGGAGGGCGGCAAAATCGACTGGGCCAATCACGCCAATGATGCCACCGCTTCTATCTACGATACGATCGCTTTTGGTGATTCCGTTCAAGTCGCTCTGGATTTCTACAAGAAGCATCCCAAGGAGACCCTGATTATCGTTACAGCTGACCACGAGTGCGGCGGCATGACGATCGGCTATTCCCTGACCGGTTACAGCACGCATTTTGATAAACTGCAGCCTGTGACGATGTCTTATCAGGATTTTGACAAAATCATCACAACTTACAAAAATTCAAACCCTGCAACCCCTAAACTGGAAGATTTGAAAAACGAAATATATCAGGCATATGGTCTGGATATCGCGAGTTTGACTTCTTACGAAGGGGAGCTTCTCGCCAATGCCTTTCAAAAAACCATGTCCAATGCCAAGCCGTCCAATGAGCAGGAACAAGTCCTGTATGGATCCTATAATCCGTTATCGGTGACACTCTGTCATATCGTGAATAACAGAGCCGGAATCAGCTTTACTTCCTATTCCCACACGGGAGTGCCCGTACCGGTTTATGCATTTGGCACTGGCTCGGAGCTGTTTGATGGATTCTATGACAATACCAAGGTCTATACCAAGCTGGCCGCAATTACCAAAGTCAAGAAGTAAATAGCGAAACTCAATCGTTATTGCCTCCACCTGTCCTGAGCGGGATTGTTTCCGCTCAGGTTTTTGCTGAATAGAACGAAGGTAAGTCAGATGAAAGGAATACTCACGGAGGAAAAAATTGATGAATCGATTGCCTTTAAAGGAACGCATTTTTATTGTTTTTGTCATAATTTTTGTTGCTGCCCTTGCGCTTATGCCGACCGGATTCCGAGAAAATACGTATCCTGACAGTGAGCGAGCCGTGGCCAAAGTATTGGAAGTCGATAATTCGAATATTCATCAAACCATTAGTTTCGTCATGGAAGGGGAACAAGTATGCCGGGTTGAAATTCTCAACGGCCCTTTCCAAGGAGAGCAAGCGCTGGCGCACAACCGGTTTACCGGCAGACTGGAGATGGATAAAGCGTTTTCGGTTGGCGACAAAGCTTTGGTAGTCATTGATCACACCGGGCAAACGATTCGAAATATTACCATGGTCGATCATTATCGCCTTCAGATGGAAGGAATCTTAATTGGTCTTTTTGCTATTTTTCTGATCTTATTTGCCCGTTGGACCGGCGCCAAAGCACTTATTTCCTTTCTATTAATTGTGCTGATGATTTGGAAGCTCCTGGTGCCCCTCCTGCTGAAGGGCTGGAGTCCGGTTATCATTTCGCTGTATTTTGTAGTCACAGCCACGACGATCATCATTTTTATGGTCGGAGGACTTAACCGAAAGTCCGTGGCCGCTGTCCTTGGTTCGCTGCTGGGAACGTTCCTTACGGCGATCCTGGCGTTGATTTTCGGGAATTGCTTCAAGATTCATGGTGCAGTACTGCCCTATTCCGAGAGTCTTCTCTATGCAGGGTATGCCCACCTGAATTTAACCGAGATATTGATTGCGGTGGTCTTTATCGCTTCAGCCGGTGCGTTGATGGATTTGGCAATGGATATTGCCGCGGCTGTTGATGAAGTCGTAGCCAAAAAACCGGACATAACGGCAAAGGAAGCCATGATGTCCGGACTGAAAATCGGCAGGACGGTGGTTGGAACCATGACGACGACGCTGTTGTTCGCCTACACCGGAGGCTATATTGCGCTGCTGATGTTTTTTATGGCCCAGGGGACACCGGTTCAAGACATGTTCAATTTAAAATACGTATCCATGGAGATCCTGCATACGATCGTGGGCAGTTTTGGGCTGGTTGCAGTCGCGCCGTTTACCGCAGTCACTTCGGGGCTTCTTCTTACTAAAAAACGGGATGATAAATTCCAGGGAATTCAATTTGTCCAGGATTAACCAGGATTAAGTCTGATTTATCCATAGATACAATACCAATATAAAACATATATTAACAAAAAAATACAATTAATAGACCGTTATCCATCTGAAGTGGGCGGTTAATTTCTTTTTATGGAACGAAAGTAAAATACTAAACCCCTTCTTACGAGGGGTTTAGTATTTTATTTTCAATTGCTATGCTTCTCTATCGTCAGTGCGTTTCCTTCTTTGTAAGGCTTATTTTATCTCTCTTATGCGGCTTCAGGGGCTTGCGTTTATTTTTGCATGATCAGTGAGTTAATTTAACCAAAATCAGATAGAAGATAGGGTCTGCGGTTGCGGTATTCTAGTATTATAAGACATAACATTTCGGAGTTCTTCTCTGGAGAAGGTAGAATATAAGTTGATGAGGGGGGATTGATGTGATTAAGGGCAATAAAGAGCTGTTTAAATATTTGGGAATAATATTCGTATCTGTGCTGCTAACCTGTAAACTGCCCAGAGATTCATATTCAATCATGCAATATGTAATCGGGCCAATAAGATTCGAGAATTCAGTTGTTTATTTATCGGGAATAATTCCGTTGATCATATTCGTTATCGGTATAAGGGGATTATTTCGCTTGGAACGTTATGCCAGTAAAAGTAAATTACTGATATTTTTGACTGTAATCATCCTGGTTGTGCCGATAATGAGGAGTTCAGTGGAAGCAGTAAAAACAGCGTATTTCTGGACAATAAATGATGGGCTGAAGTCTATAGATTTAAAGGATGCGAATTTTAAAATTTTAGATGTAACAGATAGTGAAGCGACGCTAAAAATAAAACTAACATTAATTGATCACGGTAGGGATACAACTGATTTCAAAGTTAGATTATATTTGCCGGGATCATTAATGAATTACTTTGATACAGAATTGATTGAATTGGATGAACAGTACAAAACCTTTGGCCATCGCAATGTTTTCAGCATTGATAAAAATATTACAGTCAATTTAGCGGATGGTTGTACCGCCGAAGAAGTACAGGATTCTCATTGGTATTGGGAGACATTCAGATACGATCTCTATAATGAAAAACAATCAGTAAAAATGATATATCATGGAATATAGAAAATAGGAAAATATTCCTGTCAATTAGTCATTAAAAGAAGTTGATTCGGTTGATTGGAGTTCGATCTATATAGTTATATCTTATTTGATTTCACCTATCTGTCCTGCGACAGTACCTGGCCAGGGGTTTAAGGATGGGCAGGATTACGCCGAATACCTGCTGCAAAAAAGAACGTTCAGGCGGTCTTAGCTAAATACACGCTGGAATTCACCGACGAAGAGTGGACATATGGGGAACTGGTTAAGTGATGATGGGCATATCTTGGGGAGGAGGAATTTTTGATGCGAAGAAAGATGTATCTCCTGATAACCATTTTCTTATTTGCCTTAGGTGCGGGCTGCAGCAGTTCTCAGACGGGCGATGCGGCAGAACAACTTAGCCAGGCTGACAAAGACGCGGCCGTTGAAGTTGTGACGAAGCATCTGGAGGACAGAAAAAACGATTTTGGCGTGATCAGCCTTTCCATTAATAGTGTCTGGGCGGTTGAAAACGCCCAGCATCTGCAAAATATTCTGGAAGATGAACATGCCGCTAAAATGGGACTGACCAAAGAAAACATCGCCCTGGTGGATGCCTATATCAATGTTCAGTATGACGAAACCAAAGTACCTGACCAAAGCGGGGAAAACGTATATATCGGCTTCACCCTCATCCGCCAGGATAAAGACAGTCCCTGGCTGATCAATAATTACGGCCAGGTCTGGGCGGGGTTACTTTGATGGATTTTGAGAATCCCTGTCCGGAGAGGAGCGCCGAGCTTTATGTCTGGAAAAATAAAGCCCTGACCGGCAATGATAACACCTATTACACAGTTTTGAGCGAGCAGACAAACGAAATTAACAAAAGCAGGACAGCAAGTGAGATTTACGATCTGGCTAAGGCTAGCGATGATCTCAATGACATTAACTTGCAACTTAGCGGAATTCCGAACCTGACTTATCTGGCTGTCTATCAAATGAATACCGCCGATTTTAGCAAGCAGCCCAGCAAAATCCAGAGATTCTCGCCGGTATTACCTTTTAAATTTCATAATAGACATCAATATATGCAAAGTATTTGTCTTCCATAGAGAATAATAGGTCGTCATTAATAACGCTGTCACCACCAAGGACATAAATATTTCTGGTTAACTGATTTAATATGGTATTATACTTCTCCAAATTCGGTGGATTGTTTCCGACTAATATGACCGGACTGTTTGTAAAAGCTGCTAGCACCGAACCTGCCAAGGCATCCGGGAAATTTTTGCCGCTGGCCAAAAATACGGTTCCGGTATCCATCCCCATATTCTTGGCGACTTGAAGGGAGGTATCATAACGGTCTGCTCCACCGTAACGTACAGCATCCGGGAGTTGTAGCAGGATACCATCCGATACAACACCGGTTCCGCCGATGACGAAAGTCTTTTTAACACCCAGTTCGGTAATTGCCGTCTGTGCGGGCGGTGATAATTTATTAGGCATGGTCAGGAGGATCGGCATTCTCTGATACCCGGCAGCTGATGATACCGAAAGCGCGTCAGGATAATTCAGACCGTTGCAGACAACCGCTTTCTCACCACTTGTCAATTTATGGTCATAAAGGTATTGTGCAATTTTGTAAGAAGTATCAAAACGATCCGTGCCTCCAAGCCTGATGACCGTGTAACCGTCGTTCTTTAATTGATTACTGATATTTTTGGAAATAGCCCCTTCACCGCCAAGCAGGTAAATTGTCTTGGGACCGAGGCGTTCTATTTCTGCAGCGGTTTCGGGGGAAAGCGTATTTTTGTTTGTCAAAAGAATGGGAGCGGCAAGGCCGGCAGCCAATGGCGTTCCGGAAAGCGCATCCGGGAACGAATCGGCTCTGGCCAAAACAACTGACGTTCCATACCCGTCAGGAAACCCTATATCTGGAAGCATACTTGGTAGCAACCCATAAGGCCAACCGCTGTTGGAAATTTTCACGGCGGTTTCGAAACGGTTGTTGCCGCCCAGACGGTGTGCCGCGGAAATATTTTGATCAAGCAGAACATCGTAGAAGCTATAGCTGTAAAGCATTGTCCCATCGCCCAGCTGGCCGGTGAAGTTGGAACCATGGGCTACTAATCCGAACGATGTAACGACAAAAGCATTGTTAAACCCTGCAGCTACACTATCCTCGTATGGTACATATATTTCTACAGGATAATCAAAGTAATCTTTGTAATAATCGTGATTTGCGTCTCTTATCAGGTAAGTCCGGTTGTCGCCCCACGCACATAAATCATTGGCGTAATCTTTAGCAAATGAGTTGGATGATCCTGCTTCAATGCTTAATAATGTATCATTATTTAAACAAACCGGAACCGGTGTTTTTTCCGGTTGATACGTATTTTTCCCCACGCCGAGCTGTCCGACATCATTTTTTCCCCAGGCGTATGCTTTGCCGCTTGTATTTAAGGTTAAGCTGTACTCGTAGCCTGCCGATACTTGTTTAATATTGCTGAGCTGTGTTACCTGGAACGGGGTATTTCTGTCCGTGCTGTCTCCGGTTCCCAGCTGGCCATACGTATTTGCGCCCCAAGTCCATACCTTGCCGTTTTGGTCAAGCGCCATGCTATGGTCCGCACCGGCGGAAATCTGGGTAATCCCGGTAAGATTCGGAACCTGGATATAAGAGAGCCGTTGTTCGCTGCTTCCGTCTCCCAGCTGGCCGCGGGTGTTATTGCCCCACGCCCAGACAGTACCGTCATCTTTCAGAGCCAGGGCAAAATCCGTTCCGGCCGATATCGCCTTCACGGAATCCAGCACTTCCACCGGTGTCGTTTGATAGGGATTATCGGGTGACATGGTCAGGCCAAAAAACCAGAGCTTACCGTCCGTTGTCAAAATAAGGCTGAATCCTAACCCGGCGGAAACCGAAGAAATCACGCCTTTATCGAATGGGATTTTCACCGGCATAAGACGGGTTATCCGGGAACCGTCCCCAAGCTCCCCGAAAGTATTGTCTCCCCAGGCATAGAGCTGCCTGTTATTAACATAAAGCGTATGCAGGACACCTGGACTGACCATCCCTTGAGCAGGATTAAGCGCCAGTGCCAGGGCCGGCGCCGATGTAACATTCCCAAAAATAAGTAAAAAAGACAGCAAAATTATTGCCATTGCTTTTCTGCTTTTCAATATTTTCCCTCCATAAAAAAATACTTGATAAATGTAAAGATTTATAACAAGAATTATTGTAAAGCAGCAAGCGTTGAATATCATTGCAATATTGTTGGTAATAAAGGTAAAATTAACATAAGATTCAATTAAAAACATGGATAGAGGCATTTGATAACTGATAAATACGCGGTGAACTCAGGCGTCCAAAATTTTACAAATAACTATGTATTATAACTTAAATATGGTATATAATATAAGCAAAGAGGAATCATGCTACTACATGATTCCTCGCAACAGCCGCTTTTAGAGCGATCGGCGAAAGTGAACGGAATAGACCGTTGACCTTGGAGGGGCGGTCTATTTCCTGTTTTTGAAGGATAGTATCAAAACGACCAAAGTCGCAAACGAAACCATCAGCATCAAAGTTTGGAATATATCCATGGGCATCACCTCCTTCCGGAGGGAGTGCCGACCGCCCTGCACGCCGTCTGTTGCAGGATGATTATACCATATAATGCCAAAATAAGCCATATAATAACATTAATGGTGCTGAATTTTCTGGCATAGCAATATCAATTGCTGGCAAGGTTAATGAATTGGTATAGGTGTTTAATTGGTTAATTTATTCAACAGGGAAAGTCTTGTGTATCCAGACAGGCCAAATAGACAAATAAATCCTTAAAAGTGATATAATGTATGAGAATTAGGCAGTAAGGTGAGGGGATAGGATGTTCAGGTTAAACAACAAAATATACAGAGTGAGCGTAATAATTGCTTTAATCTTTATTTTTGGATACATATCAGGCTGTAGTTCGGCAACCAAAAATTCACAGGTCCAATCGGAACCTGAAAGTCATGTTCCCGTATTATCTGCGACTCAAATTGATTCGCCGGCAAAATTTGCTCAGGCTTATCAAAAGGGGATTCCTTCTCTTTCCCGGGAAGAAACAGCGGCGCTGCAAAAACAAGCCGATAACGGAAAGGCAGGCTTTCTCCTGGTTCCAGACACAAGTGCCGTTCGAATGTTAAACCTTTCCGGAGGGCAAGCGGAGAATCTGTATCATGGACCGGATGGGATTTCTTCATTTCTTTATGCATGGGATGATCATAATTCGGTATTTATAAACGTTGCCCAACCTGAGAAAAAAGGGGAAGGCGGTATCTGGACCGTTACAGGATATTCCAGTTTAACAGAAGACGATCTGTATTGGTATGACGACATTGTCTGCTTTTCCGATGGTTTGGTAGAAATCATGGGAACAAAAATAGGTTATCAAAAGCCTACGGAAGCTGAGGCGGCCAAGCTGCTGGAATGTATTTCTCCCCGGCAGGAGGAAATGATCATGAGCCGTGCGGTGAAGTGCTATATTGCTTCCCAAAACCAAAAATATGAGGATCTGAAAGCCCTTTGCAGCAAAGAACTTGCGGAAGAGATCACAGTTAACCTCGACGGCGGGGGCCAAAACGAATATGGGGCCGGAACGCTCATAGCGTTAAAAAACTGTACTGAGGATAAGCCTGCTAAAATCTATTTCCCCCGGCTAGAAACCGGAACTTCTCAATATTCTGTAACGCTTGATATTGAAAATAATCAAGGCCTGATCGTATTTTTTCAAATTGAATCCGATGGTGATGCAACCATTGCCAAGGTAGTATTAAGCCCGAGAAAAATAATCGGAAAATTTATGGAAGAGTATACATTTTGCTATGGTAAAAAAGAAGTATCAGCAGAAATATATACATTAAAATACTGTTCTACAATTAAACTGAATGCGGATAATTCCTTTCTCTTTACGATCAATTTCCTAGAGGGGATGGAAGAATTAACAGGGGTGTGGAAAACGAATGAACGAGACAATGGATGCATCGATCTAGTTTTCGATAAACTAGATCCTGATGAATATAGATTCGAAGTGATATCAGAAGATGAATTGATTTATCATGGATCTTCTTGGGGTTCCCTCATGGAAGGTAACATATATAAAAGAATTAATTGAATAAGGGTTAGAGATCTTCATTGAGGCGTAGCATAGATGAGGAATGGTTGACAAAATTTTACATCTAGCTATGTGTTTTAACTTAAATATGGCATATAATATTGTAAGAGGAATCATGCGGTTAACATGATTTCCCACAACAGCCGCTTTATAGGCGGTCGGCTTATGTTTTCGGATTAGACCGTTACATTGTAGGGTGGCGGTCTATTTCTTTCTATTGAAAGATAGGGAATGCCGAACGCTCTGCTCTCAATCTGTTGCAGGGAAATTATAACATAAATTTACAAAATAAACCATATGTCTAACGGGAAAGATGCTGTGCATAAAATTGCAGCATCTTTTTGACGTCCATGGAGGGACTAATGCCGCGGTGCCATGGAGGGCAAGGAGCGGCAAGTCCATGGAGGGACTAATACTCTTGACAATCCAATAGATAGTATTATAATGATAATAACAAAATAATCATAACAGAGTGATAATAACAAATAGCAAATACATAAGCGGAAAGGATGTTGCCAATGGAAAATCAATTACGAAATAAACACGGTCTCACCGAAAAAGAATTCTTAAAGACCTATGATCCCAACAAGTTCGACCGACCTTCTGTCACCGTCGATATGCTGATTTTCACCGTTGCGGAAAGGGAAAACAAAAATTATCGCACCCTGCCGGAGAAAGAGCTCAAAGTACTGATGATTAAGAGAGCGGACCATCCCTGTATCGGGCAGTGGGCACTGCCGGGGGGATTTGTGCAGATGGATGAAAGTCTTGATGAAGCGGCGCTGCGGGAACTCAAAGAAGAAACCAACATCGACAATATCTATATGGAGCAGCTTTATACCTGGGGAGACGTCCACCGGGATCCGCGCACCCGAATCATCAGTACTGCCTACATGTCACTCGTGGACAGCACGTCATTGGATATTCAATCCGGCGATGATGCCGATGATGCCAGGTGGTTTACCGTCTCATGCCAGCTTCAGCAAGAACAAAAGACCCTCACGGAGAAAGGATACAGCCAGCAGCAGTTATTCCGACTGCATCTCACCAATGATGAACATGCCCTTCAGGCCGTGGTGAAGATTGTGAAAACCGTAGAAGGCAAAGTCACCAAGATAGAGAGGGAAGTCGTGGCCTCGGAGGGGATCGGCTTTGACCATGCCAAGATCATCGAATACGGCCTGGAAAGGCTGCGCAATAAGATTGAATACACCGACATTGCCTTCACTCTGATGCCGGAACTGTTCACCTTAACGGCACTGCAGCAGGTGTATGAAATCATCCTCGATACCCCGCTGCTGAAGGCAAATTTTCGACGAAAGACTGCCGGAATGGTCATTGAGACCAACGAGTACACCAAGGATGCGGGGCACCGGCCTTCAAAGCTTTACCGGTTTAACCCGAATTGGCTTAAAGAATAGGCATCCAGACTTCATTTGAATTGATTCTGTTTGATTCTGTCTATATATAAAGGAGGGAAAAGCAATGTTCGGTTTTCGATTTATTAAATTCCAGCCCAGCGACTATGTTATGAAGTACAGAAACGGTAAGATCGTGAAAAACGGACCGGGTTTATCCTTTTTCTATTATGTGCCGACGACGTCCATCGTTGCTGTTCCAATGGGCAGCGTGGATATCCCATTTATCTTTGAAGAAGTCACGGTGGATTTTCAGACCGTTACCGTCCAAGGACAGATCACGTATCGCATCGTTGATCAAAGAAAGATTGCGGGTCTCTTGAATTATACGCTAGATATCAAAGGCAAAGGATATGTTTCCGATGATCCCAAAAAGCTTCCCCAGCGGGTGATCAACAGCGTCAGAGTCTTAACCAAAAAGACGCTGGAAGGACTGCAGCTGAAAGAAGCCATCACGTCCAGCGAAATTCTGGCCCAGACCATCTTTGAGGCCATGCGCCAGGATCATGAAATTGATTTGCTCGGGATTGAAATCCTGGGACTTTCCATCTTAGCTATTACCCCCAATAAAGAAACGGCCAGGGCGCTCGAGGCACAGGCCAGGGAGCAAATCTTAAAACAAGCCGACGACGCCATTTATGAACGGCGCAACGCCTCCATCGAACAGGAAAGACGTGTCCAGGAAAATGAATACAATACCGAAATCGCCATAGAAAACAAAAAGAGGCAGGTCCGGGAGACCCAGTTGGAAGCGGAAAGAGCGGTGCAGCAAAAACAAAATGAGCTCAAGGACGAACAGCTGAATTTTGATACGGCCCAGGAGGAGAAAAAGCAAGCGCTCATCGAACTGACCGTACAGAACGCCAAAGCCAAAGCCGACGCCAAAGCCTATGAACTTTCGGCTATGATGAAAGCGTTGGAAGACACGGACTTGAATGTCATCCAATCCCTAGCCAGTATCGGGATGCAGCCCAACAAACTCATTGCACTTGCATTTCAGGGGCTGGCTGAGAAAGCGGAGAAAATCGGCCAGCTGAACATCTCGCCGGATTTGCTCCAGGAAATTACCAAAGGATCAAAAGGATAAGAGGATACGGCTATGATGAAACTAACCGAAAATAAAATTGTCCTGATCAAAAGAAAAACAAGACTGGAAGAACTGATTGCCAAGTATAACACCCTTGCCCAGGCTAAGTTTTATATCGAACACTTGCAAGCGGATTTTTCGGATTATCTGGCGGAAGATCAAAAATACCAGGCCGTGATATCCGAAGCGCAAAATACACTGGAAACACTCGGCAGGGTCCAGGTGGTAGACCGGCAATACATTTCCAACTTTATCTTCGGTGAAAATGATCTGGTCGTGGCCGTGGGACAGGACGGGCTTGTTGCCAATACCTTAAAATATTTGACCAACCAGCTTCTGATCGGCATCAATCCCGACCCTGCCCGCTGGGACGGCGTGCTTCTTCCTTTCCGGGTAACCGACTTGAACCGGATCGTTCAGGATGTATTCAAACAAAAAAGGCCGGTGGAAGAAGTCTCCATGGCCAAAGCGGTCCTCAATGATGGTCAGGTGATGTACGCCGTCAATGACTTGTTCGTCGGACAGAAAACCCATGTCTCCGCCCGCTACCAGCTGGAAATCAGCGGCGAACGGGAGCAGCAATCCTCCAGCGGCATTATTGTCTCAACGGGCCTGGGGGCGACCGGATGGCTGAAAAGTGTGATCGCCGGTGCAACCCATATTGTGAATTGTCTTGCCGGCAGCGATTTGAAAGTCCGACAGGAAACAGAGTTTCGCTGGAACCAAGAGTACTTATATTATTCGGTCCGTGAGCCGTTTCCCAGCAGAACCTCTCAGGCTAACCTTGTCTTCGGAAAAATCACCCGGGAATCTCCGCTAAAAATACGTTCCCAGATGCCGGAAAACGGTGTCATCTTCAGTGACGGCATCGAAAGCGACTTTATCCAGTTTAACTCCGGGGTCGAGGCCACGGTGACGGTAGCTGAGAAGAAGGGACGGTTGGTAGTGTGAAGTCCTGAATTACCAGATTGCCTTATCCCTCATACCCCATCCGAAAATAGTCCAGATATTTTTTGAACGTATCCTGCGCGTTTTTCCATTCGTGCAGCCCACGGTAATAATACAGCTTCCTATCATCGCTGATGATAAACGGTACAAGATTGTTGCGCAGATACTCCTTGAATAGGCTTATCAAAAGTTATTCGAATAGCCTCTGCATAGTCTTTGTGGGGATTACCCCTTCACCGCCAAAGATGTGCTTCATTTTAATTTCGCTGCGGATGTCGCGCCATTCAGGCGGTATTTGGTCTTCATTCCCTGACAAAAGAACCATCGGGGCATTTTCCCGGGCAGCGAGGACGGAACCGGATAAAGCATCCGGGTAATTTTCCCCAGTGGCAAAATAGATGTTAGTATAATCCTCGTATAAGGTTGAAAGCACCTGGAAGTTCGTATCATAACGGTCTTTTCCGGCTATCCGTTTTGGATTGGGAAGCTGTTGCTCGAGCTGGCGGGAGAGTACGCTTGCTCCGCCAATGATATAGGAATTATTCGCTTCCAACTTTTCCACGTAGGCTTGTAAATCTGCTTTCAGCCCATCGGGTTTAGATAGCAAAATTGGAATCTCTTGTTCGGTGGCATACGCGGCGACCGATAAGGCATCGGGGAAATTAGTCCCCGTGGCGACAATAATACTGTCCGGAGATTCCAACTCCTGAGCTATTTCATGAGACGTCGCATAGCGGTCTTCACCGAAAATACGAACCGTATCAATTCTGCCAGACATGTTCAGGCTCCGGATGCTTTCCTCAATCTGTGCTGAGATCGCCTTTTCTCCGCCGATGAGGACAATTTTTCTGGGTTTTAAACGCTTAATCTCATCGCCAACCGTATTAGGCAGATATTCTGACGGGGTTAACAGGATGGGCGCATGATATTTTCCGGCTAAAGGGGCTGCCGTCAAAGCATCCGGGTAATCTTCGCTGGTTGCCAGCACGACCACCTGAGCAGTATCCCAGCCCGCCTGTGAGATTCTAAGGCTCGTTTCGATCCGGTCGCCTCCTCCGTAGCGGCTGTACTCACTTCCTGTTTCAAACCGGATGGTGACCGGGTGGTCATAGCTTTCTTGATCTGAGCTGTGCAAGGCACCAGCTGGAATTTGCAGGATGTATGGTGTATTGTAGAACAAATCACCGTCAGGAAGGATCTCGAGATTGTGGCCGTTGATCTTTTTGGAGATCGGGGCTTCCTTCCCGTACCGCACCTCTCGCAGGATAATCTGGTCATAGTTGGCACCGGCGGAGATCAAACGGTTCATTTGCAGAACAATTGGCGTGTTCACCACGTTATTATTTGTATCCGAAAGCGGATAGAAACCGTTGACCCCAAATGGCCCGCTTTGGTTGTCGCCGGTGTAACCGGTTTCATCGCGGATATCGTCGGCAGTCAAAGGAATCGTTCCGGGGTCGATGGTAAATATTTTGACGACATTATTACCGACGATAAGCAGGCGATTATCCCGGTACTGGAGGGCGGTAATGTCGCTGTTATTTTTGAATGACCCCAGTTCATGAAAAACATTGCCCAGGTTTTGGTTATTATACTCGTAAATCGTAACCGTTCCGTCGTTTTTCCCTGTGAAGAAGCGGCTGTTCTCCAGGTCAAACGCAATGTCTCTAAAACTGTTTATTTTGGTTGCCGGTCCTTGGTTCAGGTTATACACCATCCCGCTTCCATTAAAGAGGTACTGGCCATCCGGAGAAAAGCGGAAATTGGTGTTGACGATATTATCGTCGTCACCGGCAAACGGTCTTACATTTTGACTAAACATCCCGTTGTTTATGACAAAACTATTATAAGTGCTTGCATGACTTCGATCGTTGCTAAGCGTATAAAGCGTGTTGGTTATAGGATTGATTTCTCCGATACTTTTAGCATAGATTGTCGTGCTGGAAGGAAGCTTCGTTTTGGTTAGCCCGGAGTAGGACAGAATCGACTGCCACTGATTTGACCCGGGGAGAATGATCAGGTTTCCGTCGCGGTCCACGGCCAGATCATACGGGTCTGTCTCAATAGCCATTTTATCCTTATTGGAGAAATTATCCGCGTCAATGATCCCGATTTCTCCGTGCAGCGGCTGTGTGGTGTAAGTGACATGACCGGTTGTCAAGGTCACGTATAAGGTATCGTTATAAAAAGCTAATTTCTCCGGTTGATTCTGAAATGGGATTTCCGCCATCCTGTTGGTATCATAATTCAATGCATAGACTGACTTCGTATTTTTGCCGGTCAGGTATAGGACGGGCCGATTAGGGTCAAGCAGAGAATCCAACGGTTCAAAATCCAGGGGAAGGGATTTTAACCGGGGGCTTTGGGGTATAAGTACCGGTATGGGCACTTCATTGCCCGGGAAAGCCATCGGGTCGGTGTTGGGTAAGCCGTCGTCAGGAACCGGATAAACCTCTAAAAAGTATTGCCCTCCCGGAGAGTAGGCGTTATCCAGAGCGGATACCGATATCAGCATACCGCTTTGATAATATAGATAGCAGATGTTTCCTAGGGTGGTGAAGGTGCCTGTAACCGGAAAGAGGTTGTCCTGATCGGCAGTACCTTGCCGATAATCGTAGGCAGTCACCACATTGGTATGTTTGGCAAAGAAACGGTCATGATCCAGATCAAAGGTAATGCCGGAACTAAACATGTATTCTGCGATATTCGTAACGGGCTGCAAGCGGTTATTTAGAACGAGGCCGCTGGCATTGAATACGTACTTTCCGTCGGGTGAAATAAAAAACAGGTAATCTAGGGGATGATTCACAGCAGAATCGGGATAATAGTGAAGAAGTTTCCCCTGCGATACTTCCATCGAGAAGATATTGTTGCCGGCGGAGATGATACGGTTTTTTACCGGGTCGATTTCAGCATAGCCTGGCATGGTGGCTTGGGCAAACACACTTATTTTTTGTTTCGTATGGCGGTCATAACTTATTATTTTATAGGGGTCCGTATACGGGACGACATAGAGATAACCGTCATGGTCGATCACGATATCATAGGGATTGGTATCCACGGGCAGCGTGTCTTTGAGGGTAAAAGTATCCGAATCAACGATGGCAATTGACCCATTTTCGTTCAGATCAGGGCTGGGGCTTAAAGTAACAAATAATTCTCCCTGATACATCTTCATACGTCCCGGTTTAAGTACAAAGTCCAGCGATTGCAATGCCTTGGTTTCGTAATTCAAGGCATAGATTTTTTTAGCGTTCGGCGAAACAAAGTACACTACGGGTCGGGCAGGGTCAAGTAAAGTCTGGGTAAATGTAAAATCAAATGGAATAATCACGGGTTGCTGATAAGTATCCGATTCGTCCAAACCATAGAGGTTAGGTGGTACAAGCAAAAACACACATAAAATAAGTACAGTGATGCCGCGAAACGTCTTGTTTCTCCAGAATCGAGTCATTTAACTCCGCCTCATTCTCTTTATTATTTGATTTAATCGATTCTATTCTAACGTTCTTTATTCCCTTATCAGCACCGGAAGTCAATAACAGCTTCACAGCATCCGGCTGTTCATAATAAACGGCATAAAATAACGCCGTTTCGCCATAGCTGTCTTGAGCGTTAATATCGCTTCCTTTACCTAGCAGCAGCTGCATGATATCCAGGTTTCCGGATGAGGCCTTGTTGTCTTGTACCGCCCAGTCCAGGGCTGTCCAGCACAAACGAAATGATAATGACGTGTAAATTTTAACGTAAATGATGAACAAACATCCAGTTGTACATTCTGGTTGAAAAGCCATTTAAAGCCAATTAATAAACATAAAAAAAACGAGCTCCATATTTTTAATCAGGAACTCGTCTTTCACTCACTTAAGGTTTGACTGTATGAAATTAGCATCATTTCTCATCACGCCCCTTTTTAGGAGATTTTTTTGAGGATATTCTTTTGCTCAGAAGCTTTTAATGGTTCAAGCCCAACTGAATTGAGAATTTCGTCAATAATATCATTTTGTTTTTTACTCAAATGCACACCTCCTTTCATGAAACTTAATTATACTATAAGATGTATAGTTTTACAAGGAAAATTATAATATGACCGTATATCGGTAGAGAAGCAAAACGTTTTATGCGAGAGGCTCTTTTTCCTGGCTTTGTGATATGATATAAAAATATAAAGGCTATAAAGCCTTTACCTTGTTATCGATGATTTTAATTTTCACACTGTTTTCCGTCAGTTCCTCTCGAATCTCTTTAATTGCCTGCCATGACATTTCTTGCTGATCGCTGAGTTTGTCAACCTTTTTCTCAAGTCTATCGACATTTTTCTCAAGTCTGCCTACCGAGTCACTCAGCGTTTTACTTTCTGCTCGCAAAGCTTTTTCCATGGAATTCAATTTATCCAGGATCAAATCTGATTTATCCATCGACTCGATCTCCCCTTTAAGCAATATCATATCACCTTCCAGATGGGGATACAAGAAAAGATATTTCCATTAACATCCATATTGGCAATTCCGGATTTATACTCCGATCCCCTGAATTACCAAGGAATTTGCTCTTTTTTTGGATGTAACTGCATCGGAATTATTCCTAGGCATTAAAGCGGTAGCCAGTTCCCCAAAGCGTCTCAATGTATTGGGGATTGGCCGGGTCCGTCTCGATTTTTTTGCGTATTTTTTGGATATGCACGGCCACCGTGGCCGGTTCGCCATAATAATCCTCTCCCCAAATCCGATCAAACAATTGTTCCTTGTTGAACACGATATTGGGATTAGAAGCAAGAAAGACCAATAGTTCATATTCTTTGGTCGTAAGAATAACTTCCCGGCCGTTGACAAACAGTTGATGAGCCGATGTATTGATTTCCAACCCCTTATGAAAAATTGTCCCGACCGCGGATTTCTTGCCGGTCAGGCGCTCATACCGCCGAATGTGCGATTTGACCCTGGCAACCAATTCCGCGGAGCTGAAAGGCTTGGTCAGATAATCGTCGGCACCAAAACCAAAACCTCTGATCTTATCAATATCCTCACATTTTGCAGAAACAATCAGAATCGGAATTTCCAGCTTTTGACGTATTTCCTGGACAAGGGTAAAGCCGTCTTTTCCCGGCAGCATCAGGTCGACAATGATCATGTCGTACATCCCGCTTAAGCCTTTTTTTAAACCCGACACACCATCCCCAGCGATATCGGCTTGATACCCGTTTAGCTGAAGATAGTCCTTTTCCAGTTCGGCGATCTGCAAATCATCTTCAATAATTAGAATATGCTTCATCTTCAGGCTCCTTTTTATCAGACAGGGGAAGCATCAAGGTAAAGCAGGACCCTTCCCCGATGGCGCTGGTCGCCGTGATCCTGCCGCCGTGCGCTTCGATCAATTCTTTGGCGATCGAAAGCCCCAGTCCGGTACTCATCAAATCTTTCGTCCGCTCGGCGTCGATCCGGTAAAACCTTTCAAATATTCTTGGCAGCTGATCTGCCGGGATACCCGGGACGTTATCCGTTATCTCCAGACAAACATAGCCATTTTGTTTATACAAACGGGTATCCAGTTTGAGTCCCGCCTGCGGGCCGTACTTGATCGCATTGCCGATAATATTGCGGATAGCCTGGTAAACCCTTTTTCGATCAAAATCCAGATAGTCATCTTCCGTCATCTGGTTCGTATAGTGGAAGCCGAAGCCTTTTTCCTGGAATTCAAAGCTGAATTCAGCCATCAAATCAGCCATATAGGCACCAACCGGCAGTGTTTCCATCCGAAATTCGACCTGTTGCATATCCAGTTTGGCAAACAGAAAAAGGTCATCAATCAGACGGTTGAGATATTCGGTATTTTTACGGATGACCTGCAGGTACTGCGCCGTTTTTTCCGGAGACATCGCGACCCCGTCTTCAATCGCTTCCATGTAACCCTGGATTGCCGTAATGGGCGTTTTTAAATCATGGGAGATATTGGCGATCAGCGCTTTACGGTTTTCTTCATATTCCTGTTCACGGATTTCATTTTCCCGTAATTTGGCCGCCATGTGATTGAAAGAATCCATCAGAAAACCAATTTCGTTACACACATTATGCTCAATCTTCACCTGATAATTGCCTCTGGCAATTTCGATGACGCCTTCCTGTAAGCGGCTGATCGGTTTAAAGATCCTCTTTTCCAAATGGGTCATCCAGAGCAGCTGGAAAATCTGGGTCAGGATAAAGACCCCGAATAAAACGGTCAGGACGCGACTCACCGGAAAGCGGATCATCGAGTAAATCAGCATCAGGATGACTAGGAAAAAAACAGGGCGCAGAATCATAAATTTTATAAAGAGTTATATCTAGTACAACGTTCTCTAAATACCATGACATAAGGATGTAATAATCTGGGCTGGTCTGCATGCCACATTCCGCTTTCGGCTCTTGCGCCATCCTTGAATTTGCATTTAGGAAGTTAAAATTCTTTTGCCCTCCTTGGCGAATTTTAACTTAGGTCCATCCATGGACCGTTGCGCTACGCAATCCGTGCTCCGCTTGTCGCCGGAACTGTGGCACGCAGACCTGATTTGAGGTGTAAAGAGAATTAAAGAATGCTGTACTAGGGTTCATTCTTAATATCGGGAATAAAATGAACTTTTTTGGTAAGATAAAACTCATAGGTATAGAAGTGGGGTGGTAGCGTGGAAAATGATGCGTTCATTCAGATGGTCAAGAAAGCGAAATCAGGGGATAAAGAAGCACTGATTGCACTCATTATGAGTGAAAAACAGGCGTATTACCGCCTTGCTTATGTCTATATGAAAAACCAGGATGAGGCGTTGGATGCCATGGAAGATATGATTCTCAAAGTTTATGAGAATATTAAGCGATTAAAAGATGAGCAGGCTTTTTATCGTTGGAGCAAGACAATCCTCGTCAATTGCTGTAAGAAGAATTTAACCCGCAAGCATAAAGTCATCTTAATACAAGATATTCCTGAAGGTTCCTACGAAGATGATTACGATATAAAGGATGAACAGCTATCGATTGAAAAACACTGGGGAAATCTTAATCGAAAACACCAGGAAGTTCTAAAACTAAGGTATTATCTCGACATGGATTACGATACGATTGCATCTATCTTAAAGATTCCTCTGGGCACAGTAAAATCGCGGATTCACACCGGGCTTCAGAAATTAAAACAAAGCATGGGAGTGAGTAACGGATGAAAAATATCGAAGACTTTCTTGAAATGAAAAAAGCGGAAATGAATCAGATCGAAGTCCCTAGCGCGTTGGAAGGGAGACTTCGCACGGCCCTGAATAACAAAAAAAGATTTGCGCCAAGAATCCGATTGAAAGGTTTTGCGGCAGCGGTGAGTTTGCTTTTGATTATGCTGTTAGCCATCAATTATGATGCGATTGCTTTTTATGGCAAACAACTCCTGGGGTATGATTACGTTATGAACGGTTCTTTAAAACAACTAAGCGAATTGGGCAAAGGACAACCGGTCGGTAAACGCTTTACATTTCCGGATGGCGTCTCACTGGCAGTGGACTACGTCATGTTAGACGAGAATCAGCTTTTATTGTTTTATACCGTAACTGATCCGTCGGGGCATGTCGATGAAGACAATCTCTCACCTTTTATGTCCATCAATGCATTCTGGGGGGAACACATCCAGCAGAATTCCCAAGGGGTAATGAACGAAGCAAAAACAGAAATCAAATATATCGGCAGCTTTGCGCCACCAAAGCTTTTTGAAAAAAAACTGACGTTACAGTTTTCAGAAACAGGGCAGGGCAGCGTCGTACCAGGCGAGATCAGCTTTTCGTTGAATAGAAATACAGCCATGGGTCACACGTTGAAAAAGACGCTTCATGAAACGTATGAGGTAGATAAAACCAGCATAAGAATCGATTCGATTCTGGCTTCCCCCACCAAAACAGTGATCAGCGGGTCTATTCAAAATATTTTCCAACTTGCAATGGACCAGCTCAGCGGAGAAAGAATCAGGCCGGGTGAGCTTACCCTCAGGCTCATCGCTAACGGTAAAGAAGTCACGGAGCAAGGGGGCGGCATGAGTACCGACATGAAAGGGATAACTTTTCATTGCGATTTTGATCCGCTGCCACAGGATTTAAATAAGCTTCAACTGGAATTAGTAAAGTTTGGCGCCGATCATGATGTGAATGAGCGCTTCGCGTTAATGAAAACGAAAGGCGGAGAAAAACAAACGTTAACGATTTTAGAGCAAAAGGTTGAGATCAATACCATTGAAACCTCGCCAACAGAAACACGTATCACTATCAGCAGTGAAGACAGTCTTATTTTAAGCCGGGTTTATTTAAACATTGACGGACAGCGCGTTTCCTTGGAACAAACCACTACGGATCAATATGATAAGCGAAACGACGGCACCGTCATTCATACCAGAACGTTGCATTTCTCTGGTACTGGGGATACGCTGGAACTTGATGTCCAAAGAATGACCTATTCGAAAGACTATAATAAAACGCTTGAGATTCCCGTAAGTTAATCCCAGGAAATTTATTACCGGCAGCAAACTTGAACTATTATAGGAAGTTCTCCCGCGTCATTTGAAAAGTGCCCGGATTGATCATCACCAGCTCTAATTTTTTCACCCTTGCCCGGTTCACAGTGGCCATCGTTCCGCCGAACTGCCCATCGTAAACAGCAATCAACCGCTGCGATGCATTCACAATATACCGGTTTCGCTCCAGGTAACAACCCTTGTGATATTGACGGCTGATATATATTTCCTTATCGCACTGCGTGAGAAGCTTAAAATATCTGTCCCGATCCATTTCCGGCCAGCGATCAGCCTGAGTCTCACAGGGGAGAGCAGCCTCCAGCGTAATCTCCGGGTAACGTTCCCGCAACGCGATCACCGCTTCAGCAAAATAAGTATCCGATCCCATAGCAAAGCCGCAGATAAAACGGGTATACCCGTCTTTGATCGCGGCTTCTGTTTCGGTGTAGAGTAAGAGCTTTAGGTGGACGCAGGGGATGCTGCGCTCATTGTATTTAAAGGGAAGCTTTGATGGGCGGTAGCCGGTGAAGCCGCAGGTTTTGGGATTGCTGATCAGAATTACCACTCCTTTTGGTTACTGGTACGGAAATAAAATAACCTCAGGAGTAATTATAGCATAAATTACTCCTGAGGTATATAAAAATACGATAAAGGTTATATTATTTGCAAATTATATGATTTTATTACGCTTATTGATACAATCAAGCCAAATAGAAAATGTCGATAGAGTGGAGTGAGTTTCGCATGGTCAGAATCAAACTATCCGAGCTGCTCGGAAAACATAAAATGAATCAGAAGACATTAGCATCGCTTACTGGCATCAGACCAGCGACCATATCCAAGATGTATTATGAAGAGACTAAGCGAATTGAGATTGATCAAATTAATCAAATTTGTGCTGTATTTAAATGTGGGATCGAGGATTTGTTGGAGTATGTGCCTGATCAAAAAGTGGAAAATTCAATAAACAAGTGACTCAATGATTAGTTTCATTGCATCTCTGAATCCTTTCTGATAACAGATTTCAGACGTGATTGATCCGATACATCCTGATGTTGCTTCAATGTTTTCGACCAAAACTCTTTGCCCATCACTTATGCCCGTTTTTATTAATTTGTTCCACGATTCTTTGCTCTTATCCAAATACTTGTGGTACTCGTTGTTATTTCTGATCAATTCATTAACGTTTTCTTCGTGATTATTGATGAGGTCAATGATAGACATAATTTATCACCTCACATAAAAGTTTAATATAATATACCAAAGTATAACATATTAAACTATGCGATTCAATATACATATTAAACTTTTGTTTACTAGAATAAACAATTTACTGTATAATTTTGATTAGGTTCACTGAGAGGTGGTTATTATTATGATAAGCTATAAGCCTTTGTTAAAATTATTAATCGATAGAAATTTGAAAAAAGGCGAGCTGATGGAATTAGCCAAGGTATCGAAAGCAACGATAGCACGGCTAAATACGAATAAATATGTATCTCTGGAAGTCATTGATAAGCTATGTGCTGTTTTGAACTGTCAGCCGGGTGACCTGATAGAGTACATACCTGATTAAAATATAGTGAAGATTTGATCAGAGCAAAGCAAAGAAGTTGATATAAAGAAATTTTTTAACCGTATATATTTGGTATACGGTAATTTTATTATGGAATGAATTTTATTATTTATTTAGTTTATATTTGTAAAATTAACAGGAAATGAGAGATTAAAGGAGAATTATAGCTTATATGGTCAATTTAACCATTTTAGCTTATCCAAGCTACATAGAGAAAAAATACTGCCCAATGTATCACCATACAGGAGACAACCCATGCTAAAGTCCGGTCTCTATGAACAACTGATCAACAAACTCCTCCGTCAAGAACTTTCGGCATCCATTGGAAAGGTCATTCAGGCCTTACCAATTGACCCGGAAGAAGCCCCGAGAATCATCTCAAAATATCTCGCTGAAGTCCTGGAAACGGTTCTGTCCAATGTCAAAGATAATGGCGGCAGTATTCAAGACCAAGTAGTGCTGGCCAATCACATTGTTGCGCTTGTATCCGATCAAACTGCCCAAGAAAGTCTCTCTGCGTTATCTGTCGATGAAAAGGCTGAACAGCTATTCGCTTTATTCGATAAAGAAAACAATATCTTTGCTTTGAATGACAAGGCAGAGATCGTGCGCCCTGTTACATCTCTGGCCGCAAGCTCCTTATTTACCGGGGCAGTCCATGAACCCAGCATGTTTGCTGAACTGAAAAGAGAAATTCTATCCTGTGACCGAATCGATATGCTCGTCTCCTTTATTAAATGGAGCGGGCTTCGTTTGCTTATAGAGGAACTAAAGATGTATATTTTCTTTATTACCCTCAATAAATCGGATAAAGACTACTCACCGACCACCCTCTATCATGATTATTCGATCAATGACCGCTTGTTCCACTGGCAGAGCCAGAGCACGACATCGGCAGATTCGCCGACGGGTCAGCGTTATATCCACCATCAAGAATTCGGCAGCAAGGTACTGCTATTTGTGCGGGAATATAAATCGGATGCCACCGGGGCAGCACCTTATACGTTTCTGGGGTTAGCGGATTATGTCAAGCATGAGGGCAGCAGACCGATGAATATTATCTGGCGGCTGCATGAACCGATACCGGCGAAGTTTATCAAGAAGACTAATAAATTGATTGTGGGTTGAGATGATGGATGAAATGAAAGTAACGCAAGTCACCGCAGCGATCCTGCGACAGGATGATAAGATTTTGATTTGTCAGCGGGATAACACGGGAAGTTGTCCGCTGCTTTGGGAATTTCCGGGAGGGAAGCAGGAAGAAGGGGAGAGCTTGGAGGAATGTTTGGTTCGGGAATGCCAGGAGGAACTGGGTGTGACGATTCAAGTTGGTGAGGTGTTTGCGGAGAGCCGGTATGCTTATGGGGAGAAAGAGATGTGCTTTACTTTCTTTGAGAGCCGGATTATTGAAGGGGAGCTTCAAAGAATGGTTCATTGGGATATACGGTGGGTGAGGGCGGAGGAATTGCGGAAATATGAATTTTGTCCGGCGGATGTGGAAGTGGCGGAGAGGTTGGGGAAGGGATAAGGTAATATTAAGTTCATATAGATTAGAGTTATTTGTATATTCACCTATAATAGGTTTAGGCCTGCAGAGCAGGGGAAGCAGAGTATATGTCTCATAGTTTTAGGGCTCATAGCTTTTTTCTTGATTGGGCTACTACATGATTGGCTGAGCGCTGATTATGTTGATAACAGGGAGGGATTGCATATGAAAACTAAAACAAAGCATTTGGGGATTGTTAACTCAAAATCCGTATTATCCTCGATCTGGACTCTGGGCGCTAATCTTTTGGCTGGTGCTCTGCTGGCCTAAGCCTATGATTATTAAAAAGATACAGTATAGAGAGAAGCCGGTGTGTTTAAGGCATTGGGGCGTGGAATAGAAAATTGAAACTGACTAATTGCGGGAGGGCGAATAGATGAATGATTTTCAGAGAGGTTCTGAATGGCGGAGATGGGATTTACATATCCATACACCTTTTACACGAAAAAATGATTGTTTCACTGGCTGTGCTGACCCTTCAAAACCTGAAGAAGAAAAGATAAGCGAGAAATGGGTGAACTTTTTCACATCAATATTGGACTATATAGGAAATATGGATGACCCGTTGAAAGCCATATATGCCATAGGAATAACTGATTATTTCTCAATAGAAAATTATAAAATGGTTATTGCAAATAAAGATATTACATCAAAAATACCCCTTATCCTTCCTAACATAGAGTTAAGAATACTTCCTGCAGCAACGGAGACTCCTATAAACCTTCATGTTATTTTTGACCCTGCATTATCAACAGATATAATAGAAAATAGGTTTTTTTCAAACTTGAAATTTAAGTATAATAATACGCCATACTCTGCAACAAAAAGCAGTCTGGTTCAGTTAGGCAAGGCTATTGATTCAACCATTACTGACGATTTTTGCGCAGAGAAGAAAGCATTAGAACAATATGTTGTTAATCTCAGTGATATGCAAGAGCTGTTTAACAATGATAAAGAGCTTAGAGAAAAAGCACTTATTATCATATCAAACAAATCAACTGATGGAGCATCTGGCGTTGGAAACCCTTCGACAAATACAGACACTTCGGATTTGACCACTCTGCGAGAAGAGCTTTATAAATTTGCAGATGCAATATTCTCTGCGAATCCCAGTGATGCTAAATATTTTATTGGTAAAAAAGAGGGTGTATCCTCTGATGATGTAAAGAGAAAATGCGGAAAATTAATGGCTTGTATTCACGGCTCTGACGCGCATCAGAATGACAAATTATTTGAGCCTGACAATCAGCGCTATTGTTGGATTAAAGCTGACCCAACGTTCAATGGTTTAAAACAAATTGTTTATGAGCCGGAGGAACGAGTATGCATATCCGATTCAAAACCGCAAACAAAGTCGCCTTATCAGGTAATTGAGAGTATAACAATTACGGATAATGATTTTCAAACCGAGCCTATTGTTTTTAACGATAAGTTGAACTGTATAATCGGTGGAAAATCTACGGGTAAATCTATTCTTTTACACAATCTTGCCCGTGCCATTGCACCTAAGCAAGTGCAAGAGAAGTGCGAGGTAAGTACAGGAAAAGGGAAAAGCGATAAAAGTACCAAACCTCTTACTCTTGAAATTGATACATCAAAACTTAACGTTGAATGGGCTGATGGTGAAAGCACTAACGGGCAGACTATCGTATATATACCGCAAACCTATCTGAACAGGCTTGCTGATTCAGTACAGGAAACTACGGAAATTGATGAAATAATCGAAAAGGTGTTGCTCGATAGGATAGATGGCAACGGAATTCAACTTAGTATTAAAAAAGATGAATTGCTTTCTACCGTCGATTCGATCAAATCTTCAAACACGAATAAAATCCTTGAAATCATCAGAATACATTCCCGCATCAAGGAACTGGCAAACCAAATTACTGAGCTCGGAGGGAAAAAACCAGTAGAACAGGAGTTAAGCAAACTCCGTCAAGAAAGAGATACTTTATCAAAAGAATTAAACATAAAGGAAGATAACATTAAGAAATACGATGAGGCCGTTGCCAATATTGAAGTTCAAAAGAAGTTGATCGAGCAGCTCAGTAAAGAAATCGAAAAAGTCGAGAACGCTACAATTGTCGTTCAACAAAGCGAACAGTTCACAGACTGTTCAGCCGAAACAAGACAGGCAATAAAAACACTCATTGACGATATTATTACAAAGGCAAATGAATCTTGGAATAATCAAAAAGCTAACATTGTTTCACAACTAAAAACACAGCAAATTGAAAGCAATAAATCTTATGACGATTCTGTTCTAACAAGAGATGGGCTTAAAGAAACTATTGAAAGCAGCAACCGAATTAAGGAACTTGCTGAAAAAATAACTAAAGAAGGCGATAAATTAAAGAAAATTGAGGAAAAAGAATCGGCAATATCTGAAGAGCAGACAAATCTTGATGCTCTAATAGTTGAAGTTGCAGATTCATATATTTCTCTTCGTTCGGTTTATGAGGCTTTTGCCGCTAACATAAAAGAAAATACAGCAAATGACGATTCGGGATTACAATATGATGTGCAGATCCCATTTAGGCAAGATGATTTCCTTGCTAAGTGGTCTGAATTATATCGTGCTTCCTCGCCACAAAATCGCACAGTTCTAACTGTTGATGATTTTACCGCTGAAAAGTACACCGAAGAATTGTTATCCACAATAATCAAAAAGACGCTAAATGGCGAATTGGCAACACTTAAAGCAGGTGCGGACCCTGAGCAAGCATTCCGAAACATTTTAGATGACTGGTATAACATAAAATATATTGTAAAAATGGGTAATGATTCGATTGATGTGATGTCGCCGGGCAAAAAAGCACTTGTTTTGTTACAGTTGCTAATAGATTTGGCCGACAGCGAGTGTCCAATTTTAATTGACCAACCGGAGGATGACCTCGATAATCGTTCTATATTTGAGCAGCTAATACCTTTTATCAAGCGCAAAAAGGTTAATCGTCAGATTATCGTTGTTACGCATAACGCAAATATTGTTGTTGGGGCAGATGCCGAAGAAATCATTGTTGCTAATCAAGACGGAATAGATTCCGAAAAAAAATCTAGGAGATTTGAGTATCGCTCTGGCTCTATCGAGAATGATTATCCTATCTATAAACTTGACGGTACTACAGAAGACGGAATACTAAATAAACAGGGTATTCAGCAACATATTTGCGACATTCTTGAAGGCGGAATCAAAGCATTTGAAAAGCGCAAAAACAAGTATCATATTTAGCGTATAGCGCTTCAGAAGTAATAACTTCAAAATACGAGATTAATAAGGTATTTAATTACTCTAAATTTGCTGTTTAATTCTTAACGAATATATAGAGAAAATATGCAGTTTTGTTTTTAAAACATTAGACAAGGATGCAAAAATCAAATAAACATATTGTCATATACCCCGTTTTACATATAACTAAGTTATCAAGTACAATAAATGCATAAGGTGTTTGAAAATAACCAGAAATATCTATAAAACGTTTAAGTAGAAATCTGTATTAAGGTTTATTAAAGGTGAGTCCTCGGATATAAAATAGCAAAGCTGTGCAAAAGTGGGTGATTGAATAGTATGGATGTAAATATGCCATATAGCGGCAGACTGACTTCCGAGCAGTTTCTCTTCTATGAAATTAGGATTGTTTCTAAACAATACGTTGAGGGAAAGTCGATAGAAAAAATAAATGAACATATAAAAAGCGATAACCTATTTCAGTATCCGACCGAAAGGGAGGTATCAAGGCTCGCTCTCGCCTGTTATAAGCGAATTGTCGCCCTTGGTAACGAGAAACTGGTTTATGAATTGGCGAACGCGCCCGCCGAAGTGGCTAAGCAAATCAATCTCTACGCGATGATGCGATACAATCGCCTTGTCCGTGAGTTTATGGTTGATCTCATTGGTGAGAAGTTTAGACAGCATGATTTCTCCTATACCAAGAAAGACATAAATGTATTTTTCTCACGACTGCGTGAACAAAACGATAACATCGCAGCGTGGAGCGAACAGACTACTATGAAATTAAAGCAGGTACTGACCAAGTGCCTGATTGAAACGGAGATGCTTGACAGCGTCAGGGATACCACGCTGAACCCCATCTTCATAAGTAGTGAACTGGAAACTGGCATCCGTGAAAATAACGACTTGACCGCGCTCGCCGCGTTCAACTGTTTTAGGTAGGAGCGTGACTATGGCAGACATCAAACAAAAACTTGATAGAATTAAAGGACGCATTTCGGATGCGAACTTCCTCGCCAACAAAGGGCTTTCCAACGAGGTGGGTATCCATGTATTTAAATACGAGCCTCAACACGAGCTCATAGTCCGTAATTACATTGAGCGGCTTGTAAATACGCCATCCGATGACTACAGGGTACTTGAGCGTGATATGTACAAAATTATGCTCGAAATCTTGGAGGAGAAACGTGTCCTTGGCACGGTGCCATCTTTGGAAGAAAAGAAAGGCAAGGAATACCTCCTTGCACAGCTCCAAAAGATTGCTACACAGGAAGCGTTCCTTACCAAGATGAAGTATCAGCCACATAAGCGTGGTGATGTGCTGTTCCTTACGGGTATCGGCAAAGTGTATCCTTTTATGAGGTCGCACAAGATGCTCGATAGTATGCAGCAGGTATTCTCGGATATACCGATCGTGATGTTCTATCCGGGGGAGTTTAATGGGCAAAGTCTCAGCCTGTTTGATAAGTTCCACGATGGAAACTATTACAGAGCTTTCAATTTACTTTGATCGGAGGAAATCGCAATGAAGATTCAGAGTATGTTCCAAAAGAACATCAACCGTGATATCAACGGTGTTATCAAGGTGGCACAGGACGACGAGCAGAGTCTCGTGCAGGAACTTGGCGAATATATCATCACCAAGGAACTCCGCCGCCATTTCAATACTTTCTTTAATAACTACTCTAAAACCATCGACCACCCGACAGATAAAATCGGGGTCTGGATTTCGGGTTTCTTTGGAAGCGGTAAATCCCACTTCCTTAAAATGTTGTCCTATTTGCTGTCCAATCAAGAGGTTGCAGGCAGGCACGCCGTGGACTTCTTCAAGGACAAGTTTGACGACCCGATGATGTATGCCACGATTGTCCGTTGCACGAATATCCCTACCGAATCGATTCTCTTTAACATCGACATCGAGGGACCAATTAACAAAGACAAAACCGCAGTCCTACGCGTGTTTGCCAAGGTGTTTTATAACCACCTCGGCTTTTACGGCGAGGATTTGAAAATAGCGAAACTGGAACGCTTCGTGGATATGCGGGGCAAGACCGACGCTTTCCGCAAGGAGTTTGAGGAAGTCAACGGCGCACCGTGGGTAGAATCCAGAGCTTCCTATGCTTTTTTTGAGGACGATATTGTGTCCGTCCTGCAGAGTGTTCTAGGCATGAGTGAAACCGCCGCCCGCAACTGGTTCAACGGCGAAGAAAACGGGGATATGAGCATTAAGCAACTCGTGGAGGAAATCAAAGAATACGTCGATTCCAAGGGTAAGGACTTCCGACTTCTGTTCTGCGTAGACGAGGTTGGCCAGTACATCGGCGATGATGGCAACCAGATGATTAATCTCCAGTCTATCGTTGAGGAACTCGGAAGCAAGTGCCGAGGTAAAGTATGGGTGATGGTCACAAGCCAAGAAGCTATCGACTCAGTGGTGAAAATAAGTGGCGATGATTTCTCGAAAATTCAAGGGCGTTTCAACACGCGTCTTTCGCTATCCTCTGCTTCGGTGGATGAGGTAATAAAGAAGCGTATCCTTGAAAAGACCCCGGATGCCGACCAGCTTCTCCAAATGGTCTACGATAAGGAACACGCAGTCTTAAAAAACCTTTTTACTTTTAATGAGGCTGTATTAGACATCAAGGGTTATGCCAACGGTGCGGAATTCTCAGCAACCTATCCCTTTGTACCGTACCAGTTCATCATCATTCAGAAAGTACTCGCCGAAATCCGCAAGCACGGAAATTCGGGCAAGCACTTATCCGGCGGTGAGCGTTCCATGCTCTCCGGTTTCCAAGAAGCAGCGCAGAAGGTACAGGGTAAAGACGAAAACGCACTTGTGCCTTTCTCACAGTTCTATGATACGGTGCATACCTTTCTTGAAAGTCCGATACGTCGGGTAATCGACCGCTGCCAGACTGCAGCAGATAAGCACGACGGCTTGGAGCAGCGTGACGTGAGCGTTCTTAAATTGCTCTACCTAATTCGTTATATTGATGATATCAAGGCTAACATCGATAATATTGCTATCCTGATGGTGGACGACATCCGCACTGATAAGATAACTTTGAGACGCGAAATTGCTGAATCTCTGGAGCGCCTGGAGCGTCAAAACTACGTCGCACGAAATGGCGACAACTACTCGTTTCTAACCGATGAGGAGCAGGATATTGCCATTGACATCCGCAATACTTCCGTGGACAGCGCGACTATCGTTCAGAGCATTGGTCAGACAATTTTCAGTGAACTCTATCCATCCAAAAAGTACAAATACAATAAATATGACTTCGCTTATGACCAGTACATCGACGAAACCATCGTTGGTGCAGCACAGGGCGGGGTTCGTTTGCGTTTCGTGACCGTGGCGAGCGACTACTACAATGTTTCTGAACAGAAGCTGATCATGGATTCACAGGCTAACAACGAGGCTATCGTCCTTTTGTCCAATGAAGTCCAGTATTTCGAGGAACTCGAAACAGCTGCGAAAATTCGTAAATACATTAAGCAGAAGAACGTGTCCCAGTTGCCGGAGAGTATTCAGGATATTATCCGCAAGCGTCAGGCACAGGCCCTTACTTTGGAAAAGAGTGCAAAGGCTCAGATTGATAAAGCCATCGTGGGTGGTGCGTTCTTCGTATACGGCGAAAAGATAGAAATAAAATACGGTGATGCTAAGAGCAAGCTGGACGAAGCTCTGAAACAATTGATAGAGAGCGTCTACTCCAAGCTGAACCTCGTGAACACCTTCTACGATAGCGACGCAGATATTCTGACCATCCTCAATAGTGAACTGTTTCAAGGCGGTTTTGCCGGAATGGGCACTAATAATGAGTTTGCCCTGAACGAAGTCAGCCAGTGGCTTGAGGAACGCCACATGAGCCACGTCCCCGTGTCGATGGGCGACGTGCAGCGCCGCTATCAGGCGATACCTTACGGTTGGCGAGAAATTGACATTGCTGCGCTAGTGGCAAGGCTTATCATTACACAGAAGATAGAAATCCGCTATGGCGGTGCGGTCGTGGTCAAGGATGATAAAAACCTCGTCCGCTACCTCCGTGTGAAGTCTGAAATTGATAAGGCGAGTGTGAGCCGTAGGATCGCTCCCTCTGAGGACGATATGCGAAAAACCGTCAAGTTCTTGCGCGAATGGCTCGGACAAATGAGTATCGCTGAAGATGAAGATGGCTTGGTGGCGTTTGTCAAAGACACACTGTCCACAAAACTTGGGCGATACGAAACTCTGCTCAACGAATACAGCCACGACCGCTACCCGCAAAAGGAAGTCGTGCAAAACGCCCGCGACCTGATAGCGGGTGTCCTCTCACAGAAAAATGATAATGTGGCTCTCTTAAAACGCCTTCTTGCCAAGCAAGATGACTTGCTCGACGCGACCGACGATATGGAGGAAATTGAAAACTTCTTCAAGTCCCAGCGGACTATCTTTGATTCCGCACGGGTATTGCAAAAGAGTTTACAAGATGAACAGGACTATTTCGTTACTGACGCTGATACTATCTCTAAAATCAGCGAAGTTAACGATATCCTTGGTATGGCGAAGCCATACACAAGAATCAAAGATCTCTCTGATCTGATGCAGTCTATCAAGACTGCCTATGGGGTCCTTTTGGAGCAAAAGAAAGAGGAAGTGCGCGGTATTATTATTCTGTGCATGGGTGACGTCCACACACTTGCGGGTATTGGAAGCAACGCGGGCGATGAGGTACGAAAAGCTGACGACCGCTTCAGCGAATACAAGCAGAAAGTAACCGATGCAACGAGCCTGACCATGCTTGATGCGATGATAACCCAATTGCAGAACTACAAAGACCAGGTTTGCAAGCGGATTGAATCCATCCTCCACGAGGTTCCACCGCGTCCTGGTGAAGAGAAGCCGAAGAAGCAAAATATAGTGCATGTGCGCCGTTATGATGTATTCCCTGTCAAGCGGCTGAATACAAAAGAAGATGTGGATGTCTACCTTGAAACGATTCGCAAGAAGCTGTATGACACGTTGAAAGCAAACGACGGAATTCAGATAAATTAAGCGAGGGCATTTGATATGAACAAAAACGCCATACAAAAATATGCAGTTTGGGCGCGGAATGAACTCATCGAACAGGTGAAGCAGCGCGCCTACCAATATGGTATCAACGACAAGGGCTACGGCGACGGGAATGCCGCAGTTATCGCCGGGCGCGTACTGTCCGCAGACGAGAAGCGGCAACGCGCAGCTTTTGTCGCGCAAATAAAAGACCACGGCTATCAGCAAGCAGTTGAGGAAGTAGCTTACATTTGGTTTAACCGTTTTGTTGCACTTCGTTTTATGGAAGTCAACGACTATCTTCCGACCCATGTTCGCGTGTTTTCAGATGCGAGTGGGGGCTTCAGCCCCGAAATCCTAAAAGATGTTTTGCACCTTGACTTGGACGGCTTAGATAAATCGAAGGTGTCTGAACTGATACACGATAACAAGACTGATGAACTTTACCGCTACCTTCTACTGACACAATGCAACTCATTAAACGAAGCATTACCGGAGATGTTTGAAAAATTGGGAAGCTACACTGAGATGCTCCTACCTAACAACATCCTAAAACTGGATGGAGTGCTTGGGCGACTTGTGACCGACATACCCGAAGAAGACTTCCACGACGCGGTGCAAATCATTGGGTGGCTATATCAGTATTACAACACAGAGCCGAAGCAGGAAGTCTTCGACGGCTTGAAGAAGAACGTTAAGATTACAAAAGAGAATATTCCCGCCGCGACGCAGCTTTTCACACCGGATTGGATTGTGCGATATATGGTAGAGAACTCGCTGGGGAGGCTGTGGCTGGAATCTCACCCAAACAGTAGACTTCGTGAGTGTTGGAAATACTACCTCGACGAGGCAGAGCAAACGCCGGAGGTCGCGGAGCGGTTACGCATTCTACGCACGGAGAATGCGGTGAAATCGCCGGAAGACATTAAGGTAATAGATCCCTGTATGGGTAGTGGTCATATTTTGGTGTACACCTTTGATGTGCTGATGCAGATTTACACCTCCGAGGGTTATTCTGAGCGCGATGCAGCTAAGCTGATACTCGAAAAGAATCTTTACGGTCTGGATATTGACCGTAGGGCCTACCAGCTTGCCTATTTCTCGCTTATGATGAAAGCTCGGCAGTACAACCGCAGGATTCTGACCGTCGGCGTACGCCCACAGGTGTATGAACCGACAGGCTATGCGTACGGAATGGAATACGGCTCGCTCGTTCGAGTGGATAAACTCGAACCGATGCCGGAGTTATCGAAAGGTCAACAAATGATGCTGTTTGACGACAGCTATGAAACGAAGCTTAACGTTTGGAACTTTCGCAGACTGCTCGCGCAGAAGTACGACGTGGTTGTGACCAACCCACCGTATCGTGGTTCTTCTGACGTCGCGGCGATGCTTGCAAATTTTCTTAAGAATGAATACCCCAACAGCAAAAGCGACCTATTCGCCGCATTTATAGAACGATGCGAGGTGTTCACGAAGCATAACGGCTATTGCAGCATGGTAACAATGCAGTCTTGGATGTTTTTATCAAGTTATGAGATATTACGAAAAAGAATTATTGGAATAAATACGATTTCCTCGTTAGTGCATATTGGGTATAATAGTTTCCCCGACATAAACTCGAAAGTCGCGCAAGCGGTGGCATTTACAATATTTAATAATGGAATACAAGAATATTATGGAAAATATTTAGATTTAACAAGTAAATATCCTCAAGCCTTTGATAAGGAAAGTGCGTATTTCCATGAAATTGAACATCCTTATATAGTTTGCGAAGATAATTTTGCAAAAATACCGGGCAGCCCTGTGGCGTATTGGGCAGGAGAGAGTGTTTTTAGGCTATTTTCGGAGAATAAGTTAATTGATGATATATATTTTCCGCGTCAAGGATTGGCAACTGGTGACAACGAAAAGTTTTTGCGTCTGTGGTTTGAAGTAAAACGTAATGATATAGGAATAAGCCACAATAACATAAATGAGTTTTTCGACAGTAAAAATAAATATATCCCGTATAACAAAGGCGGTTCATTTCAACGGTGGTATTTTAAACAAGAATGGGTGATTCGTTTTGACTACCCAAGCTACTGCAATCTCCAAACGGTCGGTAACCACTTACCGTCAAAGGAGTTCTATTTTAAGGAAAGCATTACTTGGTCAAAAGTTACGAGTGGAAGCTTCTCGATGCGTTATGTACCAATAGGTTCAGCTTTTGATGTTGCAGGTTGCTCAATTTTCAGCAAAGGTGCTGACTTAATGTACTTGCTAGGCTTTACTAACTCAGTGGTGATGCAGTTCCTAATGAATGTGTTAAGCCAAACTTTGAACTACGAAGTTGGCACTGTTAAATCTATGCCGTTGATTCATGATATCGCTTTGGCTGATTCGATTCTCAGATTAGTTTGCAATAACAAGACCTTCGTCAAAAACGATTACGACAGTACTGAAACATCATGGGACTTTGTCTGTCACCCGCTCGTCTGTGGCGAGCGGACGGTTGCGGCGGCGTTTGACAAATGGAAGCATAAGGCAGCTGAACGGTTCGAAAAGCTCAAAGCCAACGAGGAAGAAATCAATCGTATATTTATCGACATCTACGGCTTGCAGGATGAACTCGCACCCGAGGTTGAGGACAAAGACGTGACTGTGCGTCGCGCTGACTTAGGACGTGAGGTTCGAAGTTTTGTCAGTTATGCCGTGGGTTGTATGTTTGGACGGTACTCGCTTGATGCAGAGGGGCTTGTCTATGGTGGCGGGCACTGGGACGCGGGCAAGTATAGAACATTTATCCCTGACAAGGATAATATCATCCCGATTTGCGACGACGAGTATTTTGATGACGACATCGTGGGGCGGTTTGTGGACTTTGTGCGTGTGGTCTACGGTGCGGAAACCCTGGATGAGAACCTTAAGTTTATCGCCGAGGCGATCGGCGGTAAGGGTACGCCGCGCGAGGTCATTCGAAACTACTTCCTGAACGACTTTTACTCAGAACATTGCAAGATTTATCAGAAACGACCGATTTACTGGCTGTTTGACAGCGGAAAAAAGAACGGCTTCAAGGCTCTTATTTACTTACACCGCTATTCTCGTGACTTGCTCGCCAAACTGCGGACAGATTATGTTCACGAACAACAAGAGCGTTATCGCACACAGCTTGTCCATATCACCACTGCCTTAACCTCTGCAACAGGAGCTGACCGTGCAAGACTGCTAAAACAGCAGGATAAGCTGACAGAGCAGTCACGAGAAATTGGCGTATATGAGGAAAAGGTGCACCACCTCGCCGACCAAAACATCATGATTGACCTCGACGACGGTGTTAAGAAGAACTATGAGATCTTTACAGATGTTCTGGCGAAGATATAGGAGGACACTATGCTGTCAGAAACGATAAAACTAAGGCTCGCGGAACGGTTCGCCGCGCCGCTGACTGAATTTCATAAACGCCGAATCGTCTTCTGGCACGACGAGGACGGCGAATTTTCAGATGGAGTTGACGAGCTCGATCTGCCCGGAGTGAGTGTCATTAAACTTACCGGATCAAACAACTTCGCCGTCAAAAAACTACTGTCGGCCGATGATTTGACGAGCGACTATCTTGTCTACGACCCACTGTCCTACGAGAAAGACCAACATGACGATTGGCTGCTGGACATCAAGTTTTATAGCGAGGATTTCCGCGCTGACCTTGTGTCACTCCAAATGGAGGAGTTGCTCGTTGAGCCGTCATCGGCAATGCGCAAGACCATGAAACTATACTCCAAATTCCTTGACAACAAAGACCGCAAGGCGAAGCTGAAAAGAATCGGGCATACTTACCAAACACCACTGCAGCTTCACATTGACATTATGGCGGTGCTGTGCGGAATAAATGGTGGCTCGGCACAAGATGTTATCATCGCTGTTCTGTCGGCAGGCTTGGAAAAAGAAAGTAACGATGCACTGATTAACATTGAGAAGTTTGGCAACATTGAAGCGTTCTGGCAGTTAGTTCAGAAGTACCCAGGTTATCAAAATAGCGACGACCGCCCGCTTTCCGAACTTGCCGCACATATCCTCATCACCGCCCTGTCGCAGACGATGCCAGCTTCTGCCCTGCGAGGCTTGGAGCGGTTTGCGTCCGATTCCAACAAAGCGTACTGCTATCAGCTTGTTCATGAATGGCAGCGCGGCGATGGCAGTGGTGACTTGGAGGAGATTTGCCATTATGTGGAACGTGAATTGCGCCTTGGTGACCGCTTTGACAAGACGGAAATAAGTATCCTTCTAAAGAGCGATACATTCCCAGCCATTAACGAAAGCATACTCAAGCGTTATTTTAAAGAGATTACTGAGAACGTCATTAAAGTTGAGGACATTATTGGTGCTGTCGAAAACCGACGCACCGCCGCTTGGTATGCCCTGACCGAGGATTACCTCGAAAGCCTGTATTACATCGCAAAAATGCAAGAGTTTTACCTCTCACACATCGACGGATTTCATATTGTTGAACCTGTAAAGGTCTGGAAGCTATACACAACTGACGCTTATGAGATGGACAGCCATTATAGGCATTTCCACTTCTGCTTCGGCAATACCCTGAAAAGTCCGAATGCCCTCTTGGAAGATGCTGTGAAGAAGTGTTCCGATGTAGTGGAGGGTTTATACCGTGAGTGGTTCCTAAAGCAACTCACTTACACTTGGACAAAAGCCATAGCAAGCGATTTGGAGTCGCTCGGCTATGTTTCAGAGATAAATGAACAGCGGAGATTTTATAATCGTTATGTTTCTCCGAATGTTAGTAAGGGTAACCGCGTGTTCGTTGTGATTTCCGATGCCTTACGCTACGAGGTCGCCGCCGAACTATCCGAAACCCTAAGCCACGCCACTAAGGGTACGGCGACACTTGAAGCCGTGCAGGCCGTGTTTCCAAGCATCACGAAATTTGGGATGGCAGCTCTACTGCCCGGTAAAGAGGTATCGGCAAACGAAAAGATCGACGTATTTGTGGATGGCAATCCTGCCGTCAGCACTGCTCAGCGCGGCACTATACTAAATGCCGCTAACCACGATAGCGTAGCAGTTATCTATAAAGAACTGCTTCAAATGAAGAAGCAAGAACGGCGTGAATTGGTTGCGGGTAAGGAGATTACTTATATCTACCACAACACGATTGACGCTCTCGGTGATAAAGCCGCCACTGAAACGAAAGTGTTCGAGGCTTGTTACGATGCAATTGACGAATTGACCGCCATCGTAAAGATCATCGTAAACGACCTGAGTGGAGTGAACATCTTCATCACCGCCGACCACGGCTTCCTATACACCTACAAGCCCCTTGAAGAAAGCCAAAAAATCAGTAAGCAGACCTTTAACGGCGATATATTGGAACTGGGCAGACGCTACGCCCTTGTGTCGCCTGAAACGAATGCGGACTATCTATTGCCTGTCAAAACAGAGCGGACTATCGGCGGAGAGCCAATGAAAGGTTATGCTCCACAGGATACCGTTCGTATCAAAGTACAGGGTGGCGGCGAGAACTATGTCCACGGCGGAATTAGTATGCAGGAGATGGTCGTTCCGGTCATCGTCTATAAGGGTATGCGAACGGGTTACAAGAAGTATGTCGAGGTACAGAATCCGGGCCTTTCACTCATATCCGAAAGCCGCAAGGTGTCAAACCTGATGTTCTCACTCGACTTCCTGCAAAAGCAGCCTATTGGCGATAAGGTTCAGCCGTGCAATTATACCCTGTATTTTACCGATGAGGTTGGCGTGCCTGTTAGCGACTTCCAGACGGTTATTACTGACAGAACAAGCAATAATGCTTCCGACCGAGTGTTCAGAGTTAGATTTGCGCTGAAACAGGCGCAGTACAACAAAAACAAATTATACCGCCTTGTCATTGCAAATGATACCGATGCTCCTGAAGAGGTCGAGTTCCGCATTGACATAGCGTTTGCCGATGATTTCGGCTTTGATCTGTAACGCAAGGAGGATTCTGCTATGGATTTAGAATCAAATGGGTATAAACCGGAAGTAGATGACGCAAATGAAGTAATCAATCGAAAATTGCGAGAGCATTTCGACGGCAAAATTGTCCGTAAAGACCTGACCAAGGCTATCAAAGAGGGTGCGAATGTACCTGTCTATGTCTTGGAGTTTTTGCTTGGGCAGTACTGCTCTTCCGACGACCCTCAAATTATCGAAACTGGCGTTGCGAACGTCAAACGAATTCTTTCGGAAAACTTCGTGCGCCCTGACGAAGCACAAAAAGTGCTGTCGTCGCTCCGTGAACGCGGCAGTTACACGGTCATCGACCGCATAACGGTTAACCTGAATATCAGGCTAGACCGTTATGAAGCTGATTTTTCAAACCTTGGCGTTAGGAACATTCCCATATCTTCAGAATATGTATCGAAGTACGATCGCCTGCTCTGTGGGGGCATTTGGTGTATTATCGGGCTTGAATACGAGTACATAGAGGAAGACAAAAAGTCCACACCAATTCGCATCGTGAAGCTGACGCCGATTCAAATGCCGCACATCGATATGGATGAAATTAAGAACGGTCGTCGCGCTTTTACTAAGGATGATTGGATTACCGTTTTGCTCCGCTCCACGGGTATGGAAGCTGACCGCTTCACCAATCGTGAGAATTGGCTGCAACTCGCCCGTATGCTCCCGCTGATTGAAAACAACTTCAACCTGTGCGAACTTGGACCCCGCAGCACAGGCAAGTCGCACCTTTATAAGGAGATATCGCCGAACTCCATCCTTGTGTCTGGTGGGCAGACTACAGTTGCTAACCTTTTCTACAATATGGCGAGCAAGCAAGTCGGGCTTGTCGGTCTTTGGGATTGTGTGGCTTTCGACGAAGTGGCGGGCATTACTTTTAAGGATAAAGACGGCGTTCAGATTATGAAGGACTATATGGCTTCCGGATCTTTCGCCAGAGGTAAAGAGGAAAAGGCGGCTTCCGCTTCAATGGCATTTGTGGGCAACATCAACCAGAGCGTGGACGTGCTTTTGAAAACCTCGCATCTGTTTGACCCATTCCCCGAAGCTATGGCATATGATACGGCGTTTCTTGACCGTATGCACTGCTATATCCCTGGCTGGGAGATTCCAAAATATCGCCCCGAATCGTTCACCAACGACTACGGTTTTATTACGGACTACCTTGCTGAATTTATGCGGCAGATGCGTAAAGAGCCGTTCGGAGATGTCTGCGACAAATACTTCCATTTTGGAAGCAACCTGAATCAGCGTGATGTTATTGCCGTCCGAAAGATGGTATCCGGCTTCACTAAGCTGCTCTATCCCAACGGCGAGTTTACCAAAGATGAGATTAAGGAAATATTGATCTTTGCCCTCGAAATGCGCCGCCGTGTTAAGGAACAGCTAAAGAAAATCGGCGGGATGGAGTTCTATGATGTGAACTTCTCTTACATCGACAATGAAACCTTTGAAGAACATTATGTGTCAGTGCCTGAGCATGGTGGCGGCAAGATAATACCTGAAGGACTGACGGACCCAGGCAATGTCTATACCATCTCGCAGGGCAAGACTGGAATGATAGGCGTGTATCGTCTCGAAACGCAGATGCTTCCCGGCAACGGCAAATTTGAGCGCACAGGGCTTGGATCAGATCGTGACGCAAAAGAAGCCACAAACACCGCATTCAACTATCTGAAGGCGAGCGGTAACCAAATAAGTGGGCAGATCAGCACAACTACAAAAGACTACATCATCAACTACCAAGACCTGAATGGAATTGGAATGACGAAATACCTGACATTAGCGTCTGTTATTGCGCTTGCTTCCTGCGCCTTAAACAAACCGACGCTATCAAGCCTTGCTGTTCTGGGCGAAATCAGTATCAGCGGTACAATCCTCAAAGTAGAAGAGCTGGCGAGCGTTCTGCAAGTCTGCCTTGATGCCGGTGCGAAGAAGGTACTTATACCTATAACCTCAGCCGCCGAACTCGGAACGGTTCCCTCAGACCTCATTGGCGCGTTTAGCCTGATCTTTTATTCAACCCCGCATGAAGCTGTATTTAAGGCTTTGGGTGTGGAATAGAAAATACGCATATATAATGAATCAAAGAATATTTTCGGAAGGGAGGTCTTTTCATGGCGGCAAGAATAGACGCTAACATCAACAAAGAAACCATCAACTTCATCTGTGCACAGATAGGCGTCACAACCGCTTTTCTTGCAAAGAAAACAGGGCTTGCTGAGGATAAAGTGGGCTTATGGCTCGACGCTTCAAATGACGCATACCCCACCTTAAATCAGGCAAAGACTCTCGCTAAAGCTCTGAAAGTACCGTTTGCTGGTCTATATATGCAAAAAGATAACCTTCCGATTAAACAATTGCCATCATTACGCAACTTGAGGACTTTGCAATATGCATCAGTTGATGAAAGTTCATTAAATCTGGCGATTGCCGAGCTAATCCGTTGTCACGAATTCCTGATATCGGCTGAATCCGAATTGGATATTACTGCCCGACTGTTGGCTTTACCCACTATTCCTGACACGGCAAGCGTAGCAGAATATGCGGGACTAATCAGGACATATTTCAAATTGGAATTGAATGACCAGTTTAAGCTACAGTCTGCCCGCCAGTTTTATCTGTATATTCGTCAGCAGGTTGAAAACAAGGGAATATTTGTTCATTGCTTTACAGGCGTCGATGTTGAAGTTGCTCGTGGCATCTCCATTTTCAATGAGACCGCACCAATTGTAGGAATCAACGACAATGACAGATACCCAGCCAAGACATTTTCCATTATTCACGAGCTTGTTCATATCTTAAAAAAGCAATCCACTCTGTGCAATGAGATGTTTACTTCTTTCTCCTCACAGAATGAAGAAGTATTCTGTAATGCTGTAGCTGGAGAAGTGCTTGTTCCAACGGCTTCACTCAGAGTCGTTCTAACCGCGCAGAAGATCACTAGTTTCAGCTTGGATACGATTGAAGCTATCGCTAAGAAGTATAGCGTTAGTAAAGAAGTTATCATTCGCAGACTGTATGACACGGATCGGATTTCAAAAGATGAATACGAAACCTATGCAAACGAAATTCGTCAGAATTTCGAGAAAGAAAGACAGGCACAGAAAGTTGCTCGGAAGGAAGGCAGGGCTCCTAAAATTGCAAAGGTGCCGTCCCGCGAAGCGGTTGACAAAACAAGCCCAGCAATTTGCAAAGTTCTCCTCATTGGGTACGGCGACGGCTACTTTAGTAAACAAGAGGTGTCTGGGCTTCTCGGTATCAAGGAGAAGCACATACCAAAATTCTTGACGGAGGTGGCTAAATGGTGACACCCGCCTATGGAGAGCAATATACTCTGATACCGCCTCCGTATCGCTACGTAATCGACACTTGTTCGATTTTATCTCAAAAGGCGGACGAGCCTCACCGCCGTACCGTGTACAGTACTTTGTGGCAGAACATTGACGAGATGGTAAAATCGAAGGAGATAGTCATCTGCTCGGAGATTGAAGATGAGGTAGAAGATGATGCTTTGAAACAGTGGCTGCAACGGAATAGTTGCACTGTTTTGCCCGTGGATGCTATGGTACAGCAGAATGTAGCAAAAATCGTGAACGAACATCCAGAGTTACTTAGTTTTTCAAACATGAAATCATCAGGTGATGCATTCCTTATTGCCACCGCAATGAAGTATCAGATTGCTGTGATTACGGAAGAAAATAAAAGCTCGCCGAAGAAAATACCTAAGATATGCGAAGCATACAGCATTCCTTGTTACAATGTGACTGAGTTAGCTGATATAGAAGGTTGGACATTCTGAACCAGAAAGAGAGGAACCACCGTAATGAAGATTGAAATGGGAGAATCGTTGTTTTACTCATGGCTTCGCCACGTTAAAGAGTGTCAGGTGGTACAGACGAATTGGAAACCATCTCCCACTTGGCAGCTTAATGGCGAAGAAGAATTAAAGCGGTTCATGAGTATTACAGATGAACACTTTCAGAATAAATACGGATATGGAATTTATAAGAACAATTCGCTTTCTCAGCTTCTAATGCAAGCAGAGGTTGACGCACTTGGTATTTCAATGTCAGATGATGAAACTGAAATATATGCCATCGATGTTGCTTTTCATGAAAGTGGGCTCAATTATGGAGACCGTCAGGAAACAGTCACGCGAGTTATAAAGAAATTTATAAGAACTGCCCTGTGTCTAATCGGTTATTTCGACATCACAAAAGGCGAGATTATTTTTGCGTCCCCTAAAATACATAACGCCGTAACCAACGATTTAGAGCCCTGCATTGAAGACTTGAACACGTTGCTTTTCGAACACAATTATCATTTCACAGTACGAATTATTGCAAATGATGATTTTAATGAAATGGTGCTCGAGCCTATACTTATTGCAAGTGACGGGATTTCGGATACATCTGAATTGTTTATGCGCGGGTACCAACTAGTAAAGATGTTTGGTGACGATCGGCGGCAATGGAAATTACGTGTGCCAAAAGTAGCGGTTTCGCAGGCTGTTTCCGATGTCACATTATCAGAATTGAAGATAGGTAAAATCGCGCAAACCTTTTTGCGAGAAGCTTTGGAGGACGGTAAAGTTGATGAAGAGGAGATCAATCTGATGCGGACAAAAGAATACTCGAAGAGTGTTTTCGGCATAGATTTTCCGCTTCTTGTCTTGGCAAGTGAGGAATATGACTCCATACGTTATTATGCGAAACCGCTTGTTATAAAGGGCGAACAGTATCGCCTTTGTTCGCAATGGTATGAAGTGTCTGCAAACAATGACAGACCGTTTTTATTGTCATGGCTTGAAAAACATGGTGCAATCGTATAGTAAATCAAAACTCTAAGCTGGGAGGTGAATATATGTCGGAAGATGTAAATGTGACAATTGATGGGATTATCCTTTATTGCGATGAAAGCATTTCTGCGTTGCAACTTGGGAATGGGTATATAGCTAAAAAAATATATCTTGAAGACATACCATTTAAGAATAAAATTACTGATGGGAATGGTAATCTTACTACAGGATACATGGGTTCTCGCCTTAGTGATGATAAAGGCGTATATTTTATGTCTATTCACAAAGACGAAATATACAGAGTGCAACCGCCACAATTGAAACCTGGAATTGCCTTAACAGACCGAGATTTGATGTGCCCAGAGCAACTGGAAGCATATAAAGAAGGTCAAGTTGATTTTTTAAATCGAACTGTCTCTTTATTGCGCTTATTCAAAAAAGGAAACATTGGATTTAAGGAAATCTTTTTTGAGCATCATTTTACAATCATGGGATTTATCAATAATACACAGAAACACACCAGTGATAATGTGACAAGAAATATAGTTGATAACACTTTTTTTACTTTAACACCTGAAGATGCAGCTAATTGTAATCAATTCATTCGGGACTATTCCGGACAAGAGTATGATTTGCTTAAAAATTGTATTGATGAATTTACATGGGGATTAGAACAGATTGATATTCCAACCGGATTTGAACAATATACTACTGCGCTGGAAATGGTACTACTTGCTACCAACCAACAAGGGAAAAAAGAAGTTCTTTCTAAAAGAGTTTCTGTTCTTTTGGAAAGCGATCCGACAAGAATACGCACACTTTATGATAAAATGAAAAATTTTTATAGATTTCGCTCGGAATCTTTACATGAAGGTGATGGAAGAAATATTACCGCCGTCGAACTGAAAGATATGGAAGATGTTGTTCGGAAGGTGTTGCTCAAGTATCTTGATTTCTGTAAAATTGCCATTGCTACTAATGCATCAATAACATGGGAAGAGATTAAAGAGAACAAAATTGATGAGTTAAAAACAGCTGTTGAAACAGCAAAAAATACTGGAACTTTACCAGCATAATATGACATGGATTTTGACTTATTTCCGAGAACGGAAAATCAGCCAAACACATACCCGACATCAATCTGATGCTATCGTTCCATCGACACGATGGAAAAACATCAATATCGACGTCTTGACCTATAAACGTGGACATATTCCATTGAACGAGGAAAATCAAAAAAACTGTATCGGCGTATTTACCTCTACGAAAAAATGCAAAAATACATACAAGACATCAATATTAACGGTTTGAGCCATATTGAGTTAGAAAAAGGAGGTCGACTATGGGGCAGCGTAGACAAAGTGGAGATTTATATATTCCTATTTGTAAAGAAGGAACCCATCTTGCATCAGTCAAGAATAAAGAAGAAGCGTTTCGAGGTACACTTTTGGATAACGAGACAAATCAGATTGTTGGCCAAGCTGAGTGGGTTAAAGTCGACGAAAGCGAATATCGATATGACGAGCCGTATAACTACCAAGAATCACGGCGGGAGAAAGAACTATCTCCTGAAGCGCAGGAACTTGCAAAATTGTTAAGTGGAATTATCGCTGATATAACCAAACAGGTGATAGATGAAGTTGTCGCCCCTCGTGTAAAATTATGGTGGCAAAAAAAGGCAGTACCTGCAATGAAAGAGATGTGGGTTGATGACAAGAACAAAAGAAAGATTCAGAATACCAGAAAAGAAAGTCCTGTGCAAAATACAAAAATCGCTACTACTAGCAAAACTACTTCGGGAATAGTTTCACAAGAGCTTGATGAGGCGCATAAAAAATATGTATACAATATGACTAGCGAGGAAGCACAACGTGAACTTATGGATATTTTTATTTTGTCGGTTATGCTCGCTGCAAAAATTAGAAAGCTTTCTCGTGCTAGTATAATCAAAGATTGCGATGCTCCCAGAGAATATATAGAGGGCCAAGAAATAATACAAAAACTCTCTTCGCCTAAATTTATAGCCAGCATTAATAAAATACTGGAAAACAATTCGCTATTGTTGGAAGAAAAATCAGCTACTTTGTCAGAAATTTTAGGGTTTAGCATTGTTTCAAATGGGCAGTACGTACCTATTGAAAGCACCCAGATCAGAGAAAAAAATGAAGGTTTTATAAATCAAATCGTTAGTAGGAGTTAGAATTCGAAAATACCAATGTCCATAAACCGATAAGATCATACCCGTATAACTTCGATAAAGGACGTTCGGCGAAAGATGTGTTTACGGATATCAGGAAAGAATTTAATCCATAAGACTGTGTAACCTCCTAAGCAACAAAGAAGATAAGAATTCCCGCATCGTCTTTTCCACTTATCCGACGATGCTAAATTCCATCGATTCAGCAAAGACCAAGGAGGGGCAGCGGTTATTTACCCCGGCTCATTTTGATTTGATTATCATTGATGAAGCCCATCGCAGTATCTTTAAAAAGTACCGGGCGATCTTTGAATATTTTGATCAATGATTTTATCTTCAACCAGTCTACAGTCGATACCGTCCTTGAAGATCTGATGATCAAAGGGTTAAAGGTCGCAGGTGGGGATCGTTTAGGGAAAACCATAATTTTTGCTCAGAACAAAATGCACGCACAATATATCATCGAGCGATTTAATAAACTCTATCCCCAATATCACGGGAGCTTTGCGAAGCGAATTGTTTGTGATGACAGCTATGCGCAAACCCTCATCATTGATTTTAAAATCGCGGCAAGAGATCCACACATTGCCGTATCGGTGGACATGCTGGATACCGGTATCGATGTGCCGGAAATCCTCAACCTCGTATTTTTTAAGCGCGTCCGCTCGAAAATAAAGTTCTGGCAGATGATTGGCCGGGGAACGAGGCTTTGTCCCAATCTCTTCGGTGAAGATCAGCATAAGACGCATTTTTTGATTTTTGATTACTTGGGAAACTTTGAATTTTTCCGAACCAACAAAGATGGCTTAACCGGAAGCGAGACCCAAAGTCTTTCAGAAGCGATCTTTGCGAAAAGAATTCGCTTGATCCATCTTCTCCAACAATCTGCCTTTATCGATGCACCTTACCAGGAAATCCGAAGCAGCCTGATTCAGACAGTGTTAAGTCAAATTAACGCGCTGAATCCAGAATTGGTGTCTGTAAAATTACAGCGCCAATACGTTGAGAAATATAAACAGCAAGAGGCTTTTACCTGTCTATCTGATCGTGATAAGCATGATCTTACCAAATATTTGGCCCCAATTGTTTATCTGGATGATACAGACGAATATGCAAAACGCTTTGACAACTTGATGTATGGGCTCATGATTGCTCAGATCGAAGGTCTGGGACAGTTTCAAAAGGGTAAAAAAGAGCTCATTAATATTGGTATCAATCTAAGTAAGCGAATGACGATCGCCCAGATCAAAGAGAAAGTCGAACTCATCACTACCATTGGCACCGACGAATTCTGGAAAACATCCGATAGTGTAACATTTGAAAAGGTGAGGGTGGAGCTTCGCGGTTTAATCAAGTTTCTGGTGGATGAGGGCCCCAATAAGAACCCAATTTATACGAATCTCAAAGATGATATCCTGATGGTGAAAGAAGGAGATCCCTTAGACCCGGCCTATGATTTTACAGACTATAAGGTTAAGGTAAACCGCTATATTGAGCAGCACAAAGACCATATTGCTATTCATAAATTGAGGAATAATATACAACTGACATCCAAAGACTACCAAAGCTTAGAACATATCTTGACCGGTGAACTGGGCACGCTTGAGGATTATAAGAGGGAATACCAGGATACGCCGTTTGGCTTGCTGGTCCGAAAAATTGCCAAAATGGAGTATGATGCTGCAGTTGCTGCCTTTTCCGAATTCATTAATGACCAGTCTTTAAGCCAGTCCCAGATTGTCTTTGTTAAAAAGATCGTGAACCACATTGTCCAAAACGGTTATATCGAAAGCGTATCGGAACTGATGAAACCGCCTTTTGACAAACCGCAGAGCTTTATAAAACTTTTTGATTCGGCGAAGCAAAAGCTGATTGTCGAAGCGGTTACTTCGATTAAGGATAATGCAATTAAGGTGATTGGTTAAATTCAACATTATTGGATATATTGGGATAAATTTGTCCAAATTATGTAAATATATGGTATAATATTTATACAACAGATGGCTAAGGGCGGTTGGCATTTCCTCCGAAGGGAGGTGATGCTTTGGAAGTATATCAGGCTTTAACACTGATGATCTCATTTGGGACATTAGTTGTCTTGGTACTTTCGTTTCACAAAAAGAAATAAACCGCCCCTGAGCAAGGATTAGCGGTTTATTCCGTTAACTGCTTAGCCAACCGTCTTAAAGCGGCTGTTGTGAGGAATCATGTTTGCAGCATGGTTCCTATTTGATATTAGTATATCATATTAGGTTTACTTTTTATACATTAATTTACACTTAGTAAAAACAATCAATGTGATGCGTCAATGTGTCAATATGATGTGATGGCAGGAGGGGCAAAATATCGTCAGCGGTAAGGCTTCCTCTTATCGGTAAGCCCGAGCAGATAATCTACACTCGTTTCATAAAATTCAGCAAGCTTAATCAGCGAAACACTGGGAATGTCCAAAGTCCCGCTTTCATACCGCGAATAGGTGGTTTGGCTGACATTAAGCAAATCAGCAAGTGCCTGCTGATTGAGGTCGCGATCTTCTCTTAGGTCTCTTAGTCGTTGGTACATGCTAATCACCTTAATGTTATTGTAGTTTATGCAGTAAGCGCATATTGAATTGTATGCGTTTTTCGCATAAAATAGTATTTGGTGAAAAATATTGGATTATTAAGGTGATACAAATTGGCGGATTACAAAAAGATGTATACGGAACTGTTCAATAAGGTAACTGTTATCATTGAGCAGCTGCAGGAGATTCAGCAGCAAACAGAACAAATGTACATAGAAAGCCTCGAATCAAAAATTTTTCTTTTGAAGCGGGAAAATGATATGATAAATTCAGACTATAAAGAGTAAATTTATTGGAGGCACAATTGCAAAATCACATCATTACCTACACCAAAGTTATATTTTACCCGCTCAATCCCATCAAAGAGGACATAAAAATCGAAGATATTGCCCACGCCCAGTCCTTGATGACCAGAGCTAACGGTCATTGCAGCCATTTTTATTCAGTGGCTCAGCATTCCTTGAACTGCTATAAAGAGGCAAAAGCTCGGGAATGTTCGGAACGGGTCCAACTCGCGTGCCTCTTGCATGATGCCAGTGAGACTTATATTTCCGATATAACGCGCCCGGTCAAACAACATTTGCCTGATTATATTGCCATTGAATCCAGATTGCAGGCGATGATTTATGACCGGTTTGGTTTAGGGGATTTGACCGAAACGGAGTTAGCACAGATTGATGACATTGACGATACCTTGCTCTATTATGAATTTGAAGTGCTCATGGATTATCCGATTTTTGAACACATTCCGCAAAAGGCTGCGGAACATCAATTTACTTATGAAGATCACGCCAACGTTGAAAAAGAGTATATCTCTGTCTTTCAAAGATTGACAGGGATGAAAAATAAAAAAAGTAGATGATGTCATTGATGCACTTTGTCTCGCAGTTACCGGGATGATCGGGTGTGAGAATGAGCTGGTGACAATACCGGAAAATCCGATGAAGGACACAGCTGGATTATTGATGCAAATGGTGTATCCAGTCATAGAATAAAAAACAGAGGAGTGAATGGAAATAAACCGCTCCTGACCATAGGTAAGCGGTTTACTTTTAACCCTAATCTTTATGCCAACCGTCTTTAAAGCGGCTGTTGTGAGGAATCATGTTAGCAGCATGGTTCCTCTTTGATAATAGTATATCATATTCGGTTCTTTTTTTATACATTAATTTGAAGTAGGTAAATCAAGATACGGAGAATCCTCAATTGACTTTGTAAATGCAACCCATACTTTACCCTAGTATTACCCAGGTTTTAGGTAATCCAAATCAAGGTACTGGTGGTTTTCCCTTTAATTTGTAAGGGATCAGCCCTTTGCTTTCTTGCGTCTCAGGTCGCACTGGAAGTAATTTTGACTGTCTATTAAGCAGGAAATTTAGTAGTAGAGGCAGAAAACAGTCTCTAGAAGCTATAATCGAATTATTAAGGACAAATAAATGCTTGATATTTTGAAAATAAAATTAAATAATATCGAAAAAAGACGTGCAGATGTTTCGAAGGGTTTAATACATCAATCTTCAAACATCAAAAGCGGGGACATTAACACCGTATCCACCAAAGACCTTGAATTGCTGTTTCATCTCTATGACCAGATCTTCTTTGAAAATTGGTTCCAGAACAACTTTCCCGGAAAGCTCAGATTTTCACTATCCCGACGTATGACTAAAAGTGCAGGTTTAACACTATGTCCAAAGAATATCGTGAAAATTCAACCAGAGGAACTAGTCATTGAAATTCGGATCAGTGTCAATTTATTGTTTAACTACGGAATGTTGGAAGGGAACAAGATGGTTGGCGGAATTCTAACCAGCAACAATCTGGAAGCACTGCAGCTGATTTTTGAGCATGAGCTCTGCCATGTCATAGAATTCATCCATTATCACAAGTCCAACTGCACCCAGGAGAGATTTAAATCTTTGGCAAGGAATATATTCGGGCATATTGAGAGTACCCATAAACTCCCGACATCGAATCAAATCGCCACGCAAAAGCTTGGACTGAATATTGGCGATAACGTCTCCTTTAATTTTGAGGGAAAAAGACTCACCGGTATTCTCTATAGAATTAATAAAAGGGCGACCGTTATGGTTAAAGATAAGAACGGATATTTGACAGATAAAAATGGCAACCGGTATGTCAAGTATTATGTGCCGTTGCCGCTCTTAAATGGCTTAAAGGAATGATTTCGTACAGCAAAAAAGTTGCAATCAATTAGTTTTGTAGAAATTGTTTCAGGCATAACTTAGACAATAGGTTATGCCTTTTGAAATAGGAAAATTTTGTGTCGAGAAATTAGAGGAATATGGAAATTAAGGAAGAAATAGTTAAAAATATGTAATTCTCTAGCTGGCGTTATTATTGATCGCTTTGGGAATAGTGGACAGCTTCAACACGCCAAGGATAAAGAACTTGAGAACAGTTCTTGCCCCCGGTGGTCAAGGGAGAATTCAACGGGACAAGAATATTTGCCAGAAAACTTCCGATGATATTTCACTTATTTTTCTCTTGCTATGTTGAATTATATGGTATAAAATACCATTAGAACGTATGTTCGCTAGCGATTGTCTCAGAGGGGGAGAGTTCATATGACTGAGATAGAAAGTTATTCTGAAAAAACTTTTGAGGCCATCAAACATTTTACTACAGAAGGTATTGAGTTTTGGTATGCCAGAGAGTTAAAGGTTGTATTGGAATATCAACAATGGCGCAGGTTTAATGAAGTCATCGATAAAGCAAAAATTGCCTGCCAAAACAGCGGTAATATTTTGTCTGACCATTTTGCCAACGTTGGCAAAATGGTTGATATCGGTTCAGGTGCTGAACGAGAGATAGAAGATATAATGCTTTCCCGGTATGCGTGTTATTTAATTGTTCAAAATGGAGACTCTCGAAAAAAAGTGATTGCAATTGGACAAACTTATTTTGCCGTAAAGACACGTCAGCAAGAATTAATTTCACATGTGGAGGTGATTGACGCCGGGATCCAGACTGCTTTTTATGTTTGCTCATCCAAGTGAATCGATGTGATTCGATAACAAGTCATTTAAACGAATGATTTTACTGCCTTTACTTTCAAAATAGCGCAGCATTTCGTCAATTTTCCTTTTATCATAACTGGTAATGCAATCGGATAGGACATTAACACCATAATTTGCTTTGCACAAGTTGTAACAGGTTGATTTAACACATAGAGCAGCATCTGCTCCTGTTATGTAGAAATCACCTATTTCATTTTTACTAATAAAGTCTGTAAACTCTTCACTGCTTAAGGCGTTTCCTTTGTATTTTGTAAATACATTTTTTGATACTATTTTCAAGTCTGAAGCTAATTCAGACCCCTGTGTATTGGGTTTAAAAGTCCTCGTGCCGGCTGATAAATTTTCATGCCGTATATAAATAACATGAATATGATTATGGACGGCCCAATCAATCGCTTTATTGATATTGTCAATAATATCCTTATAATTCTTGGTTATATCATTTTGAATATCAATGATTACTAAGGCTTTTTTTTGCATCGTGTCTCCTCCTAATTGATTTGTTTGCTATTTTATTGTACCGTGTAATTGTTGACAACAGTATGGCAACAATACATACTGATAAAAAGAAATTTTGAAGGCGGCTATCCGATGAAAGTTGACAGGCTTGTAAGCATTATTTTGATACTCCTTGATCAAGAGCGTATCGGCGCACAGGAGTTAGCAGATATGTTTGAAGTTTCACCCCGCACAATTTACCGCGACATCGACACGATTAACATGGCGGGTATTCCTGTTCGCGCCACATCGGGAGTGGGCGGCGGCTTTGAAATCATGCAGCAATACAAGATTGATAGAAAGGTTTTTTCGACAGCCGACCTTTCCGCTATCTTAATGGGACTTTCCAGTCTTGCCAATATGATACGAGGGGATGAACTGGTAAACGCCCTGGCGAAAGTCAAGAGTTTTATCCCCGCCGATAGAGCGAAAGACATTGAATTAAAAGCAAATCAAATAGTTATCGATTTAAGTCCGTGGATGGGAAACCGAAACATACAATCCTATTTAGAAATTGTAAAAACAGCTTTACAGGAAAGTAAGCTGCTGACCTTTGACTATGCAGACCGCTACGGAAATAAAACCGCACGAACAGCCGAGCCGTATCAGCTTGTATTGAAAAGCAATCATTGGTACTTACAAGGATATTGCCATAAAAGAAATGATTTTCGCTTATTCAAACTATCCCGCACCTCAAACCTACAACTACAAGAGGAATTTTTTACGCCACGCGATTATCAAAAACCGCAGTTGGATTTTACGGATATGTTGGCAACGATGCAAACAAAAATCAAAATTCGCATTCATCAATCTGTCATGGACAGGGTGCTTGATTATTGCCCTTATGAAGACTTTTCGCCAGACGGTGATGCGCATTACATTGTTGGTTTTCCTTTCATAGAGAACGATTACTACTACAATATTCTTTTCAGTTTTGGGGATAAATGCGAGTGTTTAGAGCCGTTACATATCCGCACAGAAATGAAGCGTAGAATACAGGATATCGCTGCCTTATACGAAAACTAGAACAAGGAGTCTATTGTCATATTGTCACAATACTTTATGGTCGCTATACGTATTATTTAATTTCCCCTCACAGCTTATCATAATTTATGCTAATGCAATATTAACATAAAGTGAAGATAGCCTGAAGGGTTCATTTTTGTGCGTTCACTACAAAAAAAATAATAGAAATATTTTGCTTGTTGACCGTCAAATCTATAAAGACAGCTGGTTATTAATGGAATACTATCTTGACCTATTGACATTGACGCAGCGTCATAGTAAGGCTGGATTAGTCTGGGTGGAGGAAGATAATAATTGCTGATATTGGGTAAAATAAAGAAAAAACAAAGGAGTACCAATATGGCAGAAGCAGTCATTCCCCAGCCAACTTTTCCTGCTCAGCATCAGGACTTTCAGCCAGGTTTAGAAACCTTAATGGATCCCAGCCCTATTTATGAAGATCTTAATTATCAGCCCGGAAACAAACTCCAGGGTAAGGTTGCCCTGATCAGCGGGGGAGACAGTGGGATTGGCCGGGCCGTTTCCATTCTATACGCCAAAGAAGGGGCTGACCTTGCTGTTGTTTATTTAAATGAACAGCAGGATGCCGAAATAACGAAAGAAAGAATCGAACAGCTTGGACGACGCTGCCTGCTTATAGCGGGGGATGTCGGCGATGAAATGTTCTGCAAACAAGCGGTTGAAGAGACAATCCGCACCTTCGGTCATCTTGATATTCTGGTCAATAATTCCGGAGAACAGCATCCCCAAAATTCCATCTTAGATATTACCTCAGCGCAATTGGAGCGGACTTTCCGCACCAACGTTTTTGCGATGTTTCACTTGACCCGGGCAGCGCTTCCTTATTTACCCCAAGGATCAGTGATTATTAATACTGCTTCCATTACTGCCTATGAAGGCCACGTGCGTTTAATTGATTACTCAGCCTCTAAGGGTGCTGTCGTATCTTTTACCCGATCCATGTCGGAATCCTTGTGCAAGCAAGGGATCAGAGTCAACGGAATAGCCCCTGGCCCCATTTGGACAGCGCTTATTCCTGCTTCATTTAGTGCCGACGAAGTTCATACCTTCGGCAGCACCACCCCAATGCAGAGGGCCGGCCAGCCCGTGGAGCTAGCCCCGGCCTATCTCTTCCTGGCAAGTGGGGACTCAGCCTATATGTCCGGCCAGATTTTGCATATCAATGGCGGGACGATCATTAATAATTAGTGAAAAGCAAAGAGGGACCAGGCAGACACAGGATTCCTCACAACGTCTGCTTTAAGGGCGGTCGGCTATAGGGTTGGACGGAATAAACTGCTACTCCTTTGACAGAGGTGTTGCCTGTGTCATTCTCAGCGATAAATGCATCCCGTTCCTCTTCCGGAAGCCCAAGAATAATGAGTGCTTGGGAAATGTCAAATTCGTCACCAGTGACGAATTTGACATTTCCTGACCTTCGGATGAGATAAGCATGCGGCAGCAGCGCTTTAGCTTCCTTGAGACGTTTTCCTACTTCGACAGCGCTGGTCAGCAAAATCACTCATAGGGATACCGCCCTTTTCTGTATTTATTGACATCATATGGGATAAGCCTGACAGGAGTGAATTAAAGGGGAGAGCAAATAGTGTGCCGAATTAATAGTAACCAAAACGACAGGACATGCATAGGATATCATGTCAGTGGTAACAGCCATCTGATCACCTCATAAGATAAAAGAAGAAGTCTGGTGTTGTTGGGGCCAGATTTCTTCTGTTTCCAAGTATCTGTAAAAATACTATAATATAAAAATGGAATGATAATATTCGAAGCAATAGGGTGACAATCAATGGACCAATACCGGATCTATCTTGTTGAAGATGATAAAATGCTGGCCGATGAAATATCCCGGCTCTTAATAAAATGGGGTTATGATGTCCGGACAGCGGAAATGTTTGACAACCTTCTCGATGAGTTCCTGTCCATACAGCCGCAGGTTGTCTTAATGGATGTCAATATCCCAAGCTTTGACGGTTTTCATTGGTGTAAGAAAATCCGGGACATTTCGGCTGTGCCGATCATCTTCATTTCTTCCAGGGACAGCAGTATGGACGTCATCATGGGAATGAATAACGGCGGTGACGATTATCTGGCCAAGCCGTTCGACAATGCCGTCTTAGTGGCGAAGCTTCAGGCGGTTATCCGCAGAACCTATGAATATAGTTTCCAGGAATCCCATGTGCTGCGCTGCCGGGGACTGACTGTTCACCTGGAGGAAGCGACGGCGGCGTATGCGGATCAGAAATGCGAGCTGACCAAAAACGAACTGAAAATCCTAAGGCTTCTTCTGGAGAATCAAGGGAAAATAATCACCCGGGAAGCCTTGATGCGGAGCTTGTGGGACGAGGAGATCTATGTCAATGAGAATACCCTGACGGTTAATGTCAATCGGGTCAGGCTTAAATTGGAGGAATTGGGACTTCAGTCATTTATCACAACCAAAAAAGGAATGGGGTATGCGGTTTTATGACGATGACAGCATATATTAAGGAACAATGGGAATGGATAGCCAGTCAGGCGGGCATTATTATCCTGATCAACCTGATTTTATTGACAAGTACTCCTCTGGCCAAAACTCTGGGGGAGATTTTTTATCTAGATTTACTGGTGATTTCCGCAGCCGTTGCGGGCTATTTCTTTCATTTTCGGCGGCTGAATAAAGCCTATGCGAAGATCAGGCAAGCCATGACCGAAGGCCGGGATATGGACTGGCTTTGCCGTGAGTCGGCAGAATCAGCCGGAAATAATGTCCCGGGAATCAGTCTGAGCAAAGAATTACTGGCCTATCAACATAACGGCTTCAGCCGCAAAGAAAACGACTACCAACAGCGGATGAACGATTTAAATGATTATTTGACCCAAACCGTCCACGACTTGAAAGTGAACCTTTCCGTCTGTGAGATGGTTGTGAAAAGACTGGAAAATGAGCCGCAGCCGGAAACAGGGACCATGAGTAAGCTGCTGTATCAGATTGAACAGATGAAATTCCGCGTCAACCAGACCTTGTTTGTGGCCAGGGCTAATCATTACAGCGAGGATATCTTATCGGAAAATATGGACCTGGGACAGGTGGTGAAAGAGGCGATCAGCGTTAACGCCGAATTTATGATCACCAAGAATATCAGTATTCAGAACAACATCAGTCCGTATCGGTTGATCAGCGATAAAAAGTGGATTCAGTATATCGTTGCCCAAATCCTGAATAACAGCAGCAAGTACACGGCGGAAAACGGCGAAATCATGATCTCCGGTCAGGAAGACGAACAGGGATACCACCTCCATCTGAGAGATAACGGCATCGGCATTCCGCCGGAAGAGCTCGGCCGGGTCTTTGACAAAGGGTTTACCGGCAGCAACGGCCGCAGCAGTACCAAGTCCACCGGCATGGGCATGTACTACGCTAAAAAAATGGCCAATACCCTGGGCATCGGCCTGAACGTCCGGAGCGAGCAAGGGGTGTATACCGAATTTATTGTATCCTTTTATAAACTGTCCGATTACATGCAGCGTCAGCGCAGCTAAGGTGACAGAAAAGTCACATTGAACTTCTGAAATGTCACGCCAATCGATGGTAGCGGCGGGGAAGAGATCCTACAATATAAGCAGCGGTTAAGTACACGTAAGGATAGGACAAGGAGGAAGTTTATGGCTTCGATCATTGAGGTAAAGAACCTGACTAAGCTTTATGGCGGGCAGGGCGCGGTTTGCCGGGCTTTGCACGAGGTTAGTTTTGAGATTGAGGCGGGGACGTTTGTGGCCGTGATGGGACCGTCCGGTTCCGGCAAGACGACCCTGCTGAATATTATTTCGACTATTGATAAGCCGACCCAAGGCGGGGTCATCATCGACGGCAGGGAAACAAGCGCCTTGAAGGAAAGGGAACTGGCCCTGTTTCGCCGGGATGTCATCGGCTTTGTTTTTCAGGAATTCAATTTGCTGGATAATATGACGATCCGGGATAATATTGCGCTGCCCTTAACCTTGAATAATGTCAAAGCGGCTGAAATCCTGGGCAAAGTCCGGGAGCTGACAACGCTGTTCGGCATCGACAGCCAGCTGGATAAATATCCGTATCAGCTTTCGGGCGGCCAGAAGCAACGAGCGGCCGTCTGCCGGGCGCTGGTCAACGCGCCCAAAATACTGTTTGCCGACGAGCCTACCGGCGCCCTGGATTCCAAAGCGGCCTCCGAACTGTTGGCCTGCTTTCAGAATGTCAGGCAGCAATACGGGACGACGGTGGTGATGGTCACGCATGACGCGTCTGCCGCCAGTTATTGCGACCGGGTCATGTTCTTAAAAGACGGCATGATTAGCGGCAAGCTGGAGGCCAATGGCAAGAGTGACGAGTTTTTCAAAAAGATTTTGAATATGGTAGCCTTGTTGGGAGGTGAAAGGAATGAACGCCTTTAAAATCTCCTGGCTGCTCTTTAAGAACAACCTGAAACTCTACCGGTTTTATTTGGCGGTCCTTATCCTGACGACGGCGATTTATTATAACTTTCTGGCGGTTAATTATAACCCTTACCTGCGGGTTCTCGATGGACAGTATGTCTTTGCCAAGGTGGCCAGCTCCTTATGCAGTATCATCCTGCTTTTGACCGTGTTTTCCTTTATGTTTCATGCCAATAATTTCTTTTACAAGCTGCGTTACAAAGAAATTGGCACTTATATGCTGATGGGCATTCCGGGCAGTAAGATCGGGACGGTCTTTGCCCTGGAAAGCATTCTGCTCGGAGGCATGGCGGTCATCATCGGTCTGCCTCTCGGCCTGCTGTTTTCCAAGCTTTTTTTTATGCTGCTGGGCAAAGCGATGATTCTGAAAACCCAGATCCCGTTTTACATTCCGCCCAAGGCCATCGGCGCCCTGCTCTTGATCCTGGCCGTTATTATCCTTTTGATGGGCGTCAAGAATTACCTGATGGTCCGTCGAAGCAGGCTGATCGATATCCTGAACGCGGCCAGGAAAGAACAAAACCTGCCGAAGATCCGAGGGCTTCGCGGGATTGTCGGTGTGGTTTGTATCGCCGTGGCTTACTATTTGGCCTTGCATATCCTGGACTTGCCCTTTGGTTTGCAGTTGGACTTTTTCCAGACCACGCTGAGCATCCTGCTCCTGATCTGCGGCGGCACCTATTTATTCTTCGGCAGCTTTTTGGCCATCGTCCTCAATGCACTGATTAAGAAGAAAGAAGTCATTTATAAAAGGTCCAGGCTGGTCAGCTTCAGCAATACGCTGTTCCGGCTGGGTACGCATTACCGCAGCCTGTCCATGACGGCGATACTCTGTGCCGCCACGTTAGCGGCCTTCAGCGGGAGCCTGGCCCTGAAATATTTTGCCGATGTCAATACGGCTGTCGAAGCGCCTTACAGCATCACCTATTATGGACAGGACGAGGCCACAAACCAAAAGATCAAAGCCCTGATTCAAACGTCGCCGCATCGGGTTCTGGCTGAACAGGAGTCCCATTTCCTGACCGGCAAAGTGTCGTATCATAATGGCAAACGGGAGCTGACGGAAACGTGTCTCATTACCAGTCTCTCCGAGGTGAAAAAATCACTGATGATAACCCGGCCCAAGGATTATCAGCAAATCTTAAAGGGCATTGAACTCCGGGACAATGAAACGGTCAGTATCTTACACTCTAATCTGGTTTTTTCCGGTTTCAGCTACACCGGACAGGACTTCGTTATCCAGGACCGGCACTATAACTTGAAAAAAGAGGTCAAGATCCCGTTTGTCGGTGAGCTGGAGGGTATCGGCCATTATAATACCTATATCCTTACGGATCAGCAGTACGCGCAATTAAAAGAAAACAGCAAAGAAAAAGACACAGAGAAGACGCTGTACGGCATCAACATTACCGAGCCGGAGGACAGCCAATCCCTGGTGGAAAATATCGCCGCGGTGATGAAAAATCCCGGGGAAAATCTCAACAGCTATGCCGGGCAGTATCAATATAAGTACTATCTGATCGGGGCCTTTTATTTTATGGGTTTGGTGATGGCGGTTGTCTTCGCGATATCGACCTTCAGCACCCTGTATTTTAAGATTTTAAGCGACGCTATCCTGGATCGGGAACAGTATAAGATCCTGATGAAGATCGGCATGACCAAACAGGAAATCGCTAAAAGTATTTATACCCAGGTCGGGATTGCTTTTATCCTGCCGGTTGTCTTGGGAAGCCTGCATGGAATCATGGCCATTAAGGCCTTGGAAGGGTTTATTCATTATCAATTTACCGGCAGCATCTTAACGGGGGTCGGCGTTTTGCTCCTGGCGATGATGTGTTTCTATCTTTTCATGAGCAAGCGATATCGGGATATGGTGGTAAAGGGGTGGGAAAATCATGAAACAGCTTAAGCTTGTTCTTTTGTTGATCGTGGTGCTGATGATTTCGCTGGCAGGCTGCAGCAGTATCCCTTCAACCAAGCCTTACCTGGCCCAGGACAGGGACACCCGCTGGCTGAACGACATTACCTATCTGGAAAAAACCCTGCCCAAAGTCCATAAGGATTTGTATTTTCATCTCCCCGAGCAAGCGTTCCAGCAACAGCTGGCGGAACTGAAAAAGAAGGTTCCCGCTTATACGGACGAACAGATCGCGATTGCCTTAAGCGTCATTGTGGCCGGTGTCGGCGATACCCATACCGGATCCAGCATCGGTTCGGAATACCGGTATCCGCTGGAGCTTCATTGGTTTGCCGAAGGCATCTATATTACAGGTACCAGCAAAGAATATGCGAAACTGCTGGATGCTCGGATCATCACCCTGAACGGCAAGAAAATCGAAGAAGCGGCTAATACGCTGAAGCCTATTCTGGCGGGGGCCAATGAAAGCTGGTTTAAGACCCAGGTTATCTATTATCTGCCGATGCCGGGGGTTTTGAAATATTTCGGCTTAAGCACATCGGATGAGATCGAACTGGGTGTGGAGCTGAAAGACGGTCAAACACAGACGGTGCAAATGAAACCGATAAGCTATAAAGATTATGTGGCGGCCGAACAGCCGGCAGGACCTGTCCCGCTGTACCGGAGCCATCCGGACGAAAATTACTGGTACGAATATTTAAAGGATGAGAAAACCGTTTATCTCAATTACAGCAGCTGCAGTGAAATGCGCGACAAACCTTTTGAAATATTCGACAAGGAATTCTGGGATTTTGTCCAAAGCCATGAGGTCAATAAGCTGGTTATTGATCTGAGGCAAAATCGTGGCGGGATCTCCACCATTCTCGATCCTTTGATCAAAGAAGTGAAAAAAAGCAGCTTCAACCAACAAGGCAAGCTGTATGTGATCATCGGTAAGGATACCTTCTCTTCGGCCGTTCTCAATGCGGTCCGTTTCAAGAAAGATACCAAGGCTTATTTTGTGGGAGAAGCTACCGGCGGCGAACCCAATCACTACGGAGAGGTTAAACAATTCAAGCTGCCGAACAGTGAAATAACCATCCGCTATTCGACCAAGTATTTTCATTGGCTGGATGAGGATGTGGATACCTTGAAACCGGATCAGGTGATCGAAGAATCCTTTGCCGCGTATCAGGCGGGGACGGATCCGGCAATGGAATGGATAGCAACCAAGGGGACATAATTGGCTCTTGACATGGAACCACTGGATAATTGCAGCTTAGTTACCATATCTTGAGAAAGAACACAACGATAGGGATATGGAAATAGAATCAAAAACTATTTCAGAGAATAACTGGCCAGGATTGAGGATATTTTGTCGTTTCCTGATATAAATTCCCTTTTTACCAGACCGATGCCTTTCTTATAGTATTCGTACGATGTCGATTGATTCTCGGTAATTTTTACTTGAACACAATTGTCAAAATTTCCTGCCGGGGTGTTCACAGTGGCCTTAACATCGACGATTTCTCTGGTAGCGTTTCCGGCTGTCCATTCGGTACCCGCTTGGATCGGGGCTTTAATAACGGTAATATTTCGGTTTCCCGGCTGATTAAGAATGTTACCCGCTATATAATCCTCACCTGCAAAATATATCTGGGTCACAGCGGTATCGGTTATTTGGTAGACGGAAGTACTGACAGTTCCGCCGTTATCTTCTTTGATTTGGCTTTTATTGCCTTGGACATAGAGGACTTCTCTGCTAAAAGAGGCATACTCGTTTCCGTCGCCAAGATATTGCCAGGAACTTCCTTGGTTTAACGGGAAATAATCGCCGGGTTTTACCTGATCTTCGTTATTTGAGGATCCAGTCTGTCCGGTTTGATCAGCAATCAGATTGGGATTGGGCCCGATAGGCTCAAGGGTATAGAAATGCCCCCAAATAGCTTCCTGCTTTTGTCCCTCAATCAGGAACTGAACTTTTTTTATTTCCGGCAGCTGGGTTAGGGTGTTAACCACCGAGTACACCGTCATTGTCTCGCCGGCGCTGCCGCCCCAATGGTTGGTCTTTATTTCTTTGCTGAAGTTGACGTAGGCAATACCGCCGGTTATTTCCAAGGACAATAATTTTGTTTCTTTGGGGATAGTGACTATAGCGTCTTTGGCCTGGGGGCCTTTGATGAGTTCATTAACCATTAATTCCGCAGTGTCGCCGCTTTTGGTAACGGTTCGTTGTTCTCCTCTGAGATACATCGCCTGATTATCGCCAAAATAGAGCGTGAAAGTAATTTTATCCTGATTGGGTTTGGGATCAACCGCCTGGTTCGGATCAGAAGGTTTATTGGACGTCGAATTAGCAGAACATGCGGCCAGGCTTAAGACGAATGAGAATAATAATGAAAGAAAAATGAGTTTTTTGATTCGGGTTTTCATAGGGGATACTCCTTTCCTAATAAAGACTGCCTTTGAAAGCAGTATAGCAAAAGGCGATTTCATTTGTATGACAAAATATTACGAAACTATGACATTTGTTTGGGATCAGGCAAAGTAATTAAAAACTCTGAGCCATGAGCGGGAACGCTTTTTGCTGATACGGTGCCGCCATGCAGCGTGATGATTTCTTTAACGATAGCTAAGCCTAAACCGGTACCGCCTGTTGTCCGTTCCCGGGCTTTGTTAACTCTGTAAAAACGGTCAAATATTTTTTCAAGGTGTTCTGGAGAGATACCCATTCCCTGGTCGAAAACGGAAATAACAAGTATATTTTTATTGACATTACAGTTCAGCAGCACCTGCTTATTTAAAGAGGAGAATTTTATGGCATTGTCCGCCAGGTTGTATACCGCCCGATACAACATTTCCCGGTCTGCCGGCCAGGTAATATTCTCTTGGACCTTGACCTTGATCTCAATTTCTTTGTTGGCTGCCAAAGGCAGGAGGTTGTCTTTAACTTCTGTAAGCAGTTGACCGATGGCAACAGGTTCTAGGTTAAGGGAAACCGTATTTTTTTCGATCTTACTAAGGAGCAGGAGATCATTAACAAGCCTGCTCAGCCTGTCCAGCTGCCCGTCGATATCGAAGAGAAATTCCCGGGTTTCTTCCTTTGACTCCGGATGCTTGATTAAAAGGGATTCCACCAATACTTTTAAAGCCGCTACCGGAGACTTTAGTTCATGGGAGGCATTGGCGATAAACTGCCGCCGGATATCATCTTCCTGGCGGATTTTTTCACTCATTTCGTTAAAAGAATTGGCTAACTGCTCCAGTTCGTCCCGGCTTTTTATCTGTACCTGATAACCATATTCGCCGGCCGACATTTTTTGGGCAGCCCGGGTTAATTTGCCGATGGGCACCGTAATGATGATTCTGGCCAGCGGCAAACTGAGCAGGATGGCCAGGATACCGCTCGCCAAGGCGGCCGCCAGCAGCCGGTTTCTGGTCTGGTTCAGCCGTGTCTGGATATCATTAATATCTGCCGATATAAAGACGGCGCCGATAATTTGCTGGCTTGAGGCTACCGGAACTGCCAGGTATAAGAGATTGCCATACTCGGGATAATAATTGGTTTGAGCGCTGCTTTCTCCTTGCAGGGAGGCAGTCACGACGGGGGTGGACAAATGTTGTCCGCGGGACGCCCCGGATGAATCGCCGATGATTGTACCGGCAGTGTCTAAGATCAGAATACGGTGTCCGATATTCTCGCCGAAGTCTTCAGCCAAAAAATTGATATAGGCCGTGTTTTGCTCATGCAGATAAGGTGCAGCCTTTTCAGCAATGATGTTGGCATAACTGAAAAGAACATTTTTTCTCTCGCCGATAAAAGATTGTTTAATATCTGAAATGATCAGGTAACCCAAAACTGCCATCGCGCTAAATAGGATTAAGAGATAGGTCAGACCGATTTTACTGCCAAGTTTGATTTTCATCGCACGTTCTCCGGTTGGAAGAAATACCCGATACCCCACTTGGTCTGGATAAACTCCGGATGCGATGGGTCAGGTTCGATTTTATCCCTGAGACGCCGGATATGGACATCCACCGTCCGGTCTTCTCCGGTATAGTCATAGCCCCAGACCAGCCGGATCAAATCTTCCCGGGTATATACTTTGCCGGGATGTTTGGCTAATAACAGCAGCATGTCGAATTCTTTGGCTGTCAGGGTGGTGATTTCTATATGATTAACGGAGACTGTTCTTCGGGACAGATTAAGCTTCAACCTGGCGTTAGCGCGGCTAAGCAGGTTATCCGAATTCGTGACGCTGCTGCGTCTGAGAACCGCTTTGATTCTGGCGAGTAACTCCCTCGTATTGAAGGGTTTGGCGAGATAGTCATCGGCTCCTAATTCCAGGCCGATAATTTTTTCCACATCGTCGCCTTTGGCGGTAACCATGATGATGGGCATCTGGGAAACCTGCCGAATCCGGCGGCATACTTCAAGGCCGTCAACTTCCGGCAGCATCAGGTCAAGGATCATCAAATCATAGTGCGTATTTAGACTCTTCTCAAGGGCCTGTATCCCGTTATAAGCGGCGTCAGTTTCAAAACCTTCAGATTCCAGGCTCCTTTTAAGTCCTTTGACCAGTATTTCCTCATCATCAACAATCAATATTTTAGTCATGGCCAACACCCTTATTTATTATCATCATTTTTACCATAAAAAAATCATGAAGGAATTATACTAGCCAGATTATGGCCATCATCACCACCGTGCGCGCGGTGCTGAAATAAAATTAATTGCGGTCTGTGTCGAAAAGTAGAAACTTTTGGAAGAATGATGTTTAAAATATGTAAAAGATAGTTTATTATAAGATCAAAGGAACTAAGTAAAATAAGATACTACCGGGGGTCGCGATGCTCTATTTAACATTAATGCTTTTTTCCAGCTTTTTAATCTATCTTTTTTTTGGGATTTACGTCTATCGTCTAAATAGAGCCGGTTTAACGAATCGTTCTTTTTTTGTTTTATGTTTGAATTTGAGTTGCTGGGCTCTTGGGTATGCGATGATGAATTCTGCAGACAGTGCCGTGCAGGCGAATTACTGGCGTTTGTTCTCAGCTGCAGGATTTTGTTTCTTCTACAGCTCGTGGTTGTATTTTTGTCTCATACTCACCCGTAAAGAAGAAATCTTTAAAAAAGCCTGGTTTAGACTGGCTCTTTATATTCCTTCCTTAGTCTTTTTCCTTAACAATATCGTGAATCCTCCTGAAATTTTTGTACAGAATTTCTTGGGCTGGACATACCTTTTTGAGCAACAACACCTGATTCAATACGCCTTTATTCTTTACTACGCTTTGTTTTTGCTGGGCGGATTGCTGCTTATCATTTTCTGGGGAAAAAATTCACATCTTCCCCGTGAAAAGAAACAGGCAAAGATAATTTTAATAACGGTGGTCATCTCAATTTGCATTGGCGTACCGCTGGATACACTGCTGCCGATATTCGGGGTTCAAATTAACCCGATGGCCATTGTGTTTCTTGGTATCGCTACATGGGGTATTTGGTATGCCATCGTTAAATATAAGATGATGGTTTTGACGCCGGAAGTTGCCGCTGATTACATTTTGGAAACAATGAATGACCCCGTCATTTTTGTCAATACCCAATTCATTATTAAAGATGTGAATAAGGCAGTTTTAGATCTTAGTCATTTCAGACGCGATGAATTAATCGGCATGCCCTTAAGCTTCCTGATTGGATCAAAAGATGAAGCGACGATGATTATTCAACGAATTATGCAGCTTGGATCCGTCCGGAATATCGAGCTGGAACTGCGTACGAAAAAAATGGCGTCAATACCGTGTTTGTTTTCCGGATCCATGTTAATCGATAATATCGGGGATTATTTGGGGATGGCCTGTGTCTTTCATGATATAACAGATCGTAAGATTGCCGAAACTTATCTCAAAGAAGCCAATTCGCTTTTAGAGACTGAGGTAGCGAAGAGAACTGCTGAACTGGAGAAAATCAATCAACAGTTGAAAGATGAAATCATAGAAAGAACCAATGCCCAGCTTAAACTTGACTATGCCGCTACCCACGATGAATTAACGGGACTGCCTAATCGTCGCTTATTTGATATCACCTTGGATCAGGCGATTCATCAGATGCAAAGAATAGGCAACCAATTGGCAGTATACTTTTTTGATCTGGATAATTTTAAGCTGATTAATGATAGCTATGGTCATAACATTGGTGATTTGCTTCTTCGGCAAACAGCGGATAAATTGCAAGCTATTCTTAGAAAAAGTGATTATGTCGCCAGAATCGGCGGGGATGAGTTTATGATATTGGCCACAAATATCAAACGCGAAAATGATGTCGAAATCATTACCCGAAAACTAAGATCCGTCTTTGAAAAGCCCTTTAACCTCGATGGACACGAAAGCTTCATTACTGCGAGCATCGGAATTGCCATTTATCCAAGAGATGGTCACGACGGACAAACACTTTCCAGGAATGCCGATATTGCCATGTATGAGGCAAAATCCTCAGGAAAAAATACCTATCAATTATGTTCGGAAGAAATAAAAGATAGGTTTATCGAAAGAACAATCATGAGAAACCATCTCTATCATGCCATTGAGAGAGATGAATTATCAATTCATTATCACCCTCAGATCGATGTGAAAACGCAAAGGATTACCGGATTTGAAGCATTAATGCGCTGGAAACATAATGATCAGAATATCTCACCGAGTGAGTTCATCCCTTTGGCGGAAGAAACGGGACTCATTATTCCGATGGGCGAGTGGATCATCCATAGCGCATGTACCCAAGTGAAAAAATGGCAGGAACTTGGGCACGATAAACTGAACATCGCGATCAACCTCTCAGAAAACCAACTGAAAGAGAAGGGGTTCGCTCAAAAAGTAGCAACGATTATCAATAAAACAGGATTTGACCCAAACCTGCTGGAATTTGAAATAACGGAAAGAATCGTCTTCCGGGGTAACGAAGATGCGATTAAGACTCTTTATGATTTAAAGAATATGGGAATCGCACTTTCGATTGACGACTTTGGGATTGATCATTCTTCATTTTTAAATATTAAAAAACTACCGATTGATAAAATAAAAATCCCAATGGAGTTTATCCAGGGGATACCCTCAAATAGGAAAGATGCGGCCATTGTGGATTCCATTATCGAACTTTCTCATAAAATGGGATTGGAAGTTATCGCTGAAGGTGTGGAAATGGCAGAACAAATGGCATTTATTAAAGATGCTTGCTGCGATACTGTCCAGGGCTATTATTTATATAAGCCTATGCTGCATCATGAGATTGAACATTTACTAATGGAAGACTAAAAATAACCTTATTCCGGAAGAGATAAACAAAATATAACATTTCTTGCTGATCGCTGAGTCTGTCAACCTTTTTCTCAAGTCTGATGCCAGAACCGCCACGGCAAAGTAGGTATCTGAGCCTAGGGCAAAGCCACAGATGAAGTGAGTGTAGCCTTAGGTAACAAGTCATTTAAACGAACGATTTTACTGCCTTTACTTTCGCAGCCATTTTCATTTATCTCTGTCTTTCAAAGATTGACAGGGCTGACAATATAAAATGACGATGGCTGCAGTCCGTTGTCTGCCGAAAGAGGGAGAATACAATCATAGCTTATCGCAAAGTCCGAGGTTTAATCATCTTAATAAGGCCGGAGTTACCGTTTGCTGCCGGTATCTGTGTCATCATCGGGGAAGTCATCGCGTCCGGTAATTTTCCATCGCTCACGCAAATCATCCTGGGATTTGCCTGGGGATTTTTCTTATCGAGCCCGGCTATGATCATCAATGATTATTTTGATATCGAAGTAGACCGGGTAAATTCACCGCATAGACCTTTGCCTTCTGGAGTAATATTACCGGCTGATGCTGTGAAATTGGCAGTCATGACCACGCTGATCGGCTTGATAGCTTCGTTATTTATCGGCAAGGCAGCCGTATTATTGTACATCATTTTTTGGATTATGGGTTTCTTGTATAATTGGAAGCTGAAAGAAATGGGGTTATTGGGCAATTTATCTGTTGGCTTATCCGTTGCCGTCACCTTTATCCTTGGCGGCATTGTTGTCGGTAGACCATGGAATGAAGCCGTATGGCTCTTCAGTCTGATTGTATTACTATTTGATCTTGGTGAGGAGATCGCGTCTGATGTCATGGATATGGATGGCGACCAGAAAAGAAATGTTCAGTCGCTTGCCGTACGCATTGGGAAAAAGAATGCGCTTCGTGTCTCAGCCTTGCTCTTTCTGATGGTAATCATCCTCAGTTTCCATCCTGTCTTGTTTCATTTGCTCGGGAAAAGTTACCTTGTCATTATCGCTGTGACTGATTTATCAATCGTGTTATTAATTATCAAACTGTTACGAAGCAAGACAATCGAAGCAGGACGGTATGCCATCCGTGCGATTTACCTCAGTGCAACCATTGGGCTGATTGCCATTATTATCAGTCAGATCGTGTCTTTTATGATCTACGGTAGGTTTTAAAAAGAGAAAAATCACTGCGGGGTATGCAGTTCCGCCGCTGGGCGCTGGAAATTCTGAAAGAATATCTCATCAAAGGCTTCGCAATGAACGATGCGCTTCTAAAAAAGTCTGGCGGTGGTAATTACTGGAAGGAACTTCTGGAATGCCGTGATATTCGTTCCAGCGAAAAAGTAATTTACCGTCAGATTCTCGACCTCTAAGCCACCAGTATGGATTATAACCCGCGGGCGCAGGAGTCACTGGAATTTTTCAAAATGGTGCAAAATAAAATTCACTACGCTGCCCACGGTCATACCGCACCGGAAATTATTGCCGGGCGTGCCAATGCCGAACTGCCGTTTATGGGGCTGACATCCCATCGCTATGGGAAAGGCGTTCTGCTAAACGCCGGAACGATCAGTCATAAGGATGCTCTTGAAAAGGCAGAACGGGAATATGATTTTTGTAATCAGGAACAAAAATAGGTCTGATTGAAGTATTTTTCATGATTTATCTTAATATCAGTAGGAATACAATATTCTTCTAACATGATGCTTGTCAAAATCCTGTGAAGTAATATAATTACATTATTATAATATGATGAGCAAAGACGCTCTTAAGAGTTATTTCTCTCTTAAGGGCGTTTTTTTATCTATTCAGATTTTATTTGGGGGGTTAATCCTATGAAAAAAATTGAAGCAATCGTTAGAAAGGACAAAATAGAAGGAATTATCAAGGCTCTCAAAGAAGTGGAAGTACAGGAGATTATGATGACCAAAGTCATCGGCTATGGAAAGCAGAATGGGCATATCAAGTTACTTGAGGGTGAGAACGAGACCATTATTTTTTCTCAAAAAATAAATTTGGAAATATTTGTGATGGATAATCAAGTAGAACAGGTCATTAATATCTTAATCCAAGAGGCAAGAACGGGAAGTGTTGGTGATGGAAAGATTACTGTTTATCCGTTAACGGATATGTATTCTTACAACGGGAAAACGCATTTTGCTGTTAATTATGCCTAATACCACGGTGCGGTAATCAATTTACTAGAGTTGGAAAATAATTAGTGATTTTTCTGCTCGGCAGTTTTGTTTTATGAATGATTAAGGACGGAACCCCTTGTATCTATCTTGGGATTCCGTCCTTGTTAATTTGCTTATGTTTGCCTATGATAGTTATTGACAAGATAAAATTGCGAATATATAATCATTGTGATGATTAAAGTTAAGTTATATTAGTTGTTGTTTGGTTATGTAATAAGTTTTCTTAAAAAGAGCGCATCTAAAAGCAGCGGAGGCGCCTATGAGTAACTGATGGTTCATTCTATGAGAAAATAGGTGAGTTGGTTTTCATCAAAGGTTGTTGTACAACAAGCGAATCAGTCTGTTTGCAACAACCTTCACTAGTATGTTATACATTTTTTAAACATGGAGGGAATCAATGAACAGCAGAGAAGATTTTGACAAAATTGCCAATGAAATATTTTTTCCCATTTATGAAGTCATCGCTGGGGATGCATTAAACGTATCCGCACAAAAAAGCGGAAACTGTCTTGACATCGGCTGCGACGGCGGTCATCTTGGACTGAGTGTTGCGAAACTGAGCAATATGGACATTACTTTAATGGATATAAAAGAAGATGCTATAGAAATTGCTAACAAAAGGGTTATCGATTGGGGACTTGAGGAAAGGGCTTCCACAATGGTTGGTGATGTCCGTAAAATTAATCTGCCGGATAATCGTCAGCGTACCGGTGGATTTTCAAAGTATCTAAAAGGGAGTAAAAATTAATGTGGAAGATGTATAATGAGCTAATTGACGCGATACCTGAGGATTTAACCGTACTAGAGTGCATGATTGGAGCTTCTTGGACGCTTGTCCGATCGGAACGGGGCACCGGTATTGCAAAGACCATAAAGGGAGGCAAGAAGGGCGCAGAGCTTTCCAGGGTACGTGGAATGCCGTTAAAGGAGCTTGCGAGTTACTCAAAATCCTGGAATATGCTTGAAGCGTCATTGGGGCAGGCGGCAGTAAATGCGGCATACAATACACCGTCAGAGCTGCTGGCGATTACGGGAAAACCGGTACTCAAATCTGATTCGCAAAAATCAAATGCATTCAAACATGTAGAGCCGGAGATTAAGGGTAAAAAAGTCGCTATTATCGGACATTTTCCTGACATTGAACACTTTAATGATCTATGCCAGTTATCCATTCTGGAAAGGGAACCCCGGGAAGATGATTATCCTGATTCGGCCTGCGAGTATATTCTTCCGGAACAAGATTTTGTTTTTATAACAGGTACAGCCTTTACCAATAAAACAATGCCACGTCTTTTGGAGCTGTCGAAGAAGGCAAAAACGATCCTTGTTGGTCCCAGCGTACCAATTACGCGCATTCTCTTTAATTACGGAGTTGATCAGATTGCAGGTTTGGTTGCCCTTGAGCAAGAACTGATTTGGGAAGCGGCTAAGGAAGGCAAAAAGATGAGTATCTTTAAGCATGGCGGTGAAATGGTCAATATTCAGCGCTGATCAGCCATAGCAGCAGTTGGTAGATTCAATCCACGTAACTATGGAGATAACGAATAATAATAAAGATACCGCCCTTATTTTTGAAGGAGGCGGTATGAGAGCCAGGAATACCCTCGAGCATCACGCGATGTTTGCATCGCTTCTGGCACATGTGTATATGAATAAGCCATACCTCTCCAAGGAAGAATTACTGATTCAGCCTTGGAGAATTTTTTTGAAATATAAGTTTTCTTTAAGCTGTCACAAGGAATCGGAATACTTTTTGATCTTTCTATGGAGGGTATTCCGTCCAATGCCTAGCATTTTGGCGGCATGGGTTATGTTACCCCCTGTTTTGGAGAGTGTTTCATGGATTGCCTGATATTCCTTGTCTTTTAATGTAGAATCGCCGTTTTTACAAACCGAGTGGGAGACAGGTGCATTATTTCTTAAACTTGGAGGAAGATCTTCGCAATCCAGCACATTGTTCTCCGAAAAATTAACTGCCCGTTCCATGATATTTTCCAGCTCACGGACGTTCCCGGGCCAATTGTAATTTTCCAGCCATTCCTGGAGGTCGGGTGCAATGGTTAATTTGTTTCTGTTAGACTCCAGAACTAAGTTATTCAGGAAGTGGTGAGCCAGCATAACAATATCTTCTTTTCTGTCTCTTAGGGTTGGAATATCGATGGTTAGAACGTTAAGGCGATAATAGAGGTCCAAACGGAAATTACCCTGTTTAACCTCTTTTTCCAGGTCCTTGTTGGTGGCAGCGATAATTCTCACATCCAGTGGAATAGGGGTGGTTCCGCCGATCCGGATCACTTGTTTTTCTTGCAGGATACGTAAAAGGGTTACCTGAAAATTAAGCGGCATTTCGCCGATTTCATCCAGAAAGATGGTGCCCCCGCGGGCCAGTTCGAATTTTCCGGGCTGGCCGCCTTTTTTGGCTCCGGTAAAAGCGCCTTCTTCATAGCCGAATAGTTCACTTTCCAGGAGATTGGTCGGGATAGCGCCGCAGTTTACGGCTATAAAAGGTCCTAAAGCACGGGAACTGGCGTTATGGATCGCTTGGGCAAACATTTCCTTGCCTGTTCCTGATTCACCTTGCAGCAGGACGGTGGAATTATTGCGCGCGGCGATACCGGATAAACGTTTGGTCTCTAAGATCGGGGAACTATTACCGACGATATCGGAAAAAGAATAAAATGATCTTTTTAATTGGGATCCGGGAAGAGCAGAATAAGCTTTGGTACCCACTTTACGGATACTCGCGATGACGCCTTTAAAGTATTGTTTATCGCCGGAGGTCATTTTTACCATAAAAGTCTGCTGATTTCCGGCGGATTTTTCGATTGTTGCCGTACGATCCAGGATGCCCTTATTGTGCTTAAGTTCACCCAGCCAGTGATTGGCGCGGTCAAAAATATTTTCCAGCGGTCGGCCTATACATTCCTGAGGGGAAATTCCCAACAGCGTGCTGCCGGTCTTGTTAATCCGGGTGATGTAACCTTCTGGATCGACAAGGAGCAATCCTTCAGGAATAACATCCAGGAGAGAAGACATTTGCAGATAGGCGGATACCAGTTGCTTCTGGCTATTTTCCAATAAAAGGCGGTTTTCAATAGCCCTCACGGCTGCTACCACGCTGCCCAGCAGATGAGGCTCGTGTGAGCGGTAATCACTACTCACATTTAACACTCCTGCGAGTTCGCCTTGGGAACCGTAAATTGGCGCGGCTGAACAGGTCAGAAAATGATTTTCACGGCAGTAATGTTCCCAGGCAAAGACATTTACGCAACTTTGGCTGGCCAGAGCCGTACCGATAGCGTTCGTACCCTTGACAGACTCGTTCCAATTCGCACCGACCGCTAAACGGATTTTTCGGACTTTCTCTTCAAAACCCGGGTCACCGACACTATGGAGGATATAACCCTGGGTATCTGCCAGGAGGACGACGAAGTTTCCGCCTTTGAAAACATTATGCAATTCCAGCATGACCGGTGAAGCAGCATCCAGCAGCTGGCGGTTGGATTCCATTCTTTCCCGCAGAGAATGCTGTTCCAGGAGATCATTCATACTGATACAGTATGGATTGACATTTTGTTGAACGCTTCGTTCCCAAGAATCCAAGATAATATGAGAAACGCCGGACTCAATGTGTTTTTTCTGTTCAACATATTGATTCCATACAGGAGAAGGTACAGGGAGTTTCCCCATAAGACTTGCCTCCTATCCCAAAGATATCATGGCTGTAAAAAAAATGCGTATACAAATTTATTGTACCACATTTTTGTCTATCTTTTTGTGGTGATGATTTCTTTTTTTTAACGCTGAACTGCTATGCTATTTTTGAACACCAAATTTTGGAACTGGTCCAAGGTGGCATAGCTGTTTCCATAAGAATCGAAAAAAAGTCTTAATTCAACGGATAAATAATTTTTCAAATATTGGCACGATTCTTGCTTATTTAAGATTATGCAAAACATCTCTGATCAAAAGAATGATTAAGTCAAAATTGTTGGAGGTGAATCCGCAATGAGCAAGGTCTTAATGCTCGCTCCGGAAAAATGTACCAACTGTCGTACTTGTGAACTGGCCTGTTCTTTTCAACATGAAAAACAATTTAATCCTACCCAGTCCAGAGTATCTGTCTTATCCTGGGAAAGTGCCGGAATAGCCGTACCGATCATGTGTTTGCAATGCGACAATGCCGCTTGCGCAAAAGTATGTCCGGTGGGTGCCATTACTCGGAATGAAGAAACCGGCGCGATGGTGATAAATCAAATGAAATGCATCAAGTGCAAGATGTGTATCAACGCTTGTCCTTTCGGCTGTACGGGATATGACAGTCTCACGCGTACCATCATCAAATGCGATCTTTGCAGCGGGGACCCGCAGTGTGCCAAAAACTGCGCGTCGGGAGCCATTACTTTCAGGGATGGCAACACCGCTAATCTGGGCAAAAAGAAAGTCATTGCCTCAAAATTTATGAAAATCTTCGGGGAGGTGAACTAGATGTTTGGTTGGAAAGGTCAGATTTTACGCGTGAATCTTACCTGTGGAAAAATAAGCAAAGAACCCCTGGATCCTGTCGAGGCCAAGAATTTTATCGGGGCCCGTGGCTTGGGAACCTGGCTTTACATGAAAGAGGTATCGCCAAAAGTGGAACCTATTAGCGCCGAAAATAACCTGGTTTTTGTTACCGGGCCTTTGACCGGGACCATGGCAACCAGCGGCGGACGTTATAACGTGGTAACCAAAAGTCCCCTGACAGGAACCATAGCCGCCTCCAACTCAGGCGGGCATTTTGGCCCGGAACTGAAGTTTGCCGGCTATGACGCTATTATTTTCGAAGGAGTGGCCAAAAAACCGGTTTATCTCTGGATTAATGATCGTGAAGTCGAACTGCGCAGTGCCGAGCATTTATGGGGCAAGAATGTTCCTCCCACAACAGATGCCCTGAAGGCGGAGACTTCTGAAGAAGCCAAGGTTGCATGCATTGGCCCTGCCGGTGAAAACCTGGTGAAAATGTCCTCTATCATGAACGATTATAACCGGGCCGCCGGGAGAACAGGTGTGGGAGCTGTTATGGGCTTCAAAAAGTTAAAAGCGATCGTGGCTAAAGGAACTTCCGGTGTACAAGTTGCCCAGCCCGCAGAATTCTGGAAGACCATTACGGATGCCAGGCAAAAGCTGATAGCCCATCCGGTAACGGGTCATTTTAGAAACAAAGGCTGCTTTGCCTGCAGTATCGGCTGCGGGCGGATCTCCAAAGTCCCCGGGGGCAGATACAAGTCATTCGGCGAAGGGCCGGAATACGAATCGACCTGGGTACACGGGGCGAGCACCGGCGTAGCTGATTTGGAACCTATCATTAAGTCTAACTGTCTTTGCTATGAGTTTGGAATGGACCGTGGCGGCTGTCATGTGCGCGGTTATACAATATCCCCTGAGATTCTCGGGATTCCGGAAAAACTCGATCCCAATACTACCGAAGGAAAAGCCCAGTGGGTGAAATTGTTCCAGGACCTGACCGCTGCTGTGGACTCGGCCGGGCTTTGCCTGTTCACAACTTTCGCGATCGGAGCGGATGAAATTGCTGCCCAGCTGCGTACGGCCACAGGTATCGATTATACGGTGGAAGAGGTTCTGAAGGCAGGCGAACGCATCTGGAACCTGGAACGCAATTATAACCTCAATAACGATTTTTCCAAAGCTGACGATACCTTGCCGCCGCGTCTGCTCAAAGAGACGATGAAAATCGGCCCTAACAAAGGACAGGTAGTCCTACTGGACGAAATGTTGCCGGAGTATTACAAACTCAGAGGTTGGGATGCCGAAGGGAGACCAACCAAAGCCAAATTGGAAGAATTAAACCTTTAATCCGGATTAAAGAAGAGGGTGGAGATGTGTTCCAAATCCTGATAGTGATCATTGTTTTGCCTTTTTTGGGAGCGCTACTTGCAGCACCTTGCCAGGCGCAAAAAGCCGACCGTGTTGCCGCAATTTTTGCGGGAGCGGTTCTGGTTGCCGGGCTAGGCACTGTTATATGCTCCTGGAGTAAGGTCGTTTATTATCCGTTGGGGCAATTGCCCTGGCTGCCGCTGAAGCACCCTTTATTCGGTGTGGCAATCGACGGCCTCAGCGCTTTGATGCTGCTGGCCATAACGGTCGTCGGTTTTTTGGTGGTGCTTTATTCGGCTGGTTATTTGAGTAAATTCAATCTTGAACATCCTTCCCAGGAAGGCAAAGGCAGGTACTACTTCTTTCTGTTGCTGTTCATCGGCGCGATGGTTGGCCTGGTCCTTTCCCCCAATTTTTTACAGATGCTCATTTTTTGGGAACTGACCACTTTATGCTCCTGGGCTTTAATATCCTTTCTCGGCAACCGCGAATCTCTCGCGGCGGGCTATAAAGCACTGCTAATTACACACGCTGCAGGATTGTTCTTTGTAGCCGCCATCTTAGTTATTTTTCATTATACGGGTTCGTTTGAATTTTCGGCGCTCCGGGAGTTGCCGGCGGGTGTTCACAGTCTGGTTCTGGTATTCTTGTTCATTGCTGCTGCAGGCAAAGCAGCGCAGTTTCCGTTGTTTACCTGGCTGCCTACGGCCATGGCGGCTCCGACTCCGGCCAGTGCTTATTTGCATGCCGCAGCAATGGTGAAAGCCGGAGTTTATCTGACGGCACGTGTACTGGTCTCCGGAGGGACAGTTCCTTTCGATGTGGCGGCCGCCCTCGGCGGGGTGGCTATCCTGACCATGTATATCGGATTGATCTTTTATTTCTTCCAGGATGATTTAAAAAGATTGTTGGCTTTCTCCACGATTGCCAATCTGAGTTATATGATGCTGGGACTTGCCCTGGGGGCTATGGGATCCAAATTAGCCTTGGAAGGGGGACTCTTGCACCTGATCAACCATTCCTTCACTAAAAGCTTGCTATTCCTGGCTGTAGGAGCCATTTCCTGCGCAACCGGAACCCGGAAGATCCCGGCTTTAAGCGGCCTGGCTAAAAAAATGCCGATTACGAGCCTGGCTTTCATTATTGGCGCTTTAGCCATTAGTGGGGTACCCCCCTTCGGGATATTTTGGAGCAAATACCTGATTATCACCGGGGCCTTGGAGCTCGGAAGCACCCTGGGGATATTCCTGGCGGTACTGGTGCTTTTGGAAAGCGTAGCCGGTTTTGCCTGTTTTCTGAAGGTTGTTCACCGGGTTTTCTTTGGGGAGGTTTCTCCAAGTGCTGAATTGGCGAAAGACCCGCCGGCGGTTATGCTGGTTCCTCTCCTTGTTTTGATTGTTCTCAGCGTCATTGCACCTTATTTTTCATTACCGCTGATAAGTAAGGCGATAGGAGGGTTGTTTTAATGAACGATGCCATAATAAGCAGTGCTGTCTTTCTTATCCTTATCCTAACGGCTTGCCTGGTTTTACTGGTTAAAAACTGGCGCCAGGCCGGACTGATCAGTTTATTGGCCGTGATCATAGCCGGAGTGGGGATGACGGTCATGGCTGTCCGGGTCTTCTTGAGCGGGGAGGTCGACTTCGTCTTTGCCCGCCAAATTGCCGGTTTTCCGGCTGTACTGTCCTTCCGCATGGATCACTTAAGCGCTTTGTTTGTTCTCCTGATCGCTTTTCTGTCCACCTGCTCGGTGATTTATGCCCAAGGCTTTATGCAGGTGTTTCGTCAGGAAAATCCCGGTCGTTACTATGCACCATTTTTGTTATTTGTAACAGGGATGTATGGTGTGGTGGTATCCGCCGACTTGTTCTTCTTCATCCTCTTTTGGGAGATGATGACTCTTTTCTCTTACTTCCTGGTTGTCTTTGAGAACAAATCCCCCGCCAAATTGAAGGCCGGATTTACGTACTTTATTGTCACCCAAGCAACTTCGATCGGTTTAATTTTCGCTTCAGCGATTCTTTACAGTTACACAGGAAGTTTACGCCTATCCGAATTGACGGTGCTTTTTCAAGGGTTGGCCCAGACCCATCCGGCTGTTCTTCATCTAATCTTGGCTTTATTTTTTATCGGTTTTGGAGCCAAGGCCGGGGTATTTCCCTTAGGTTTTTGGATGCCGGAAGCGTACGCCGCTGCCCCGGCCAGCGCCACAGCCGTATTTTCCGGAGTGATGAGCAAGATGGGCGTCTATGGGATCTTGCGGGTTTTTGTCTGGCTGCTGCCGGCAGCAGATATTGCTGCAACGTGGGGGTTTATTCTGGCTACCTTCGGTGTTTTGTCCATGTTGATCGGCAACTTACGGACATTGTATGAGGTAGACAGCAAACGCTTATTGGCGCAAAGCAGTATCGGGCAAATGGGCTACATCCTGTTAGGGATCGGAGCAGGCCTGTGTTTCCGCACGTCAGCTCCGTTTCTCAGTGTCCTGGCTTTGATCGGGGCCATTTATCATGTGATAAATCACGGTTTGTTTAAATCATTGCTCTTTTTCAACACAGGCTCCATCTTATACCGGACAGGAACGAATGACTTAAACCAGGTAGGCGGATTGGTAAAATTGATGCCGGCTGCTTGCGCAGTTGGTTTGGTGGGATCACTGGCCATCTCCGGGATGCCTCCTTTCAATGGCTTTGTGAGCAAATGGCTTTTGTACCAGGCTTCTATTTTTGGCGGCACAATCGTTCCATTATTTGCGCTTTACGGGATTATTGCTATTTTTATCAGTACGGTCAGCCTGGCTGCTTATCTCAAGTATATGGGCACGGCTTACCTGGGTATTTTACCGGAGAAATTCAGCGCCGGGCCTAAAGGGCAACCGTTTAGCATGGAAGCCGTCCAAATCCTCCTGGCTGCAGGATGTATCCTGTTGGGCCTCATACCCGGTCTGCCTGTACAAATACTGTACAGCGTAGTTGCAGGCCCAGCTGCGGACGGAGCTTCCCAGGCGGGTATACTAAATAGTCTGGCCTGGGGAGGCGGTACGGTTATCGGGTTTGAAGGCAGCATTTTTTCTTCGGGCTATACACCGCTCATTCTTCTGGCAGCACTCCTTTTGGGGATTCTGATCAGTTGGGGTTTATCCAGGGTATACAAGGTTCCTGTCCAACCTGCCGAAGTGTGGAGCTGCGGTGAAAAAATTGAAGATGAACTGATCCGTTACCGCGCTGCTGGCTTCTATGCTTCATTTGCAGCTTATCTTCCATTTCTTAACCATAAGATCTCCTGGCCTAAGTGGAAATTGCCCCGTTCTCTGACTGTTGTCCTGGATTTGGACCGCTGGTTTTATTTCCCGATTGGCAAAAGATTTATGCAGTTTGCCGGTAAATTTAGTCAAACCCACCGCGGAAGGCCACAGCTCTACCTGCTTTGGCAAGTGATAGGCATTGGACTGTTTTTCCTGGGTTTATTCTGGTTAATGGGGGTGAAATAGATGGCCAACAGTTTTGAGTTAATTAACCAAATTGAAGAGAATTTTGCCGGAGCGGTTAAGGTTGACAGCGTAAGCGGGAGGGCGGCCTTTCTGTCCACCAGCGGAGAACGGCTCCTGGAGCTGACGGATTTTTTGGCTAATAAAATGGACGGCAGGTTTATTATGGCCATTGGTACGGATAAAAGGCCAATCAATAACAAGTTTGAGATCTCTTATCTTTTTGGCTTTGACCGGGATGGGTTTGATATCAGTCTGAAGGTTGAGGTGGAGGAGGAAAAATTGGAGGTCCCGTCCATCACGCAGGTCATCCCCGGTGCCAACTGGGCAGAACGGGAAGTTTATGACCTGCTCGGGATCGTTCCGCGGAACCATCCCGACCCGCGTCGTCTGATCCTGGCTGATGACTGGCCCGATGACCAATACCCGCTGCGCAAGGACTTTGAGCACAACCACAGGCCGCCGGCAGTGCAAGTCAAGAAGATTATGAAAGAGCCGGAAGGCAATGCTACGGTTTTAAGCGTCGGGCCGTTTTTTCCCACGCTGGAGGAACCGGCGAATTTCAGACTCTTCGTCGAAGGTGAAAAAGTGGTGGGGTGCGATTACCGTGGTTTTTTCAGCCATCGCGGGATCGAGAAACTGGCGGATAAGGTGCTGGATTATAACCAGGTGCCGTTTATGGCTGAACGGGTTTGCGGTATTTGCGGATTTGTGCACAGCTGCAGCTATTGCCAGGCTGTTGAAGATGCCGCGCTAATCGAAGTACCGGCCAGGGCCAGGTTTATCCGAACCATCATGTTGGAATTGGAAAGAATCCATAGTCATTTGCTCTGGATTGGGCTTGCCGGTCATGTGATCGGTTTTGACACCGTCTTGATGCAGTCCTGGCGGATCCGGGAGCCAGTCATGTGGTTATGCGAACAGATATCCGGAAACAGGAAGACCTACGGGATGAACCTGGTCGGCGGTGTCCGGCGGGATATTCCGGAAAGCTTGCATCCCAAGATTTTGGAGACACTGGCTGAGATTGAGTCCCAGAGCAGGTCTATGGTGGATGCGATTATCAAAGATACGCCACTACTGATGCGGCTGAAAGGCGTGGGGGTGCTTTCCCCGCAGGACGCCCGCAAGCTTTGCGTGGTTGGCCCTACAGCCCGGGCCTCGGGACTAACAACCGACATTCGTGTGCAATACCCCTATGCGGCATATGGTGAACTTGAGTTTAAAGCGGCCTGCCAAACAGGGGGAGATGTTCTGGCCAGAACTTTGGTCCGGGCCGAAGAATTATTTACAGCCATCGACTTGGTGCGGCAGGCCCTGCAGAAAATGCCGGAGAGTCCGATTATGGCCGAAGTTCAGGATATTCCACCCGGAAAAGAAGGCATCTCTGTAGTTGAAGCTCCAAGGGGGGAAGCGATGCATTATGTGCTGACCGGTACGGAAAACCGTCCTTACCGTTGGGTGATCCGGGCAGCGACTTATCCGCAGCTGCAGGCTATCCCCCACATGCTGAACAAGAGTACGGTGGCCGATTTTCCCTTGATTGTCGCCAGTATTGACCCTTGTTTTTCCTGTACCGAACGGGTGGAAACGGTGGACCGTTCCAAACACACCCTAAAAATCTACCGGCGTGAGGAGCTTCTGGAACAGCCGCAACGTAAATACCAGGGAGGGGAACAGTGATGTTGAAAGTGATTGTACTGGGATTTGTTCATATTTTCATTATTTTACTGCTTTCACCCCTGTATGAGGGCGTGATGCGCAAAGTACGGGCGGTTGTGCATTCCCGGCAAGGTCCGCCCCTGCTTCAGCCCTATTACGACCTGGCCAAGCTGATGATAAAGGACGACCAGCAAGTATCCGGGGACTTTATCTTTAAAAGTGCACCGGTGCTGTGCCTGGGCAGTGTCATTCTTGTGGCTCTATTTACACCGATGGGGACAGACGCTCCTTTGAGTTTTACCGGCGACGCCCTGGTTTTAGTCTATTTATTAACGATGTCGGCAGTATTTATTATTCTGGGCGGGATGGCTTCGCGTAATCCTTATGCTTTCCTGGGCGCCAACCGTGAAATGATGCTGCTCTTAGTGGTGGAACCGGTCCTGGCGATATCTCTGATGACCGGAGCAATCAAAGCACACTCCCTGATGCTCACTGATATCAGTGGTTTTATGGCGGCTACCCCTACCTTGTCCCTTGGCGTGGCGGGTCTGGCTTTCTTCTTGGTGATTCAGCCGGAAATGGCGAAAATTCCTTTTGATTTGGCTGAAGCGGAGACCGAAATTATGGAAGGACCGTTTATCGAATATTCCGGACGCAGGCTGGCGCTTTTCAAATGGGCGTTTTTTGCCAAACAGGTTATTTTTGTTTCCCTCTTTGCCCAAATCTGCTTACCATGGCTCCAAACCGGAAACGCTTTCCTGGATATCGTCCTTAACTTGCTGAAAGTACTGGTGCTGGTGGTTGTAGTGGAATTGATCGCTGCATTGAACCCCCGGCTAAAAATAGAGCAGGCAATCAAATATTTTGCCTGGGTGATTGTTTTTGCCCTGGCAGGTATGGGCTTAGCCTTACTGGGATTGTAAAGGGGGGATTCAGATGTGGTTGAGTAAACTAAAGGAACTGAAACTAGCCTTAAGGGCCGGGCGGGTAACGTTGCCTTACCCTTTCGTCCGCAGTGCACCGACGGCAGGTTTTAGGGGACGTCCTGTTTTGGACGGCACCAAGTGTTTGGGTTGCGGTGCTTGTGCCCAGGTATGCCCGCCCAGAACGATTTCTGTCATTGACAATCAAGATACGCGTACCATTCTGGTGGACTATGCCCGCTGCACCTATTGTGCGCGCTGTGAGGAAGTTTGTCGGGTAGGAAGTATCACGTTAAACCATGAATTTGAACTGGCTACCACAGATAAAAACGACTTCAAACTCTCCGCCGTATTGATGATGGCCAAATGCAGCAAGTGCGGTACGCCGTTTATGACTAAACGGATGCTGGCCAAACTGGTTGACGAGTTCTCGCCGGCCTGGCTGCAAACCAAGGAAGAGACGCCGGAATGGTTTTCAACCTGTCCGGCTTGCCGCAAAAAGAAAGAATGCGGCAATCTGAAGGGGGGAGTCAAGATTGTATAGTCTGATGCAATTTTTGATCATCTTATTTAGCCTGGGGTTGGTTCTTACCTCTCTCTTAACCATAGAATCGCGTGACCTGGTAAAATCATCCCGGGCCTATCTGGGCCAGGCCTTGCTCTTAGTGGCAATCCTGTCGGTATATGCCGTAGCTTTGCCCAATCATGAACTTTTCCTCTGGAGCGTAACGATCCTTGTTTCCAAGGGAATCATTGTGCCCTGGCTGCTGCGCCGCTACGGACGTAAAGTGGACAGAGCGGAAGTGCGGCCCCTCATCGAGTTATGGCCGTCGCTTTTGATCGCACTGGGGTTAATTGTCTTATTCTTCTGGTTGACACATAGTCATTACAGTTTCCTGATACCGTCTCCCGACGTGGCGGGTGAACCCTACCGTACCAACCTGGCGGTAGCAGCCACCATCTTGTGTCTGGGTTTCTACGCCTTGTTGACCCGGCGGGATGCCGTCAAAGCGGTTATCGCCTTATGCCTGATGGAGAACGGAGTCCATCTGGGCCTGATGAGCCTGGCTCCCACCATCCCGGAAACGGCCATGATCGGGGTGGCGACAGATGTGGTGATTTCGATCTGGATGCTTTTGTATATCATCACCGGTATCTATGCTAAAAATGCTTCGACGGATACTTGGGATCTGTCCAAATTACGCGGTTAAGGGGGTGATAAGATGTTGTACGAGTCAAATTTGCTCTATCTATTGTTTCTGATTCCGGCCGTTGCTGCCTTATTGGAGGCTTTGAGCGGACGCCGCCGGCCGGAGAAGGCCGGACGCATTGCCATGATTGCCGCAGTTCTGACCGTGGTGATCGCCTTAGCCATGGGGAAAGAAGTATTGGCAGGGAAAACACTGACAGCCTGGGACGGCCAGCTCCATGTGGATGCGCTTGGTTCGTTGATGTCCCTGATCGTCGCCATCGTGGGCCTGGCTGTTACCGTGTTTTCTTACCGGTATATGCGGCATGATGTGGAAGCAGGTAAAACAACCTTAAAAAGACTGCCGTTATATTTTGCTTTAGTATTGCTGTTTATCAGCACGATGGCCTGGGGTGGGATCACCAACAATATTGTCATGCTCTATGTCATCGTTGAGGCTACAACCCTGGCTTCAGCCTTGCTCGTTACATTTTACTGGAAACCGGAATCTTTGGAAGCCGGTTACAAATACCTGATTTTGTGCTCTGTGGGGATCACTCTGGCTCTCCTGGGCGCAGTCCTCTTGTACGCCGCTTCTGTACCTTACCTGCCGGGAGACAAGGCCATGTTGATAACGGAAATGGCCAAGGTCTCCGGGAATATCCCGAAAAATATTGTTTTGATCGCCTGCGGCCTCATCATCATCGGGTTTGGCACTAAGGCAGGTATCATGCCTTTCCATGCCTGGCTGCCGGATGCCCATTCTCAGTCGCCCAGTCCTGTCAGCGCCCTTCTTTCGGGAGTGACGATTAAGGTTGCGATTTACGCCGTGGCCAGAGTCGTAACACTATTTTACCCGCAGTACAACGCGCTGGGAACCTTTTTAGCCCTGGTGGGTGCGGTGACCATGCTCTTGGGCATTATCCTCGCATTTATTCAGGACGATCTGAAGCGGATGCTGGCTTACAGCAGTGTCAGTCAAATGGGTTATATCGTGATGGGATTTGGAATTGGTGGGTATTTAGGATTTTTCGGAGCCATTTATCACATGCTGAACCATGCCTTGCTAAAATCGCTGCTCTTTTTATGCACAGGGGCCCTGCTCTATACCAGCGGTACCACTTTCATCAGTAAGCTGCAAGGGAAAAAACACGGGACACTTACGGCAATCTGTTTCTTTATCGGAGCTTTCGCCGTAGGCGGTTTGCCGCCGCTCAACGGATTTTGGAGCAAATTTACGATTTTCCTGGCTGCGGCCCAGGTGCAAAACTGGTGGGCAGCAGGTATTGCCGTTTTCACCAGTTTGTTGACGCTGGCTTGCCTGGTGCGGGCCGGATACCGGATTTTTCTTTACCGGGAAGAACATCATAACCCGGAAGCTTCCCCAGACCAAGGTTTGCCTGCCGGAGTACCGGCCTTACCGCTTTCCATGTCTCTGGTTATGGTGTTGTTGGTTGCGCTGAGCGTACTATTGGGCGTATATCCTGCCACTGTCTACCGGTTGCTGGATTTGGCGGGCAACGCGCTTCTATACATGGCGATAGGGGGTTGATGCAATGTTTAATCAGGAAAAAGTAGCCGCTCTTCTTAAAAAGTGCTTTAAACGTTCTCTTTGGGTTTACCATGCCAATGCTGGTTCATGCAACGGTTGTGACATTGAGGAAGTGAATGCGTTTACACCGTATTACGATGCCGAGCGTTTCGGACTCAAGCTGATTGGGTCACCTCGGCATGCCGATGTCTTGCTGGTTTCCGGACCGGTTACCCGCCAGGCGTTGCCGCGGTTAAAGGAACTGTATGCGGCCGTGCCCAATCCGAAATTGGTCATTGCTTGCGGGTCCTGCGCCATAGGGGGCGGAGTCTGGTTTGACACCTATCATACCATGGGGGGACTGGATCACGTGCTCCCTGTGGACTTCTTCATTCCCGGATGTCCTCCGCGTCCGGAGGCAATCCTTTGGGGGATCGCTGTAGCGATGGGGCTGGTGGATAAAGAGGTAGAACCGTATCTTTATCAGGAAAAATCGATTGAATAGTGTTTCAATACATGAGAAAACAAAGATGTCCCGTAATAAACCAGGGGGGAGAACATGGAAAAGAGCCTGAAAAAGAGCCTTGAAGAAAGAATTAAAGGCCATACTTTAATTATCGGCGTTGGTAATACGCTGAGGGGTGACGACGGACTGGGTCCTCTTATGGTTGAGAAATTAAATGGCAGAGTAAAGGTTGACTTGTTGGATGCGGGGGAAGTACCGGAGAGTTACCTGGGCCGAATTATCGACAGCCGACCTGATACGGTCATTGTAGTAGATGCTGTACAGATGGAGGAAATTCCGGGGACATTAGCAATTATCGAAGTTACGGAATTGGAGAAAGTAAGTTGGTCGACGCATAGGCTTTCTTTAGCGCTCTTTATGAAGTATGTTCACCAACATATAGGGTGTTCTGTTTTCCTGATTGGTGTTCAGCCGGGGACAACAGAGATGGGGCATGAAATGACCCCGGAAGTAGATGAATCCTTGGCAGCTTTAGTACAGTATTTTACGGCGTTATTTGGAAAGTAACAGTTACCGTATCAATCTTCTGAAGATGTTGAGAAGAATGGAGGGAGTTTGATGGGTTCTATAGTAATGGCTGTAAAAAGGGACTATATCGTAATTTCCCATGAAAGATGCAAGAAATATAAAGTTGAACTGGACCAGATATATAGCAGCAAAATCATTAGTGGAAATGAGCTCTTAAAGAAGTTTGATGAAAAGAGAGAACTATTGGTTACCGCTGAGCACTATATGAACGAATTATATAATTTTGTGAAAGGATCGAATTTCTTCTGCATACTAACCGATGAGGAAGGTTGTATCCTGAGTGCAATAGGAGACGAAGGTATTCTATCCGAGGCCTTTTCATTGAAAATGGTGCCGGGAGCATATATGGATGAACGCAGCATCGGGACAAATTCCATGGGTACCGCTCTGGCCGAGGGCAAGCCGGTCCAGGTATCCGGTGAAGAGCATTATATCAGAGAATATCAACGATGGACCTGCTCAGCTTCTCCTATACGAAATGTCAAGGGTGAAATAACGGGGTGCATTGATTTAACAGGTTACAGTGAATGTGTCAACTCGCATACCCTGGGTATGGTAGTGGCAGCTGCTAATGCGATAGAAAAAATGCTGCATATAAAGAGCTACACTGAAGAATTGGCCATGGCTAAGAAGTTTACAGAGACCATTATTGATTCTATTGAAACAGGGGTATTAACCTCTGACTTGGAAGGCAATATAAAAACTGTTAATCGTTATGCTGCGGATATGTTTGGCTATCACCAGGATGAAATAAAATTGATTAAAATGTGGGATTTGCTCGAGAATTGGGAGAATGTAAAAACTTCAGTCCTTAACAAACAAAGCTTTACAGATGAGGATGTGTTTGTGAATTCCAGGAGAAACAAGCTTCAATTTAACTTAAGTGCTTATCCGCATCTTAATGGCAAACATAATTTGATGAATATCGTTTTTGTTTTCAAGGAAGTCAAAAAGGTGAGACGGCTGGCTAAAAAAATCATGGGGTACCATGCTATTTACACTTTTGACAAAATCATTGGCCAGGATAAGAATTTTGTTCGCACCATTGATTATGCCAAAAAGATTGCAGATAGCAGATCTAATGTATTGATTATGGGTGAAAGTGGTACGGGGAAAGAACTCTTTTCACAGGCAATACACAATTATAGCAACAGAAAAGATGAACCATTTGTCGCATTAAACTGCGGTGCAATACCAAGGAACCTGATAGAGTCTGAACTGTTTGGATATGAGGGAGGAGCTTTTACTGGTGCGAAAAGCTCCGGTCAACCTGGAAAATTTGAAATTGCAGATGGCGGTACGATTTTTTTGGATGAAATCGGGGAAATGCCGCTGGATATGCAGACCAGGCTTTTAAGAGTCCTTGAGGAAGGTACAGTGAGCAGGGTTGGAAGCGTTAAGGAGATTGTTGTGGATGTAAGAGTGATTGCAGCTACCAACAAAGACCTGTATGAAGAGGTTAAAAAAGGAAATTTCCGCAAAGATTTGTACTATAGACTGAATGTCATTCCCATCAGGCTGCTGCCCTTAAGGGAGAGAAAAGCTGACATCCCCCTTTTAAGTCAATATTTTATGAATAGAATATCTATGAAACTTAACAAGAAAAGTGTCAATATTGCAGTGGAAACAATGCAATCCTTTTTGGAATATGAATGGCCGGGAAATGTAAGAGAACTGGAAAACATAATAGAGCAAATCGTAAATACTGAAACTATTCCTGACAGCTTTATAAAAGTAAACAGCTTTGTTGATGCAAAAAAGGTAATCAGCTTTGTCGATGCAAAAGCTGAAGCTGAGGTAAAACAAAATAAATTACTAAAGAATGACACCTTGAAAGTAATGGAGGAAAACCTGAAACTGGAAGTTGTGGAAATACAGCATATAGTGAAGGTTTTAGAGGTATACAAGGGAAACATCACGTTGGCTGCAAAAGCACTGGGTATTGGTAGAAATACCCTTTATAGAAAAATGGAAAACATGCGGATGATTTGTTTAGAAATTGAGCAGTATTCTAATCTATAGTAATGGAGGGGTTATGTTATGTTAATGGAGCAATATAGTACAGCCTCATTGTGTCAATGCGGCGGTTTTCGCCGGCGTGAGAACATGGAGAAGATACCTGTAGAAGAGTCCGTTGGTATGGTACTGGCGCACGATATGACGGAAATCATCCCGGGTAAGTATAAAGGGGCTGCATTTAAAAAAGGTCATATTATAAGAAAGGAAGATATTCCCCGATTGTTAAACATGGGGAAAGAACACATATTTGCTATCGCGTATAAAGATGGTGATATTCATGAAGATGAAGCGGCCAGCAGAATGGCAAGAGCCGCGGCGGGCCAGGGTATATCATTTTCTGAACCATCCGAAGGAAAAGTAAACCTTTTGGCAAAGCATTCGGGACTGCTTAAAGTAAATACTGAAGCATTATTCGAGATTAATTCTATAGAAGAAATTGTTCTTTCTACACTGCATTCCGACACGTTAGTTGATGGCAATACGGTTGTGGCCGGTACAAAAATAATTCCTTTAAAGATAGAAGACCAAAAGATAAGATCCATTGAAAAGATTTGTTCAGAGAACTATCCGGTTATTCAGGTAATGCCTTTACTGAAATTAAAGGCCGGTATTGTGACAACCGGAAATGAAATATATCACAAAAGAATTCCTGACAAATCCGGCCCTGTTGTTATTGAAAAGTTTAGAGAATTGGGATCTGAAGTAATAGCGCAGTTGTTTTCCAAAGATGATCCCCATATGATAGCGGTATCTATCAAGACATTAATCAAAGCGGGAGCAGATATTATTCTGGTTACAGGAGGAATGTCGGTTGATCCTGATGACGTCACCCCAACCGGAGTGAAGATGGCCGGAGCTCACATCGTGTCATATGGTGCTCCCACCATGCCGGGAGCTATGTTTCTGCTTTCATATATTAATGATATTCCGGTATTAGGGTTGCCGGGATGTGTGATGTATAACAAAAGAACCATTTTCGACTTAGTTCTTCCGAGATTGGCGGCAGGAGAAAAAATTCAACGCAGAGATATTATCAAGTTTGCTCACGGGGGATTATGTTCAGGCTGTAAGGATTGCAGATACCCGAACTGTGGATTTGGCAAAGGGTGATATGAATAGGAGTAGAGCATGAAAGAGGAAAATGAACAAAACATGCCGTGGATATGTGATAAATGCAAGGAAAAATTGGTACTTCGCAAGGTAAAGGCAACCTACCTGGGAGGAAATTTTGATATTGAACTGATGAAGTGCCCCCAGTGTAATAATGTGTTTATCGGAGAAGATCTGGCTCTGGGCAAGATGTTGGAGGTCGAAAAAGCTCTGGAGGATAAATAGGCTACATCAAAAGCTTGAGGCAGCGGCTAATTTACGCCAAATTTTCTAATAGCGCTAAAAAATGGTTACTTGAAAAGAGGAGGAACAGACCATGGAGGATATGGCTGTCATGGATAATATGGCTTTTACAATGTTTAAGCTTTTCAATGCAGGCTATCGCTGTACTCAAATTATGATGAAAATGGCACTGGATGAAGAAGAAAAAGAGAATGAAGATTTATTAAGAGCTTTAAATGGTTTCTGCATAGGTATTGGCAGTAACCCGAAAACATGCGGCGTGCTGACGGCAGGAATCGCGCTCCTGGGTCTTTACGCAGGAAAAGGGAATGATCTGGAGTATCCCAAACCAGCATACTCCAGCATGGTTGATGACTATACGGAATGGTTTGAGTTAGAGTTTGCAGGTACGGAATGCAGAGATCTTATCGGCGTAGTCAGTTTTATTGAATGGAGTACCAATCAAGAATATAGATTAAAATGTGGAAATGTACTGATAAAAAGTTATGTAAAAATTCAAGAAATACTGAGGGATCATGATTTTACATTCGGAAGCAGGGAATAAACCGCTTAACGTATTTTTTAATAAGGAGTAAATCATGAGGGTGACGCCGCTTGAAGAATGGATTATGGGGAAATCAGGCATTATGGAAAGGAAACCGAAAATGCTGGCAGAGTACCAGCTGAACAAGATAAGAGAGATCTTGGATTATGTTAAGAAAAATAGCCGGTTTTATGGCCGAAGATTAAACGGTATTAATGAAGATGAAATTAATACGCTTAATGATTTGAAAAATATTCCCTTTACGTTTCCGGATGATATAAGGCAAAACCCCTTAGACTTCTTGTGCGTACCACAGCGAGAAATAAAAAGAATAGTCACCATAAGAAGTTCAGGAACAAGCGGAGCAGAGAAAAGAGTATTTTTTTCGGAACAGGATTTAAACCTTACCATTGATTTTTTTCAAGTCGGCATGCGTTGTTTAACGGATCAAAGCGACAGGGTTATGGTGCTTCTTCCCGGCATATCTTACGGCAGTATAGGGGATTTGTTGAAAAAAGCACTGGAGATGTCAAAAATTCAGTGTTTTATCCACGGCGTTATCGTAGATCCGGAACAAACGGCGAAAGATATCATAGAAAATGATATCACCTGTCTTGTGGGGATTCCTATGCAGGTGTCATATTTAAGCAAGTTGAAAAGCGATGTATTTAAAAGCAGGATCAAGAAAGTCCTTTTGAGCACAGATTATGTGCCTGATGTGTTAATTCACGAATTAACATATCAATATGGATGTAAAGTCTTCACCCATTATGGAATGTCGGAGATGGGTTACGGCGGAGGCGTAGAGTGTGAAGCCCTGGCTGGGTATCATATGCGGGAGGCGGATTTATATTTTGAAATTGTAAACCCTGCTACCGGCGAAGCAGTTCCAGACGGACAATCCGGTGAAGTGGTATTTACAACCATGACGCGGGAGGCAATGCCTTTAATAAGATACCGGACAGGGGATATAGCATCATTCTCTTCCAACCCCTGTGCCTGCGGTACCTTTTTAAAAACCATGAAAAAAGTAATGGGGAGAATAGAGAATAAGGTCATGATCGGTGAGAATAAGTTTTTATTTTTAGGGGAATTGGATGAAACAATTTTAAAATTTAAGGACGTTTGGGATTATAAAGCCTGTATTACCGATGAAAACCTTCTCAAAATTGAAATTATATCAGAAAATATATCAATCAAAAATGATGTTGAGCAGAGTATTCAAACGTTATTAGATAAGAAGCTTAGGAATAATATTAGCTTTACTGTGATTGTAAACCCCGACTCCAAGCCGGATAAGATTACTAACAGTATGGTTAAAAGAAAAATCAGAGAATACAGGGGAGTACGATGAATTAATTCAGTGAAAAGGAGTGTATAAGGGATGAGTTCCGATATTTACAAGAGTTTGAAAATGATATTGGATAAAGGGAAAAAAGCTGCAGTGGTTACATTAATGAACAATGGCGATGGTGGGAGAGGTTCTTTACCTAGAAAAATTATTCTGACAGAAGAGCAGTTGTGTACTTCCCAAATGAACCATCATCTGGATGAAACAATTGTGAATAAGGCACAATTTGCTTTGGAGACAGGAAACATTCAATTTTATGAGGCTTCGGTCGGTGCTGGTATTTTGATTGAGCCCTATTTCCCAGAAGCGCGTCTCATCGTTTTAGGTGGCGGGCATATTGCCAAGCCTTTGGCTGAATTTGGATCAAAAGTAGGTTTTTTGGTTACTGTTGTTGATGACAGGCCAATGTTCGCCAACAAGGACAGATTCCCGGATGCTGAAAAGGTAATTTGTGAGAGCTTCAGTAATTGCTTCATGCAACTTAAGCTGAATGAATCTTCTTTCGTCGTTATTGTGACCAGGGGACATCGGCATGATTTGGATTGTCTGCAACAGGTGCTGAAATATAAAACGGCGTATACAGGAATGATTGGCTCAAAACGACGGGTTAAAGGTGTTAAAGAACAGCTTTTTAGCGAGGGTTACCCTGTTGAACTGATCAATGCGGTTAATGCTCCCATCGGCCTGGAAATAGGAGCAATTACACCCGAAGAAATTGCCATATCCATCATAGCTCAGGTCATCAGCTATCGAAGGCTTGTAAGCACATCATCAGATAATACTGCTTCCGTTAAGGTGAATTGGCCTGAACTTGACAGGCCTGTTCTGGAAGAACTTAGTAAAGATAATGGGGACCCCAAGGCACTTATTACTGTTATATCGACAATAGGTTCGGTGCCGAGAAAAGCAGGAGCTAAAATGCTTGTCTGGCCATATGGAAAGATTCTGGGAAGTATCGGTGGCGGATGCTCTGAAGGAGAAGTAATTAATACTGCCCGGCAGATGATAGGAAGTGGCGGGTTAAAGGTTCAAGATATTGATATGACAGGTCAAATCGCTGAGGATGAAGGCATGGTTTGCGGCGGCATTATGAGAGTTTTGATCGAAGACTATCATGGATAAGCGGAGAATACGTTCCGAAATAGAGCAGTGCTCCAAATTGTAACAAAAATTGCTGATCCATAAAGGAACAATCTTTTTAAAAATAATGATCATTCGTTTCAAAACCGCTATACTTTGGCGGTTTTTTTGTTGGCATGAATTATGCTTATTATAGTTATTGGAAGCAGTTATGAATGCTATCAAAATTAACAAATTAAATCTAAGGAGGTGCAACTGGTATCGCAGTGCGGTGACCAGGGTTATCATGAGCAAAATTTTAATGATTTCTCCTCAAAAATGCAATAACTGCAAAACGTGTGAGGCGGTTTGCCCAAATTCTGCAGTTAATGTAATTACGTTTGAAGAAGTGGCAGTTTCAGTACCTATAATGTGTGTGCAGTGTGAAGATGCTGCATGCATGAAAGTGTGTCCCAACGGGGCTATTTCGAGAGATCAAAACGACGCGGTTGTAGTCGATCCGAAAAAATGTATCGGATGCAAAATGTGTGTCAGCGCTTGCTCTCTGGGTAATATTCATTATAGCTCAAGTCAAAAGAAAATATTAAAATGCGATCTTTGCGGCTATAATCCTGCATGCGCGAAATATTGTCCTACAAGGGCCTTAGAGTACGTTGATAGTACCGTGGCCAACATCAACAAGAAAAGAATCATTGCTTCAAAATTTAAAGAACTGTTTGAAGAGACGCAAACTATTTAAAAAGGCTGAATCATGAAAATATAAAAGGAGATGATCACATGATTACCAAAACCTTGTTTATTAATGGAGTCAAAAAACATATTAGGACGGATCCGGAAGAAACGCTTGCCAATGTATTAAGAAAAGAACTTATGCTCACAGGAACTAAGATCGGTTGTGGCGGAAAAGGCGAATGCGGTGCCTGTACGGTTATTTGGGACGGTATGCCCGTGAGATCTTGTCTCTACAAAATGGAGAGAATACCGGATAATGCCCAGATTATTACGATCGAAGGGGTAGGCACAAAAGATAACCTGCATCCGCTTCAGCTTGCCTGGATGGTTCACGGATCTGCACAATGCGGTTATTGTACTCCGGGATTTATTGTTTCGGCTAAAGCTTTGTTGGAAAAAAACTCAAGTCCTACCAGAGAAGATGTAAGAGATTGGTTTCAGAAAAACAGAAATCTCTGTAGATGTACAGGATACAAACCATTAGTGGATGCAGTTATGGATGCTGCCAGGCTAATAAGAGGTGAAATAAAAAAAGAAGATTTATGGTTTAAACTAAAGGATGGCGAAAGTATACTCGGGACAAAAGCAGTCCGCCCGTCAGCTGTTGCAAAAGTTACAGGAACCTGGGATTTTGGTGCAGATTTAGGAATAAAGCAGCTTCCAAAAAATACGCTGCATATCAAGCTTGCCCAAGCGACAGTATCCCATGCCAATATTCTTTCCATAGATACTTCAGAGGCTGAGAAGATGCCGGGCGTATTCAAGGTTTTGACCTATAAGGACGTTCCTGGAACAAACAGGATCAATGGTTTGGCGTTTCCGGAGAACAAAGGCGACGGTAAAGAAAGACCCATTCTTAATGATAAGAAGGTATTCCAGTTTGGGGATGCTATTGCGATGGTTCTGGCAGATACGCCTTACCAGGCAGAACAGGCTGCCGCAAAAGTCAAGGTTGAATTGGAAGAACTGCCGGCCTATATGAGCGCACCTGCAGCTATGGCTGAAGATGCAATTGAAATACATCCCGGTACTCCCAATGTATATTTCGAAACCCAGACGGTTAAAGGTAAAGAAACTGCACCTTTAATGAAAAATCTGCCCTACGTGGTTGAGGATGAATTTTATGTAGGAAGACAGCCGCACCTACCACTAGAGCCGGATGTAGGGTTTGCCTACCTGGATGAAAAAGGTAATCTCATGGTTCACTCCAAGAGTATAGCTATCCATGCCCATGCGTTGATGGTTGCCGAAGGTATTGGAATTCCTGCAGAAAAATTATTCATTGTCCAGAATAATACTGGAGGTACTTTTGGCTATAAATTTAGTCCGACCATGGAAGGCCTGCTTGGTGTTGCCGCACTTGTTACAAAGAGGCCGGTATTCCTCGAATTCAATATGTTCCAGCAGATAACGTATACCGGAAAAAGATCACCATTCTTTATGAATATCAAGATGGGGGCTGATAAGGATGGGAAACTTGTCGCAATGGAATCAGACTGGACGGTAGACCATGGTCCGTATATGGAATTTGGCGACCTTCTTACAATGAGAGGTCATCAGTTCATCGGTGCCGGTTACAATATTCCCAATATCAGAGGTGAAGGCAGGACAGTTGCTACTAACCATGCTTGGGGTTCAGCTTTCAGAGGCTATGGTTCACCGCAAAGTTTGTTTGCTTCGGAAGTATTGATGGATGAACTGGCTGAAAAAATTGGCATGGATCCATTAGAGTTAAGGTATAAAAATGTCTATCGAGAAGGCGATACGACGCCAACAGGTTGTAAACCTGATGTGATTGCTTTCCCCCAAGCAATTGACAAATTAAGACCTCTTTACCAGGAGGCTAAGAAAAATGCTGCAGCCAAGAATGCCAAAGGCGGAGAAGTCAGATATGGCGTAGGTGTTTCACTGCTTGAATATGGCTGCGGACTTGATGGTGCAGATTCCTCAGAAGCATGGGCAGAGATAACAGCAGATGGAGTTATTGTAGGAAATTCTTGGGAAGATCATGGTCAGGGTGCAGACATGGGAACACTGAGCATTGCCTATGAAACATTAAGACCAATGGGAATAAAGCCTGAACAGATAAAGCTTGTTATGAATAATATGAAATTCACACCAAACAGCGGGCCTGCAGGCGGAAGCCGCTCCAATGTTATGACAGGTAATGCGACAACAGTTGCCTGTCGAAATCTCTTGGACGCATTGAAAAAACCAGATGGTACTTTCAGAAAATACGATGAAATGATTGCAGAAAAACGGCCGGTAAAATATGAAGGAAAATGGACTGCCCCATGTACTGCCTGTGATGTAAAAACTGGGCAGGGAAATCCATTCCCAGTCTACATGTATGGTATCCTTTTAGCAGAAGTTGCAGTTGATACGACAACAGGTAAAACCCAAGTGGAAAAACTTACGCTGGTCTCCGACTGCGGCACGATCGTAAATAAGCTGGTTCTTGAAGGTCAGCTTTATGGCGGTCTCGTGCAGGGAATAGGTCTTGCTCTCAGCGAAGACTTTGAAGATTTAAAAAAGCATACTACCCTTGTAGGCTGTGGAATCCCACAAATTGAGGATGTTCCTGATAATATTGTTCTTATTCACCAGGAGACTCCAAGACCCCTTGCCTATTATGGTCAGGCAGGTGCTGGTGAAATGCCTCTTTCAGCTCCGCATGCAGCGATTATTAATGCAATCTACAATGCTACCGGAGTACGTATAACCAAGCTGCCCGCTTATCCGGAAAAGGTTCTGGAGGGCTTGAAAAAACTTTAATGTCATGTTCACATTGTTATGTAAACTAAACTAATAATATGGAATTGGAGCAGTGTAAAAAGTATGGAAAAAACTCCAATTCCATATTTTAATAATCTAGAAAAGTTCCCTTCACGGCCTTATTATTTCTGGATTTCAGTAAAAGCTTCACCTAATGGAGGGGTTCTCAATGGACAATGAAAAGCTTCTGAAAACGGGTGACAGATGTATTTATGATGAACCTGCAGCATGTACGGCATGGTGCCCACTTCACATCGATGTGGCGGCATTTGTGTCAGAGATAGAAAAAGGCGATTTTATTAAAGCTTATAAAATATTGGAGAAACGAATGCCTTTTACAAGAGTGCTTGGGATGATTTGTGACCATCCTTGTGAAAGTGCCTGTGTGAGAGAAGCTGCCGGTGGAGCGATAAGGATCTCGGAGCTTGAGAAGGCAGCAATCAAGCATGGGTACACACCCCTTAAAAAAGCATTGCCCATTCCTAAGAAAGCCGGCAAGGTAGCTGTGATCGGGGGCGGTTTAAGCGGGATTACCGCTGCCTTGGAGCTTGACAAAAAAGGTTTTAAGGTCACAATTTATGAAAAGTCAGATAAGCTAGGCGGCAGAATATGGGATTACGAAGGTGCAAACCTTGATAAGGAGATTATCGAAGAAGAGTTACAAATATTTAGCAAGTTAGATATTGAGGTGCTTTTCAACAGCCATATCGGCCAAAAAGACTTTAAAGAGATTATGAACGAGAACAATGCGGTTTTCCTTGGTACGGGCGAATGGGATGAGAAGCTGGAAGTTAATCCTGAGACTTTTCAAGTACAGTGCTCATCCCTATTTGCAGGGGGAAGACTCATATATAAAAATGGCTCTGTTATTTTATCGGTAAGTTCAGGTCGGAGAGCTGCAGCTTCGATAGAAAGATACGTTAAGGGAATTTCCATGACGGCTGCAAGGGAAAGAGAGGGATCATTTGAAACACCTCTAAAATATGAAGTGGATGTTATTGAACCTGCAGCACCGGTTGTCAAGGCCACTGATATATTCAGTGAAGAAGAGGCTCTCAATGAAGCCGAACGATGCTTTCAATGCAGGTGCACAAAATGTATCGATTCGTGCAGTCATATGAAGAAGTTCAATACCCATCCGAAAAATTATATAAGGAATATTATTCATAATGAAGATACATTCTTGGGTACACGGTCCGCAAATAAAATGATAAATTCCTGTACAATGTGCGGGTTGTGCGATGAACAATGTCATGTGGGCATCAGTATGAAGAATATCATACAGGAGACTAGGGAAAGTATGGTGGAAAAGGGCAAAATGCCGGTTTCCGCCCATGATTTTGCTATGAAAGATATGGAATTCAGCAACAGCGGCCTGTTTTTTATGGTAAAATCGCCTCCTCCGATTCCAGAAGAACTAGCGGAGATGAGAAAAAAGGAACTGTTTACCTACCCGCGTCTGACCTTTTCTAAATACGCCCAGTCGGTTTATTTTGGAGACGTGCCCGATAAAGAAAATGCTGATTATTTGTTTTATCCCGGATGCCAGCTTGCAGCGTCTTATCCGGAGTATGTCGAAAAAGCTTATGAATACCTTTTATCTAGGATGATCAAAGAAGGCGTAGGCATTATGCTTGGCTGTTGCGGTGCCCCTGCCGATTGGGCAGGCAGGCAGGATTTGATGAAGAGTAATATTGAAAGATTAAGAGACGCCTGGGCAGAGATGGGCAAGCCTACTTTTATTCTGGCGTGCTCAAGCTGCTGTGACATCTTTGCTAAATATCTTCCGGAGATACCGTTTATCTCTTTGTGGGAAATCTTTGAACGTTATGGACTTCCGGAAATCACCCCAAAGGGGAACGGCCATCTTTTATCTGTCCATGATGCCTGTTCGACACGGCATAATAAAAATATCCAAGAAGGCATAAGAAATATCGTGGTAAAGCTTGGTTATGAAATACAAGAACTGAAATATGCCAAGGAAAAAACAAAATGCTGCGGCTACGGGGGACTTGTCTATTTTGCCAATAGAGAACAGGCTGAAAATTTTGCACAAGACCGCATCAACGAAAGCGATCAGGATTTTTTGGTTTACTGTGCGATGTGCAAAGATTTGTTTGTGGCTGAGGGAAAAAGAACCTATCATATTCTGGATCTGATTTTTGCGGAGAATCCAGTGGAAACAGCGCAGAAAAAAATGCCGAACCTTTCCCAAAGACATGCCAACAGAGCGCAGCTTAAAAAGAAATTGCTTAAAGATTTATGGCGTGAAGACCCGGAGACTGAATTGACTCCAATGAAGAATTTAATCATTCCGGAAGAGGTATGGGGTATTATGGACGAACGGTTTATTCTTCTGGAAGACGTTGAAAAAGTTGTCACATATGCGCAGGAATTCGGCGAACGGTTTTTTAACCCTGAAGATTCAAGCTATTTAGCCTATCAGCGAATTGCCGATGTTACCTATTGGGTACGCTATATTGAAAAAGACGGAGCCATTCAATTAGTCACAGTTTACAGTCACAGAATGGAAGTAAAAAAGGACTAGGATGCCTCAATCTTTCGCTTCGCTTATACCACGGATGATACCACGGATGGCAAGTAGGAGACAGAGGGACGTAGAACTTTGTCCCCTAAACCACGGATGGCAAGGAGCGACCGCGTTATTTTGCTAAAATGTGCTCGCCATTTTATTGTAATTTTAGGGTTAACAAAGCACTTGGAAATGATATCCGATTGGGTGATAGAAATACCCTAATCCTTGCCGGGGACGGGACAAGGGTCGGCATTCAGCGTAGTAGCAAGATGATTTAATTTACATCTAACGACTAATAATGATTTTGAGCGTCTTTTTTTGTGATATGAACCGTACCGCGTGGATGCTCGGGCGGTGCGTAGATAGAATACAATTTAAGGGGGATATTGCCCGTATTCACTACATTGTGCCATTTGCCGGCTGGGATCATAATCGCAAAGTCTGCACAAACTCTTTGCTGATAATCCAGCCATTCTTTTTTATCACCCATGAAAACAATGCCCTGGCCTTGTTCAATACGTATAAATTGATCTAAATTAGGGTGGGATTCCAGACCGATATCTCCTCCAACATGTATACTCATCAGGGTGACTTGCAAGTGTTTTCCTGTCCACAAAGCGATACGATAATTAGTGTTCTGCTTCGCAGCCTGATCAATGTTAATGACAAATGGTTTTGGTCCAAAATCGCTGTAAGGACTTCCGTACGAACCATAATGGTGATACATATTACGACATTCCTTTCATCGCCTATACTTTACCTTTATAATATGTGCAGCATTATGGGAGGGTGCAGCCTTGCACGGATCTACCGCTCCCCCGTTCCCCCGTTCCCGCAGCTAAAAACAGAGACCCTCACTAACATGCCAAAACCCCGATGCTTACTGCAAGTTATGAACAAAGGGGTAGCCCGGATCATGGTAGATGGCATAGTAATATCCCGCATATACTCTATACGAATCGTATTTATTTCCTTAAAATAAATACAGAAACATATTTGATCAGGGTATCACTAGATTGAAGCTTGATCGTTTAAGGCACCGGGATAGGTGCTTTTTAGATTTTTGTGTAACGAATTGAACTTTTCTGGGATATATGTTCTGAGGAGGTGAATGAATGCAGGATATCGCGCAGCTGTATAAAGAGTATGCACAGCAGGTATACAAATACTTATTCAGTCTTTGTCACAACGAACAAATCGCTGAAGAGCTGATGCAGGAGACTTTTTACCGTGCCCTAAAATCGCTGAAGAGCTATGACGGGACATGTAAAATCTATGTCTGGCTCTGTCAAATAGCCAAACATATCTGGTATCAGACGCTGGCCAGAAATAAGAAAACGCAAACCGCAGAACTCTCCCCGGAGATTCCTTCAGCAGATCCTTCAGTGGAAGATAATATTATATTGCGTGACGGAAAAATGAGCTTATTCAAAAAAATGCATCTGCTGCCTGAACCGATGCGGGAAGTAATGTACCTCAGGCTTACAGGAGAATTCAGTTTTCGCGAGATCGGGGAGATTCTGGGTAAAGACGAAACCTGGGCCAGAGTCACTTTCTATAGAGGGAAACAAAAAATAATGAAAGGGAGAGTTTTATGAAGTGTGATATTATCAGAGATCTATTGCCATCATATATAGAGAATCTTACCAGTGAATCGAGTAATGAAGAAATAGAAAAACACCTGGCAGACTGTGAAGAATGCAGACTCTTCTATCAGGAGATGACTGGTGAAGTCAAGGAGAATATTCCTGTAACAGAGGTTAAAGAACTTGACTATCTCAAGAAAATCCGGAAAAATTATATTCGGCGAGCTGCCATTACGGTGGGGACGATTGCTGTAATCTTAGTTATTCTGGTAAGCCTGTTTGCTGTCGGTTTTTCTGTAGCCTCCCAAGATATCGATATGACTTATGTCGTCAAGGACAATCATTTGGAAATAAATTTTCAGCTGAAAAACGGGCACGATTTGCTATCACCGAAGAGCAAAGCTGAGTTTATTTATGATGATAACCATAAAGTTATTGGAGTTGAGTATTATTACAAACCTGTCTGGGTATTTGATAATCCCTTTGATGATGTGGGGTCCAGTTTTTCTCTGGGTACAGAATTGCCGAATCCGGAGGATAAAGGCGGATTTACTAATACGATTATTATTGAATATTCGGATAAAACCGTCAAATTTGTGAACGGCAAACTGATCGAATAAGGTTGAATAAGGTTTGGTAATAACACCCACAGTACTGTTTAAAACATGGGTTCACTATTAAGTTACAACGTCTCTTTTTTTTAGCCATGTCACGGCGAACGCCATGCAGATCAGAATATAACCAAGGCTGAACGCAAGAAATTGTCCGGTTCCGCACGCCATGGGGCCTCCGGGTTGATTGGCACGCATGCCGATGCATAGAAGCGAATACGGGAAGAATGTCCCATAACCCTTGGCAAAGGCCGCCAGCCCTGCGAAACCGCCAACCAGCGCGATCCCCACCGGCACAGCGAAGCTGCGAATCAAAAGAGAAATACAGAGCTGAAGAGCGCAGATCACAACCCCCCCGACGGCGCCGCAAAGCAGCCAGACGGGAAGATCCGGGGGCAACGGAGAGGTCAGTCCGCAAAGCCTGCCTGAAATTACAAACAGAATTCCGGTCCAGACTTGAGTCAGAAGCACCAGAACGGAAGCGGATATGAGTTTGGCAATATAAATAGTCGCTGTCGGTACAGGAGCCGTCATGACAGCGTTCCAGTTGTGGTTCAGATGCTCGAGACGGCACAGATAGGAGCAGTAAACCCCGATGATAGCGGGAAGAAAGAAATAACTGGTGAAGAGGGTGTGCTGCGTCCAAAGGCTGTACCACTCATTTTGAAGGATGCCGATGTTTTGCAGATAATTGAAGGTACCCATGACGGCGGGCAGAATGGGAAGAAACAAAAAGGCAAGCCAGACCGGGCTGCGGTGAAGCTTGATCCCCTCAGCCCGAAGCGTTCGAAGAAACACGGATGATCAACCCTTTCCTTAGTAGTCTAAAATTATTTAGAGTTCACACTTCCTTGCGAATAAAAAGGGCGCGGCCTATAAAATAGATCACGATAAACATCACGATCAGGGCGCAAAACCCAGTCCAGTCGATGGCTGTATAATAAAAGTCGGTGATGCGCGTCGTTTTGTCCCAGTCCATCCCCACGAACATCAGCACGCCGTAATACCCCCAAAGAACAAACCGTCCAAGGTTTTGCGGAAAAAACATCAGAAAAAGTCCTGCAAAGCCCCCGATAATGCCTGCGGCTAGCGGAATCATCTGATTGACAAACAGGAGAGACAACACCTGCTGCCAAAGTAGAATGGTCAGATTTACGGCCGTGGTGAAGAGAAAATAGTAAAACAGCTTGTCAAGCGGCGGGTTTCCCTCGAAACCGACGGCGTATCCCACGGCGACCATGACACTAAGCTGCAGCAGGACCGCCGCGAGCAGATACAGAGCGCCGCAGAAGAATTTCGCGGAGAACAGGCGAGCGGAGGGCATCACTGTTTCCAACAGCTTCAGCGTCTGTCCCTTGTGCTCAATGTCGCAGAGCCGTGAGGCCACGACGGCCGCGATGACCGGCATCATGATGGAATTGAGCAGCGGGAACTGGAACAAGCAGCATATCCAGCCCTGGGCAAGGTCATGTGCGTTCATTCTGCCGACGTCCCATAAAGACCACAGTACATTTACCAAAATCATAATGGCCACGATCAGCCAGATTTTTCTGCGGCGGATTTTCTGAAACTCTACTGCCAGCGCCTTTATCATAAGCTCACCGCCGTTCCGGTCAATTCGAGGAAGATATCTTCAAGGCCCTTTCTCCGTTCTTCAATGCGCACGATGCCGATATCGTTGGCAAAAAGCAGCTTCACAGTCCGTGCGGTTTCCGCGTCGGAAAGCTTCGGCAGCAGCAGGGCTTCCTCCTGCAATTTACATGGGACCTTTTGCTCGTTTAAAATATGGAAGGCCGTCTTGTTATCGAGTGTCCGCACCGCGATGTGATGACTGCTTCTTTCATGCAGCGCAGCCATACTGCCCTGATAAAGCAACTCGCCCCGGCTGATGATCCCGACACTCGTAGCTATTTGGTCGATTTCGCTGAGCAGATGGCTCGATACCATCACCGTCATCCCGAACTGCTGCGGCAGGGAACGGATGAGTTCCCGCATCTCCTGAATGCCGGCCGGGTCAAGGCCGTTGGTGGGCTCGTCGAGGATCAGAAGCTTCGGGTTTCCCAGAAGCGCGCCGGCAAGGCCAAGGCGCTGTTTCATGCCCATGGAATACTGGGAGACCTTTTTCTCTTTTTGTTTTTCCAGGCGGACAATGTGCAGTACCCTATCAATGTCCTTTTCCGGCACACCTTTGAGCGTGCTGACAATCCGAAGGTTTTCCGCGCCTGTCAGGTGGCCGTAATAGCTTGGAGACTCGATCAGGGACCCGACATTGCTCAAGACGGAGAGCCTGTTTTGACTGTTCATCTTCTTGCCAAACACGGAAATGGTACCGCCCGTCGGTCGAACGAGCCCGAGAATCATTTTCATGGTGGTGGACTTTCCCGCGCCGTTCGGCCCGAGAAAGCCGTAAACCGACCCCTCCGGCACGGAAAGATCGAGATCCTTGACGCACAGGGCTTTTCCGTACTGTTTGCACAGGCAGGTTGTGGTTATCATCTCAGACATATCACTTTCTCCTTTTTTTTTAGATTGAGGATATTCTAGCAGGTCAGCCTTACAGGAGACTGTCCGGAAGCTTACATTTACCTTAAATCTTGGCAAAAACGCCCCAAGGGCGTTATTTTTATACTATAATGAGCATGGTGATTGCTTTGAAAGACATATTTGAATGCAAGCTTCTGATCGTAGACGACGAACCGGAGCTGCTGAAGATGCTGGATACCATTTTACGTCGGGAAGGGTTCCAAAGACTTGTTGCCGCAGCGGATTGCCATGCGGCTCGCCGGATCTTTGCCTCAGAACGGCCGGAAGGCGTGATTTTGGATGTCTCTTTACCCGATGGGGACGGCTTCTCGCTGCTGCGGGAATTCCGGGAAAAGTCCGCTGCCCCGGTTTTATTTCTATCCGCGCGTGACGAGGATGAAAACCGTCTTCTCGGACTCGGACTTGGTGCCGACGATTATATGACAAAGCCTTTTTTGCCGCGTGAGCTGACGCTCAGGCTGAAGGCCGTCCTCAATCGTACTTATTTTCCTGCCGCCCTCAGACAGACGGCAAAGCCAGTCTTTAAACTTGGGGAAACGGAAATCGATCTTAACAGCGGAACGGTCAGCACCAAAACCGGCCAGCTTGCGCTGACCGCTAAGGAATTTGCCCTGCTTGAAAAGCTGTATGAAAGCCACGGGCATATCGTCACCGGCGACAGTCTGTGCCACGCCGTGTGGGGCGACGATCTATACGGATATGAGAATACGCTCATGGTGCATATCCGGCGCCTGCGCGAGAAGATCGAGCCGGAGCCTTCCGCGCCCCAGTACCTGCTGACGGTAAGGGGGTTGGGCTATAAACTGACGGGAGCTGACGGCAAATGAAAAGTATGATGAAAATCCTTTTGCGGTATGTGTTCTCAGCTGCAGGGATCGCGCTGATTCTACTCGTTGTTAATTTTACCGTTCTGGTTGTCTGGACAATTCAGTCAACAGGTATAGCCCAAAAGGACTACAGCATTGCTCAGTTTGCGGACGGCCTGACGTTGGAAAATGGCGTTTATACGCTTTCAGAACCTATCCGGGATACGATTACAACCCAGTATCAATGGGCGATGCTTATCGCTAACGACGGAGGTAAGGTGATTTGGAGCCTGAACCTGCCCGGCGACGTACCCCGTTACTACACCGTTACCGATATCGCAAGCTTTTCCCGTTGGTATCTGAATGATTATCCGGTCACTGTATGGGCCCGGTCAGAAGGCCTGTTTGTGCTTGGCCGGGAAAAGGGCAGCGTATGGAAGTACAGTATTGAAGAGCAGCAGACGATGATGGACAACTTCCTGGCTTGTATACCTGCTGTTTTGCTTTTAAACGGTTTTATAGCGGTATTGCTTGCCTTGCTTTTTGGCTTGCGGCTCTTTCGTTCCCTTAAGCCTCTGGCCAAAGGCATTGAGGATATGGCCGAGAATCGACCGGTCGCGCTTTCAACAAAGGGGCTTCTCGGTGCCCTGGCTTCCAGAATCAATCAGACTTCTGATAAGCTGATAACGCAGGAAGCCGCCTTAAAAAAGCGGGACGATGCCCGCACAACTTGGATCGCCGGCGTGTCCCACGATATCCGGACGCCGCTGTCCATTGTCATGGGTTATGCGAGTCAGCTCGAAGAAGACCCCGAGCTGCCGCCGGCCAAACGGGAACAGGCCGGTGTGATCCGCAGTCATAGCGAACGGATCAAAGCTTTGGTGAGCGACTTGAACCTTGCATCCAAACTGGAATATGACATGCAGCCGCTCCGGAAAAAGACCGTATCGCTGGCGGTACTCTTGCGCGGTGTCACTGCCGGGTTTATCAACGGCGGTCTTCCAAATGGTTATACCATTGATATCAAAATTAACGATAATACACAGAATTTTTTTGTGGAAGGGGACGAGGAGCTTTTAAAGCGTGCGCTTTCTAATTTGATTGGCAACAGCATCAAGCATAACCCGGACGGATGTGCGATCAAAGTTGCTCTGCAAAGAGATGGCATGGTGTGTACTCTTCAGGTTTCGGATAACGGAACAGGCTTCAGGCAAGATTTATTAGAGAATTTGAACACGTCTCAGAACCCAAGCGAATTGCCAAACCGTGGCTTGGGCCTTACCATTGTGCGGCAGATCATAAAAGTTCACGGCGGGACTACAGCATGTTATAACCTTCCCCAAGGCGGCGGTGAAGCGGTACTGTCGCTGCCGGGTCTAGCGGGTAAGGGCGGGTAAGAATTGAAAAAATGTTAACGTGGGAAACCTTCTTCGAAGCTTGCCTTATGCCCAATTTCTCAAGGAAGGAATTTCCCTCCAAACTGAAAATACTCCTTATGGGATAAACTTCAATTATGATTTCAGTCAGGCCAAAAATACCGATGGCAATGTCGAAGTGAATTTGAATCATGTTGAAACGACGCTGAGTAATAATGCGATCATCATTTTTGCGCTGATTGAGGCCGGAGAAGCAGCCACCGAGGGACATATCATCCTGGATACCGAGGAAAAAGACGGAAAAATCAAAGCCTACACCATTGCCAGTTATGGCTGGTTTCGTTTTGAAAACGGTATTTTCACCACGGTCAGCGGCAGCGGCGCCATTCCAACGGTGATGACCTTTGCTAAAAATGCAAACGGTGCGTATGTTTTACTCCAATACCAGGAACCGCAGGATGGGGCGCTTTATTTGGACAATTGGCGGCCTTGCGGCCGCCTATCTCTCTAAATTATGCCTTGAAACCAGCCATGCTCCCCGGACAGCTTGTCCGAGTTTTTATCCTTGTGGGGGATCGTAGAGATCGTCGGTGGTAGTATCTACCACTTTAATATCTTTCTTGCTTGTCAGATCCCCACTGGAAGTGGCAAAAATGTTTTTTGCCATAATGAGGTCCATGACCGCCTCGACCTGAGCAAGCGTAAGGCCTGCCTTGGGCTGGGGAAGGGTAATGGTAAACGCCTTACCCCCTGCGGTTGTGAATACCATTCTTAAAACTTTCTGGTTAGTTATTGCCATGCGCTGTCACCACCCTGGAATTATTTTGCTGCAGCCGGTTTATTCGTCGGCGAGCTCGAAGATATTCATGCGGCGGATATCTGTTAATGGATAATCCACCAGGCCTGACAAGGCGACAGCCACATCGTATACGTCTTGATCCGTCGCCGTTGCTTTAACGCCGGTCAGACTCTTTTGCCGGAGAACCGGGCCGCCGCCGGCGGTTGTTCCTGTCTGAAAGCGGGTTGCTAGCGTGGAGTCCAACGCGGTTACTACTAAAGCCATGAGCGTACCTCTTTTCTAGTTTTTTGCTTGTCCGAAGAGCATGTCCTTTTTAGTATATGCCCGTTGTTTTCCGGGGGTTCCGGGTAAAGGAATTAATCTTTTGCCTCATTTTCATCTTTATCAGGATTTTCCTGTACTTTCGGAGCAGCCCGGGACGCTTTCTCCATTCGCTTTAGTTTGTTCATCGTTTTAGTCAATAACTGATTGGCATGGGATATATATAATCTGCACGCATCCGGGTCCGCTGCGGCCATTTCTTTGATGGCGATAAAGAGATCATCGAATCCTTTGGCTATCAGCTCAAAACGAGCATCTGCCTGGCTCATGGAGAGATTGAGCTTTAAGAGGTTGTTTTCTTGTTCTATCTCGGCGATGTGCTTGGCATCTGCATTTTCATTTGCCAGGATGTCCAGCTTCCGCTGCAGCTTCAACACATTTCCCTGCTCGGCCCATACCGCTTGCAGGTTTTCAATGGCTTCTTTCTTCGCCCGATCGCGCTCATCGGATAATTTGGCGAGTTTGTCTTTTTGCTCGGCACAGACTTTCTGCAGGTCTTCTTTCTCGGCAAGCTCCTGGTTTCTCAGATATACTGCCTGCTGCAGCTGCTGATTACTCATGTTGCCTGTGTCATTCTCAGCGATAAATTCATCCCGTTCCTCTTCCGGGAGCCCGAGAATAATGAGTGCTTGGGTGTAGGTTAGATTCGTCACTGGTGACGAATCTGACATTTCCTGATCTTCGGATGAGACAAGCAGTTTAGCCCCATATTCTTCAAAGATTTGTATCATCCTATCTGCAGTTCTTTGCGAATAACTTACGAATTCCTCCAGCCACTTGCCCCATTCCCCATAGGGCAGCAGCGCTTTAGCTTCCTTCAGACGTTTTCCTACTTCGACGGCGCTGATCAGCAGAATTTTACTGGTTTGGCGTTTAATTGTATTGATTTCAGCCGCTATAACAGGCGGCGTGCGTTTTGTCTGTAAATCACTCATCGTTATCCCGCTCTTTCCTGTACTTTAGTGACATCATATGGGATAAGCCTGACAGTAGTGACAAAATGTCTAGATTACATCACCATTCTTTCCGAACAACTGCCGTCGATGGTAAAATGTTGAGAGAAGAAAGAGCGAACCAATTTAAGGAAGAATTCGTCCGGAACAACGAACCGGTCATCAACGGCAGTGCGCTTTTTGATCAAATGGAATACCAGGAATGGCTTGATTATAACCGGAATAATCGTAACCCGGCGACAGTCAGCCCGGAATGGGTCCCTGCGACCACATTCTTTGCGGTAAGAAAAGCCGATGATCGTATCGTTGGTATGGTCGATATCCGGCATCATTTGGATCATCCGTTTCTGGCGGCATATGGCGGTCATATTGGTTACGCGGTACGTCCGAGTGAGCGAAAAAAGGGATATGCCACCCACATGTTAAAAATGGCCCTGGAGTATGCCCACGCGTTGGGTATTACGAAGATCATGCTTGGTTGCTATGCGGATAATACTGCCTCGGTCAGGACTATAACCAAGTGCGGCGGAATTTTCACTGAGTCAAAGCTTTACCCGGATGGAAAGCCGATAAATATGTACTGGATAATGCGTGATTAAAATCAATTTGTTTATTGATAAATCTATGATATAATTTTGATATATCCTGCGAGGGAGGTGCTAATTTGTGTATAGAATAATTCCCAGTTCCGACTTAAGAAATAAATATACCGAGATCTCTCAAGATTTAAAAGATAACCACCAACCCGTGATTATTTCCAATAAAGGGGAGAGCGATATTGTGGCGATGAGTATGGATTATTTCGAGGAAATGGAATTAGAATTGGAGTTCTATAAAAGCATAGCAGAAAATTATGAGGATATTGCTAAGGGTAATTATAAGACCGGGGAAGAGGTTGGCAATTTATTACGGCGATATATTCAAAATGATAGTTCTGAACTCGTTGCTGAACTAAAGGCAAAATACACCCCCAAACAGGAAAAAAGAAATGTATAAGGTGATTGTTCCGATAAAAGTACAGCTGGTAATATTAAAAGAACTCGATTTCGGGTCTCATAAAGATCCTCTATTTGCAGAAAGAGCCGCAACTGAAGTAAATTATCACCTCGAAGTAACATTGAAGGAATTTCCCGGGATTGGTGCCTTAGCTTCAAAAAACCCCAGTTTTCTTTATTATCCTATTCAGGAAAGGTTTAAGCTCGTTTTCGAAGTAAATGAATCGAAAAAGCAGGTTGTGGTTCACCGGTTTTTTCATAATAGGAGAAGAATATCAAACTTTTTTTAACGCTCGATAAATAAAAGTAACTAATACCACGGGACATGCATAGGATATAGTGGTTATCGAAACCGCCATATTACGCCCTCCTTTCCTAAAAGGGAAAAGAAGAAATCTGGTATGGAGTTGCCAGGTTTCTTCTTTTACATATAAGATGGTAATTAACATGGTTCCGGTTTTGATGTAAGAACAGGCCAAGCTGTTCAAAATGACAAAATGTTATAAAGAGTGGATTTTTTGTATATAAATAGTATCGTGTGCTGATTAAAGTGCAGGAAAAGAAGGAATATACCGTTTATTGCTGAATTATTGAAGAGTGACATCATAATACGTGAAAGAAGGTCTTCCGTGGAAAGCATAGCACAACAGAAAAATAACGGGGAAATATTAATTCGGGTTTTGGCTTTGATCCTTGTCTTTTCAGTGATGAATGCGACAATCTTTAATATTGTTTTACCTGTAATCAGCTTGGAGTATCACTTATCGCCTTCTCAGGTCAGCTGGATCCTCACAAGCTATATGATCGTCTATGCCGTTGGCTCTGTGATTTATGGCAAGTTGGCGGATCAATATCGCCTTAAAGATCTGCTCACCTTCGGACTGCTCTTTTTTGCCATTGGTTCCATTGTCGGATTTCTGGCCAACCAGTTCTGGATGATCATTCTCGCACGGGTGCTGCAGGCTGTGGGTGCCTCCGTCATTCCGGCCACCGCGATGATTATTCCGGTCCGTTACTTTGCTCCGGAAAGAAGAGGGAAAGCGTTAGGAACTTCAGCCATGGGCTTGGCACTGGGAAGTGCGATCGGACCCATTGTGGCCGGACTGGTGACGACCTTCTTGAATTGGCATTTCCTTTTTTTCTTATCCCTGTTGCCGTTGATCACCCTGCCCTTATTTCGAAAATACCTGGACAATGAGAGAAAACAGGCCGGCAGAATTGATTTTTTGGGCGGGGGGTTATTGGCTGGAACAGTTACCTTGCTGCTTTTAGCAATTACGATGGGTAAAGGATTACTGTTTGCTGCCTTTGTTGCGGTGTTAAGTTTATTCGTGTTCTGGATACAGAGAGCGAAAGAGCCGTTTATTCAGCCCAGCCTTTTTCAAAACAGAAAATATGCCATTGGCCTTATTCTTGTCTTTCTGACGAATGCGTTTGCCTTTGCGATGCCTTTCATGACACCGCTGTTTCTGGCCAAAGTCAATCATCTTACCCCCGCTTTGATTGGTCTCATTATGTTTCCCGGAGCACTGTCATCGGCGCTGATGGGGCGAAAGGGCGGTCAGTTGGCGGATAAGAAGGGGAATAAGTTGCTCGTGTATACGGCGGCATCCCTCATTTTCTTTTGCTATATTTTACTGTCTTCTGTTGTGGGCGTATCCCCGGTATTCATCGTATTTATTCTGATTTTCGGCAATCTGGGCCAGACGTTTATGTCCATTGCCATGTCCAACACGGTTTCGCAAACGTTAGCCAGGGAGCAAGTCGGAATCGGGATGGGACTTTACGCCATGCTGAATTTTATTTCCGGCGCAACGTCAACCAGCCTTATCGGCAAGATCCTGGATAAGAATATAACCGAGTTTCATTTTAATCCCTTGATTGAAAGCAGTGCCGGTTATATTTACAGTAATATATTCTTCGTCTTTGCCTTTTTAATCGTTATCGTCGCTTTTCTGTATAAAAAACAGTTTGGAACTTCCCGAAAAACGGTGGATTAGCAGCGTGACATATCTCCTGCGGGCTTAATACTTTTGTGCATTTCTCTTTTTTAATATGAACAGTATCGCGGTAATGTGCTGGCGGTGCATAGATAGAGGGAATCATGTTTTAGCATGGTTCCTTTTTTTGTTCGCAGTTAGCATTTTTTACGCGTAGCTTTGATAATTATTTGATCAGGCAAAAAAAGTTTATGAAAGCTAATGAATAAATAGTTTGCATTTCATGGATATTAAAAAAGAAGTCAGACTAATAAAGGAGAGAAATTAAATGAGTACGCAACGCGCCGCTATTCCATATCGGATTGACCGTCTTCCTGCTTCGCGTTACCTTTCCAAGATTTCCGTCGTTCTGCTTTTAGCGTATCTATTTGAAGCGATTGACAATGGCGCGGTAGGGTATTTTTTGCCGTTTTTCGCCAAAGAATTCGCCCTTAATGCAACCCAGCTGGGATATGTGGGCGCAATCAGCAATGTCGGCGTGATGATTGGGGCGATTTCGTCAGGTATTCTAGCTGATAGACTGGGCCGAAAAAAATTAATTGCCTTTTCGATGTTTTTTTGGGGTTTCAGCGGGTTGGTCCTTGCCTGGTCACCGAATATATACGTTCTGTTGATCGGTCGTATCCTCATTGGCATCGGTGTCGGTGCGGAAGTCCCACCGGTACTCGCTTTGCTTAACGAACTGCTTCCTTCAAAACTGCGCAGCCTTTATTTTTCCATTTGCCTGGCATTTTTCCCCTTGGGGGCCTGCATTGCCGGCTTGCTGAGTTTTTTCCTGGTACCGACCATCGGATGGCGCGGGGTGGCGATTGTGGAAGCAATTCCAGCTCTGGCCGGGTTATTAGTTTTGAAGGTAGTTCCCGAGTCTCCTTCCTGGCTTGAATCTAAAGGGCGTATCGATGAAGCCGATGCTATTATCACAAAAGTTGAGCAAGAAACTGAAAAACAGACCGGCAAGCCGCTCCCCGAGGTGAAGATACTGGAACATGTAACGTCGTTAAGCTTTGTCAAACAAGGAACATTTAAAGACCTGTTTAAAAAAGAACATATCAAGTCAACGCTGATGGTTACCATTTGGTGGCCGACAGCGCTCGCCGCCATCTACGGTTTAATGACCTGGTTCAGCACACTTCTTATTGGCAAAGGCTTCACGGTTTCCAAATCCATTGGATATGTTTCTCTGATGTACGCGGCGGGTGTTATCGGAATTCCTTTTGTTCGTTATGCTGTCGAAAAGATTGGCCGTAAATGGACGGCGATTATGGGAGGCATTCTGACTGCCATAGCGGCATACTTCTATGGCGGTGCTGCGACGGTTACAACCCTGTTTATTTTTGGTATTTTGTACAATGTGTTTTCTAATGGTTCGGCAATGGTCAACAACCTCTATACTCCCGAATTATTTCCGACCTATATCAGAGCCAGCGGCACAGGGTATGCCAGCAGCGTAGGCCGTATCGGCGCCATCGCGGGTCCGATCATCATCGGGTATATTATGCAGGCGTATGGGGTTCCGGCAGTGTTCTATTTCGCTGTAGCTATGTTTGTAACCTATACGATTGCCATTGCCTTGCTCGGACATGAAACAAAAGGTTTGGTCCATTAGATAGTGTGGAATAGTTTAATCAGTTTCCGCGCCGCTTCGGCGATTGCTTGCTGGGAAATGACAGCGGAAACGACGGCCAGGCCATTAATACCGGTTCCCGCCAAAGCAGGAGCCGTTTTTTTATTCATAGAAATTGAAAAAAAGTATTTACTCCAAAAAGAGATATCGCTATAATTGATTGGTAAGACAATTTGTGAAAACACATACGCTAAGCCTTGTGTGTGCAGAAATAATTGGTAAGACAAATGCTCTGTTCAAGAACATCTAGGTATGGCAAAGAAAGGATCCAACACAGGAAATTCACTGCCATGTCGGCATTAACCTTGGTCCTTGTCCGCATAATTGCAAGTGGTGCTCTTTTGCAGCTGTCAATAAGGTATTCCCCAAGGCCAGCGTGCTGCCGCTGGATGAGATTATCGAGAAATGTTTAAAATTCGAGCACGAAGGGGTTAACGCCATTTATCTGGTTACTACCAGCGCGTATGCCATGAAGCGTCTGATTGAGACAGTCAAAGAAGTACGCAGGAATTTGCAGCCGGAAACGGTTCTGATTGCCAACGCCGGTTATCCGACTTGCAACCCAGCATGAGATGACCGGGATGTGCTGGCACGAACCCAGTATGGCAGGCCCTGTGGCCGGGGCGAATCTGATGTGGGCGGAGACTGGATCCAGTCCGCGGGATACTCATCAGGACTGCGAACATACCCGCGGACATTCGGTGGCCGCCATCAGGGAGATGTACCAAAAAGCAGGGTGGTAAGTGCTCCGGGGGCCTTCAAGGATCTGGAATTCCAAATCCTCTATCGTTAATTGATGATGTGATTAATGCACTGTGCCCATACACTATAATTAAAGGAATGGTATTGAATTTGGCTGTCGATATCATTGTCAAAAGAATGGAAGGCTAACCATGATAATCAGTGCAAGCAGGCGAACCGATATACCTGCCTTTTATGCCGAATGGTTTTTCAAACGTATTCATCAGAGAACGGTGCTTGTCCGTAACCCGATGAATTTTCATCACATCAGTCAAGTGGACCTATCCCCCGACGTTGTTGACGGCATAGTTTTTTGGACGAAAAATCCCGCACCGATGCTTCCGCGGTTAGACGAACTGAGAGCGTATACGTATTACTTTCAGTTTACCCTGAATGCCTATGGCAAAGATGTTGAACCGCACGTGCCGTCAAAAAACGAGATCGTCATACCTGCCTTTCAAAAATTATCTCAACGTATTGGCAAGGACAAGGTGATTTGGCGGTACGATCCGATTCTGCTCAATGCAGATTATTCCATGACGTATCATCTTCGCTATTTTCAGTCACTTGCGGCAAAGCTTTCCGGTTACACAGAAAAATGCACGATCAGTTTCTTAAATATGTATAAGAAAACCGAGCGCAACCTTCGGCCATTGTCTGTCTTTGCACCGACTGCCGACCAGAAAACCGAGTTAATGCAGCGCTTGGCTGAGACAGCCAGACAGTTCGGCATTGTATGCGATACCTGTGCCGAAGAAATGGATTTCGGGCAGTGGGGCATCGGTCGGGCCCGATGTATCGATAATGAACGCTTGGCGCGTTTAGGCGGTTACACCTTATTCGTGGCTAAAGACAAGAATCAGCGGCCGGACTGCGGCTGCGCGGCCAGTATTGACATCGGGGCTTATAATACCTGTAAGCATGGATGCCGCTATTGCTATGCCAATTTTAGCATCGGCACGGTTCAGAAAAATGCTGCGGTTCATGATCGGGAATCGCCGCTGCTCTACGGTCATGTCGGCGAAGAAGATAGGATAACGATTCGTGATATACCAACGTACCGGACTTTTCAGTTCGAACTGTTTTAGAACGATTTGTTTCACATTGGAACTGCAATTTGGTTATGTTCTGCAAGGAAAAGGAGTTATTTCCAAGGAATAGAAACATTTTAATATATTGGCATTATTCATGCATTAATACCACAGGGAATATGAAAGATCACTGTGGGAGGTTATTATGGACACTATTTTAGAAGAGTATCTCAAGTTTGCGCCGAAATTACGGGAATTTATGGCGGAGGATTTTTTCATCATCGTCGGTGATAAGGAAAAGATTCTAAAATATATCCCGAATGAAACCCTCAAACTTGAATTTTACGACGGCTACGTCTTTGCGCCGGATAATCCGGTCCATCAGGTCATGGCCCAGGGAAGACAGTCCGTACATATTGTCCCGAAGGAGTTTCATGGTATTGTTTTCAAGGTCGTTACCACACCGATTTTCAATGAATACGGTGACGTTGTCGGCACGATCCATATCGGCAAAAGCCTGGAAACACAGAGCATGATCGAACAATCCACTGAGAATTTGTTTTCTACCCTGGAAGAAGTTAATGCCAGTATCCAGGAAATTTCCGATACGTTTCTGAAACTTTCCGGCACAATCTCAGAAGTTGATGCGGAGACAAAGGTCACAGGGAAGAAAATTCAGGAAACGAACTCGATAATCAGTTCCATCCAGGGTATTTCATCCCAATCCAATTTACTGGCTTTAAATGCGGCGATTGAAGCAGCGCGCGCAGGTGAGGCCGGCAGGGGGTTCTCTGTGGTAGCCGACGAAATGCGGAAATTGTCCCAGATGAGCAGTGATTCTGCGCGGAAGGTAGAAATGACACTGACCGAAATTAAAGAGGCGGTTGAAAATATCGCCAGGCGGATGAGTGAAATTAATGAGGATGCGGATAGGCAGGCGGTTTCCTCAAAGGAGATGACCGCAGCGCTGGATGAGATTACCGCGACTTCGGAAAACCTGGTGGCCCTGACCCGAAAAATCGTGCAATAGTGGTTTATAAAAGCGGTGCCTCTTGCTTAGTAACCATTTCCAGAGGACATGCATAGGATATTATGTCAGTGGTGGCAGCCATTGGATCACCTACCTCTATAAGATAAAAGAAGAAATCTGGCGTTGGGGCCAGATTTCTTCTATTTAAGCATTTTTAGCTTCATCAGGAATTGTAAAATCCTGTGCCTGATTATGATTGCGTATGGTATACGTTAGCGCCATTTCCATGTTTTTAATGATGTTAACGATGTCTTTGGGTAAATTTTGTTCTTCAGACAAGGCATTCCCGAGGTTTTTCATGTTTTCCGTAAGATCCATTTGACATTGAACGATTTCCAAGGTGGCTTTGTCTACCCAGATCGTATTCTTCATGTCTCCGATTTTGGCTAAGGTCTCACTGCTGATCAGGTTTTCAGGGATTCCAAGCGAACTGCCCGCTGTACTATTCAAGATTTCATTAAAAATCTTGCTTGAAGAGATTAACTCTATCTTGACTGTATTTTTCTCCCCGATTTTTTCCTCGCCTGTGGTTTCTGCTTTTTTTAGATTATCCATGAACAATTGCAGGTTTTTCGCGGGATCTATAGACATCAGTTCTGCCATCGCCGGATCATCGATCACCGTTTTTTGCCACTGGCCGTTCATTTGTTGGTAGATGATGACCTTTCCGTCCAATTGTTCCATATAGTTTACGATGTGCATCTTATCCGTTTCCGGAAGGGTTGTTTCCATAACCAGCTTGATTTTCAGCGGGTTCTGAAAAACAGTTATATTGCCAGTCATCGACATATCCGTGACAGCCTGCCCTGTTTTCATTTTTATCGTTGACGTCAGATCAAGTTCATAGCTTTTCATTTGAGACCATTTGGTGAAAGCGTCGGTGACAATTTGTTCCGCTGATTTTCCGGCGGTTAAGTCCTTGGAAGCTGAGGCGCAAGCTGTCAGCATGACGGCGCAAATCAGGACGACAACAAGAAGCCGTATTTTATTTTTCAATACTATCATCTCCTTTGCAGTAATATACCCGATACGCATCGGATTTATTTTATTAAGTTAAATTCGGAAAAATGTTTATGTTATGTCATTACCACTACAAGCTCCGACGGATTATTACTGTGAATCTCTGGCCCCGATCGACCAACAACTGTGTGCCATAATTGCAGAACGCAAAGGGGCGTGCCGGGGTAATCCGGGTTTTCCTCCGGAAGATTCTATAACGGCCTGGTGTGAACAGTATGGGCTGAATAAGAACTTACTCTTTGGAATCTTCAGCTCGCTGTACCATGAACACTACTTTGAGCCCATGGTAGAGCCGGCAGGCTTTATTAAATTTCTGCCGGTGCTCAAATCCGTTAAAGTTAACCGAGTAATGTATACCGTTACTTACCTCAAGCAGTACAGCAATGCCAGCATCGTATCCTTGGAAATTGAATCATTGGATGAGACGGCAGATTCCAATAGCGGAATCGGGCATGCGGTCTTGGAGCTGACTATTTCTCCGGAATACACGTGCCGGCAGGACAGCGGCCATTCCCAGGGGAACGTGATGCAGCAGTCTTTCGTCGTCACACCTCCGCTGCCGGACGACCTGAGCGGGGTAGAATTCAACATAACCATCAAGCCTTTTCCTGAAGTCCCGGACTTCCGGCGGTTCTTCACCGAAGAGATAGCAGTGACCATTAAGTAGGCGGAAACGGGTGTCCCAAATAAAAACAGCAGGACGGTAACATCTTTTTAAAGGCTAAAAGCAATCATATGCTTTATAGTACTCATTGTATGAATTCTCATTGCTTTCCACTCGGCTTTGTAAAACAAATGCAAAAATGAAATCGGCCAGCTTGCTAAGGCGATTAACCTTAGACATTTACAACGATATTTTGACGAATTTCGTTATATATAGTATTCCCCATAGAAATTTTTTAGTAATCGTAGTATGATAATTATATACCCCATAGGGGTAACTGCACTGTTTGAAATATAGCATTTGTGTGAGATGGGAAAGGGGAGATTCTTGTGGCTGTTCAAAAGGAAAAGATGGAAGAAATGAAAACTTTCTGGGGAAATCGCATCTCGTTTGACAGGCTGGAAAGAAAAATCTACGCCCGGGATATGGGAGTGATGCCTTCTATGGTTAAGCCGTTGGTAGGCAATCCGATCCCGGACGGTATTGTTCAGCCCGTCTCTGAAGAAGAACTCGTACATCTTGTTAATGATGCAAGAGAAGCCAAAATCAATCTGATTCCCCGCGGCAAGGCTACCTCCGGCTATGGCGGAATATTGCCGGTGGAAGGCGGACTGGTCGTCGAGTTCAATCAGATGAAGAAGATTATTGAGATCAATGAAGATAACCGTACTGTCACCGCCCAGGCGGGTGTGGTCTGGAATGAGTTGGAGTATCATCTGAATCAAAAAGGCCTGACCTTGGCGCTATACCCTACCAGTGCACCTTCATCCACAGTGGGGGGCTGGCTGGCTATGGGCGGCTCGGGCTTTGGCAGCTATGAATTCGGGACCTTCAGGGACATCGTAGAATCAGCCCGGTTGGTTCAAATCGACGGCAGTATTGTGACCCTGACAGGCAAAGATCTGGATTTGGTCTCGGATTGCAATGGGATTACCGGCCTGATCAGCCAAATCACCTTCCGTGTAAAAAAACAGAGATTTATGACCATCCGCACATTTGCCTTTGATACGCCGCAGGATCTGGGGCAATTTGTGAAAGGGATCTATGACCGAAAGGTTCCTATCTGGTCCATGTCATTTATCAATCCGGAAGCAGCCAGATTAAAAAACCGTCTGCCCTATCACCTGCACCACGGGACACCGGTTGTGGACAAAAAGAGAACATATCTGCCTGAAAAATACATTATCATGCTCTCCTGCACCGTGGATCGCTGTGACATTGTCGCCGAGGATGTCATGGAGCTGGCGGGCAAGACCAATGGAGTTGCTCTGGACGATGCAATCACTGCCCATGAATGGGAAACACGTTTCGAGCCGGTGCGCGCGAAGCGGATGGCACCCTCGCTCATCCCCGGCGAAGTGATTATCCCTGTAGACAATATGGCCGAAGTGATTGAAGTAATTGAGAATAACATCAACCATTCTTTTATCCTGGAAGGCTTTGGCACCAACAGACGGGAACTGGTGCTACTCGGTTTTATTCTGCATGATGAGCGAACCTTTAATTTTAACCTGGCCTACGGACTGGCCATCACCATCCTGAAAACCGCTCAGAAGTATGGCGGAAGGCCGTATGCAACCGGTTTGTATTTTACCGGTTTTGCCGAAGAAGTATTGGGCAAGGAAAGAGTGGAACGGCTGAGAGAATATAAGAAGAACAACGATCCCCAGGAAATCATGAACCCGGGCAAAGTCATCGGCAGCAGCCTGATCTCCTCAGGAATTTCCCTTGCGGGTACCTTTGAACCTTTACTCAGGGTTTTCGGCAATCTTGCCAAAAGCAAACCTCCGGGGGAAAAACTGTTTGTCAATAAAAAAGGTATTCCTGAGGATGTTGCCTGGTATGCTTATGCCTGTTCCCAGTGCGGGTATTGTGTGGACCATTGCGACCAGTATTATGGCCGGGGGTGGGAATCTCAGTCTCCCCGGGGCAAATGGACCTATATTAAGCTCGTGCTGGAAGGTGAGGAAGAATTTGATCAGCGGGCAGTGAATACGTTATTGTCCTGTACCACCTGCGAAATGTGCAACCGTACCTGTCAGCTGGACTTGCCCAATGAATCCTCCTGGCTGAAGATGCGGGGACTTTTAATCGACGGCAGGGGTTTCCATACCTTCCCGCCGTTTGAAATCATGGTCAACACCCTCCGTAATGAGGGGAATATCTGGGGAGGCTATGCGAAAAACCGGTCTGACTGGGTGACTGAGGATGTACGTAAGGCAATCACCGAAAAATCCGACTACGCCTTCTTTGCCGGCTGTACAGCTTCCTATGTGGAAAACGATGTGGCTCTTTCAGCGAGCCTCCTGCTCAAAGAAGCCGGAATTGAGTTTGCCTACCTAGGGAACGAAGAGCAGTGCTGCGGCATTCCCATGCTGGTATCCGGGCGCTGGGAAGTCTTTGATGAGATTGCGGCCAAGAACATTGAGAACATGAAGAAAACCGGAGCGAAAACCATCGTGACCACCTGTCCTGCCTGCTGGCTGGTCTGGGATGTTTATTACCGGAAGTGGGCCAGGGAGCACAAGGTCGATTTCCCCTTTAAAGCCAAACATTATGCCGACGTGCTGGCGGAGAAAATTGAAGCCGGTGAATTCACGATCCCAAATGATATTGGGCGCAAGGTAACCTACCATGATCCCTGTCATATGGGCCGTGCAGGACACTGTTATGAAGGCCCGCGTACACTCATTAATGCAATTCCCGGTTCGAATTTCCGCGAAATGCGCTTCAACCAGGAGGATGCCCACTGCTGTGGTTCCGTGCTTTCCCTCATCGCAGATCCTGATATCGCCGCAGAAATCGGCGCCATGCGTGTTCAGGAAGCCATTGACACCGGTGCGGATACCCTGATTACCGCTTGCCCCTGCTGCCGGGTGCAGTTGAAACTGTCCCGGGATATCAAGCAAATGCCGATCCAGATCAGGGACCTTGCCACGCTGGCAGCCGAAGGGTTCGGATATCAGATTCCGGAATCCGACGCGGTTATGGATGAAAAATGGGCGGTCTTTGACCGGATGATCCGGACCATGACGCCTTGGGGTATGGCGGATCTAATGGCAGAGATGATTCCGGACATGATCGAAGCCATGCCGGATATGTATAAAGGGATGATGAAGATGATCATCGCGTCCCCGGATATGGCCAAAGAACCGATGATTACGATGATGAAAGGTGTCATGCCCTCTCTCTTCCCGAGCTTGCTTCCGGATATGATGCCGAAAATCATGCCCAAAATGCTGGAGATCGTCGGCGAAGCGATCCCGATGCCGCAGTATTTGGAAGAGCAAATGCCGCAACTGATGCCCAAGGCCATGGAGGTGTTGATGCCCAAAATGCTGGATGAGATCATTCCGTATTTTATGCCGAAAATGGTGGATTACCTGAGGGGCATGAAATAAAATCAATAAGGTTTTTAAGGTCCCGGAAGTCTGATGGGAAGACTTCCGGGATCTTTCATGTTCTTAACATAGGTATTTTGATTTGGATACGATATCGATTATAATTAAAGCGGATCATGCAACCGAATAAAGTCTGTCGTCTGCGTATAGCGGCAGCTTTTTTAGTATATCAGAAAGTATAATACCTTTCTGATATATCTAAGTGCAACTAAGGCTGCCGCCAAAGGCTTGGCGCCAGCCAAGTTTTCTAGTGTACTTATAGGAGCAATAAAATGAACGTTGAAAAAGACTACAAAGATATCATCGAAGGATTCATCTACGATTATCCGATCTGTGAGTTTTTCTATCTCGGCCGTGACGAGCTCATTTTTTCCGACAAGGTGCGCACTATCTGCGAGCATGAGTGCCCGCACCACAGTAAGTCCTGGGCCTGCCCGCCGGCTATTGCGTCTATTGAACACTGCATCAAGGAGTGCGAGTCCTTTGACCATGTCTTTCTGTTTACCAGTGTTGCAGAGGTACCCGACAATATGGATTTTGCTGCGTGTTTGGAAGCGAAGCAGGACCACGAACAGATGACACTGGCAATACGGAAGCGGTTCGAGGAGCATTTCGGCAAGGTTCTTGCGTTGTCCACCGGTTGTATGCTTTGTGATGAATGCGCGTACCCCGACATGCCCTGCCGTCATCCTGAGCAACGGTTGTCTACGATTGAGAGTCATGGCATTCTGATCTTGGAAACAGCGAGCCGCCTGGGTGCTTCCTTTGACTGCGGGAACAACATTGTGACCTACTTAAGCTTGGTTTTTTTCAATGATTAGCTTAGGGTATTCGACATTATTTTCTGAAAAATTCGTTAATATAGTATAAAATTTGGAAGGAAAATGCAGCGTATTGACGAATAGGTTAGCGCCATGGATTTGATTTTTAGGGGAAGGTGTATTTTGTGAAATATAACTTTTCTGAAATCGTTGATATCGCCAACCTTCAGAGACTGATGGAAAGATTATACTTAGTATCAGGAATTTCTTCAGGTATAATCGACACTGAAGGAAATTTATTGGTAGCTGTAGGCTGGCGAGATATCTGTACAAAGTTTCATCGGGTTAATTGTGGAACAAAAGCTTTGTGCAGACAAAGTGATCTTTTTATAGAAAAATATCTTAGGCAAGGGAAAGATAGTGTCAAACCCTATATCTGGTATGAATGTTTAAACGGTTTGATTGATGCCGCAGCACCAATCATCATCGAGGGAGAACATGTCGCCACGATTTATCAGGGGCAATTTCTATTTGAAAAGCCGGATATAGAAAAATTTTTGTACCAAGCGAGAAAATATGACTTTGATGAGATAGAATATTTAAAAGCATTGGATCGTGTCCCGATTTATTCGAAAGAAAAGCTGGATGGGATTATGCAGTATTTCATTCAGTTAGCGGTAATTTTCGGAGAAATGGGAGTAGACCGACTCAAATTAATCGAATCTCAAAAAGAGGCTTTACAAGAAAGTGAGGAAAGTCTCAAGAACATACAGCAAGCGGATCAAAATAAAGATGCGTTTATCAACATGCTGTCGCACGAATTACGAAATCCGCTGGCTTCAATGATGATGAGTCTTACCTTGCTTAAGAACACGCCGATTGAAGAAGAACAGGCGATAAATGCAATCAAGATTGCATTGCGTCAGGGCGAACAGCTGACACGTATCGTTGATGATTTGCTTGATGTTACGCGTATTACACAAAACAAAATCACTTTGCAAAAGGAACGCGTGGAACTAAACAAAATTGTGCAAATGGCCGTAACGGATTACAACGTACAATTCTCCGAAAGAGGCGTCACTCTGGAAACTCACCTAACCTCGGAAATAGATCTTGAAGCAGATCCCGCGCGTCTTATTCAAGTCATTGGCAACTTGCTGCATAACTCGGTAAAGTTTTCAAGCAAAGGAGATAAAACACGTGTGGCGGTATCACGGGATGAAGTGACAAAAGAAGCCGTTATAACCATTAAGGATACGGGTATTGGTATTAAGCCGGAAGTACTGCCTAATTTGTTCGAACCGTTTATGCAGGTCGAGAGCACGCTTGATCGCAGTAAGGGAGGTCTTGGCTTAGGGTTGACAATTGTCAAAGGGATAGTCGAACTCCATGGAGGTACCGTCTCCGTATATAGTCAAGGACTTGGCCAGGGGACACAGTTTACCATCCGCTTACCTGAAGCAGCGGTACATCATCAGGAGAAGGAAATGAAGACCTGCAGGTTACCTGTCAGTTCTCTCCGAATCCTGATCATTGATGATATTCCGGATATTTACGAAATTCTTTGTTTACTTCTTCAACATTTAGGCCATAAAGTGATGACAGCTTCAAGCGGCCGTGAGGGTTTGCTTAAAGCAAAAGAATTCAATCCGGATGTTTTGATCTGCGACATTGGGCTGCCGGATATGGATGGCTATGAAGTAGCTGCACATTTTCGATATGATCATGATCTCCATGATGTATTCTTAATTGCACTATCCGGCTATGCGCAAGCAGAGGATTTGGAGCGCTCCAAGGCGGCAGGTTTTGATCAGCACCTGGCAAAACCCGTGAATTTAGATGCGCTGGAAAAGACTTTGGCGAATGTCCGCCATTCCGGTCACGAGATTACCCCGACTTCGGAAAACCTGGCCGCTCTGACCCGGAGTTTCGTGCAATAAGCATAAATTGAAGAATTCAGCGGCTTTACTTTTCCGCATTTATCATCTAAGATATACTCAATTGATAGTTGCAAAAGCGATGAAAGGAAGAAGTAGGTCAGCAATCGTTCATTCAGAGAGCAGCCGGTTGGTGAGAGGCTGCAGACGGGCTGAACCGAATACATCCCGGAGCCTCAGCCTGAACAGTGCGTAGGGTTTGACGGGTACGCCCGCTACAGCGTGTAAGTGTTTTTGCACTTGGTGAGGGGAATTCTGTGAGGAATTTCCGAATCAGAGGTGGTACCGCAATTTTTGCCTTCTGTTCGAATGAGCAGGGGCATTTATTATTAATTTTTGGGTAAGGAGTTGTATCAGGTGAAAATCTATGATGAATTAGTCGCCCGGGGCTTAATCGCTCAGGTCACTGACGAAGACGAAATTAAAGAACTGATTAATAGCGGTCGTGCCACGTTTTATATTGGGTTTGATCCCACTGCCGATTCGCTGCATGTCGGTCATTTTATGGCGCTCTGCCTGATGAAACGGTTACAGATGGCCGGCAACAAACCGGTGGTTCTGATCGGCGGCGGTACTGCCTATATCGGTGATCCATCCGGCCGTACGGACTTGCGTTCCATGATGACACCGGAAACTATTCGGCATAACAGTGAGTGCTTCAAGAAACAGATGGAACGCTTCATCGAATTTGGCTCGGATAAGGCCATTATGGTGAACAATGCCGACTGGCTCTTAAAGCTGAATTATGTGGAGTTGCTCCGGGAAGTCGGCGCGCACTTTTCCGTGAATAATATGCTGCGTGCCGAATGTTATAAGCAGCGAATGGAAAAAGGTCTGTCATTCCTGGAATTCAACTATATGATCATGCAATCTTACGACTTCTATTATCTGTTTCAGAATCACGGCTGCAATATGCAGTTTGGCGGTGATGACCAGTGGTCAAATATGCTGTTTGGGACAGAACTCATTCGCCGTAAGCTCGGCAAGGATGCCTATGCCATGACCATTACCCTACTCATGAACTCCGAAGGAAATAAAATGGGCAAAACGGCCAAGGGCGCTGTCTGGCTTGATCCGAACAAAACCTCCCCGTTTGAATTCTTCCAGTATTGGCGGAATATTGCGGACGCCGATGTTCTCAAGTGCTTGCGGATGCTGACGTTCCTGCCGCTGGAACAAATTGACGCCATGGACAAATGGGAAGGCAGCCAGCTCAACGAAGCCAAAGAAATTCTGGCGCATGAACTGACGAAGCTGGTTCACGGTGAAGCAGAAGCCGAGAATGCCAAAAGTGCGGCGCACGCCCTCTTTGCCGGTGGTGCCGATGATTCGCACATGCCTACCACGGAAATATCTGCCGAGCAGCTGGTCGATAATGCCATCGGAATAGTAGAATTGATGGTGGCCTGCGGGATAGCTCCTTCCAAAGGGGAAGCCAGACGCCTGATCCAACAAGGCGGCGTCGCCATTAATGAGGAAAAAGTACTATCCGTGGACATGACTATTCCTTCCGAACAATTAAAAGCCGGTCTGAAAATACGTAAAGGAAAGAAAGCGTACCACAAGGTTTTGCTGATGGTGTGACGAAAACTTACTAGAAGAAACCTCCCGAGCGTCGGGAGGTTTCTTCAATCATCTCTATTCGATCAGCTTGAAATGGCTAAAAACGGCAGCAGCAACCCCTTGACCTCCGACGTAAACGAAATAGAGGCAGACTAGAAACGGCTACTTGATTAACAATGGGTGTTTGAACATTTGCCGCGACAGATACCGGTGAATTCGTTATGCCTACATTATTCGCTGCTTGCGGACCTCTGCCTAACCCTCTGAATAAATTTCTAAGCGAACGAATACCGGCAGGGATCAGAATAACACGGGATAAATACATAAAATCATTTCCCTTCTTACACAATCATTGAGGTTTATATAGTATACTATTCGGCAATGCTCAGGTTTGTCCCAAACAGCGAGCGATATTCACAAAATCAAGGATTTTAAAATCATCGGCTCAAAATCGAATCTCTAATTTCCCCTGATCCAACTTAGCGGAAGTGATCTGCTTATGCAATAAATGCGGCGGCAGCATCATACACCGCTTTTCATTTTTGATTGCGACATAAATCTCTCCACCGGCCTGGGAAAGTGTCATTTCTGTTTTTTCGGCAAAGGGCAGGCGGAAAATCAGGACATCCTGATCGTCGTCCCGGAAGGTCTCAATTAGGCGTGTCCGGCAGAAAACGTCCTCCGGATTCAACGCGCCGTAGAGATTCCCGATCTGGGCCAGTACCGGAACGGATTTGAGTTCGTGCTTCAGGAGATTGAGATAAAAGACGGGAAGATCGGCAAAGCTTTCCTTGATTTCGCTCAAACCTTGATTTTGCAGCGCAACCCACCGGTCGAAATAGCCGGACAGCGCTTCCTGCGGAAATACTTTGTTGACGATGATGGCGTCTACCTGGTAATCAAACAGACTGAGCCAGGTAAAGCTGCGTTTTGTTTCTTTGATCACTATCCTTTCAGGCGTAGTGACGAGGCGGACGGTGAGGACTTCTTTATTCAGCATGAGAGCCTGAAGACGTTCGAGCTTGGCCATCAGCTTCGTCACGTCTTCAAAAACGTTGTCTTTGGGCATTGGCATCTTGAGGACTTTTTCAACCACCGGCCCGGCCACTTTGGCAGCCTGGCGCTTGAGGGGCAGAACTTTGTTGAATATTTCCCCGAACATTTCCGGGTATTTCAGCAGGTTCAGCGTTTCACCCGTCGGGGCACAATCGACGACGATGACGTCATACTTCTTGTTTTCGTAATAATCCAACATCGTAAACAACGAAAACAGCTCTTCCAGACCGGGGAACACGAGGAGTTCTTCCGCTTCAATCCCGCCTTCTGCCCGTGACAGGATCAGTTGCCGCATATAGGATTTCAGGTTTCCCCAAGCCGCTTCGCTTTCCTTAACGACATCGATTTCCAGGGCATCCAGGTTGGGGATGACAGCAGTGGGTTCACTTCCAAGCTTCAGATCGAGTGAATCGGACAGACTGTGGGCTTGATCGGTACTCATAAGGAGCACGCTGCGCCCATCACCCGCCAGCCGGATCGCGGTTGCGGCGGCGATGCTGGTCTTGCCTACACCGCCTTTTCCGGTATATAAAATGATACGCATACTGTTTCCCTCCTAATCGATGGTGATCGTATGAACGTTACGGCGAGCTTCATTTTGGCCGGCGGTTTTCGCGGACGCAGAGTCGTTCATTAGACATTCCACCAGCAGTTCTTTTATTTCTTTTTCAATAACGGAGAGATGGTGCCGGACGTTCTCCGGCATCAATGTTTCCAAGGCTTCCATTTGCAGCCGTTTCGCTTCGCACATTTTCCGGATGAATTCGGGATGAAAGAATGTATTCATAGGACGACCTCCTTTATTTCGGTTCGAACCGTACCGTCAGCCTGCCATTGGATAATTTCGCGGAGCTGACCAGATAAGAACGAAGGGTGGATGGTTTCGGAATGCTGCGTTTGAAGTTGCCGATTTTCAGAATGAGATCGGTTGCGGACTCGTTGAAGCGAATGTCCCCCTTGGCAGCAAACGGCAGATCCAGAATTAATGCATAGCCGGTGTCAGTCTTTTCATAATGCTCACCCACAGAAGGCGGCTGCAGCTCAAACAATGGGCCGCTTTCAGCGAGGATCGCTGTGAGACGTCCGATGCCGCCGACACCGTTTAAGTCGCTGTCAAACCAAGGGATGCGACGGATGGGTCTGCCTGCAAATAGATTCTCGAGTTCCTGCGTGTAACGGGTCTGGATGGTGATCCATTCCTCGAAATAAGAATTATCCAGGTCCGGTGGTAAGATACGGTTGATGTATAGGCAGTCCACATTAAAGCCGTAGAGATTCAAATACATGAAGCTGCGTTTTGTTTCTTCGACAACCATCTTTTCAGGAATCGTGACCAGCCGGATGGCGGTAGTTGCCGGATCTTTCAGCAGCGTCTGCAGTTCAAGGAGTGTCGCGTAGAGTCTCTCGATATCGGTCATGGCCTGCCGGTCAGGCAGCTGTACTTTGAAGACGGTTTTGGATATCGGTGCCAGAATTCGCAGGGCTGCCTTGCCGATGGGGAATAGCTTCTCCATGTACCAGGACAGCAGTTCGGGAAACTTCAGCAGTGCCAGCGTTTCGCCCGTGGGCGCACAGTCCACGATGATACGGTCATAAAGGCCGCTTTGGTGAAGCGCTAAAATTTTCAGCAAGGAGAATAACTCGTCCATACCCGGGAAAACGCTGATCTGTTCCAACTGTTCGCCGCCCATACCATTCTCGGCAACCATACGAAGAACGGCATGTTTCATATCCTTAAAGTCGTTTTCCATGACGTCATGCGGATTGATTTCCAACACGTGGAGACCGTTGTCTAGGACTGCGATCTCACTGCCGAGGGTCAGTTCAAATAAATCGCCGAGGTTATGGGCCATGTCAGTACTGACGAGCAGCGTTTTCTTGCCTTCAGCCGCGGAAATTACGGCATGGGCTGCGGCGACACTTGTTTTACCGACACCCCCTTTACCTGTAAAGACTAAAATCGTACCCATCTCCAAAACTCCTTTCTAAAATTCGGTAATCGAATAGTTCCGAAGCGGAAGTATTTCTTCCTTAAGGAGACTGCCGGTTCGGCAGCCTGAGAGAAATTTTATTCAATAATAATTTTTCTTACCTTAAGCTCCTTGCTGCTATTCGCTTGGAACTGCTCCTTTTGCAGCATAGAGATGACTTTCTCGATGAGCGTGAAGATCAGGACGGTTTCCTCAGGAGTCAGATCCGCAAGAAGTTTTTGGCCGTAGTCCATGAAAGTGTTAATAATCTGACGGATTTGAGTCCGGCCGGATTCACTGAGACGAATGGTCACGACCCGCTTGTCAATATCATTCCGCTCGCGGCTGAGCAGTTTTTCCTTCTCCATACGGGAGATTATGCCCGTGGCCGTGTTAAGTGGGACACGCAGGTACTGCGCAACCTGCGACATGGTGGCCTCCTCTTGGCGGTATACGAGCAGGAGGACGAGTAATTCATTTTTTGTGGCATTCATCAGAACATTCGCCCATAACTCATTGGAGATCAGCGGTTTGATCCGGTCGATGAACTGAAAAATGGTATCTTCAAGTAATTGTTTTTCTGGATCCACAATTTAGTTCCTCCTTCGAAGTAATTTAATTCTACACCGGAATTAAAATGGCGTCAAGCAGATTGGAAAATAATTGAGCCTAGTTGAACAATGAACTTTGGATTATAATACTCATCATAGGAAAACTCTAAAGCATATAATTCAGGGGTTTCAAGTTCTTCAGAAATAGTGTAAAATCGAGTAACTTTGAAATTGTTCTGCAATGGAATGATTATTATTTCTTTTGTTGACTTTCCTGTGCGATGGAAGGTTTATACTGCTTGCAGGAGGTGAGGTTGTGTATAAAATCAGTGAGTTTTCCAAGATCACGCATTTAACAGTGAAAGCCTTGCGTTATTATGACGAAGAAGAGATTCTGAAACCGTCATACCGGGCTGAGAATGGCTATCGCTATTATGATGATCATGACTTCAGCAAAGCCAGGCTGATCGTTTTACTGCGTGATTTAAGCTTTTCGATTGCTGAAATTAAAGACATTCTCGTGAACTATGAAAGTCAGGACGATTTGTCCTATTTTCTGACCGAGAAGCAGCAACTGATTGCTGCCCAGATCAAAAAAGAAAAAGAACTGATCAAAAAAATAAACCTCTACCTTCAACCAAAAGAAATGGAGGCAGGGAATATGAACTACCACATTGAACAGAAAGAATTCGAAGACGTAATGGTGGCGACGATCCGGTATAAAGGCAGGTACAGTGACGTTGGGAAGTATATCGGTACGATATACAAAGAGGCAAAAGGGAAAACGGCTGGGGTTCCTTTTTGCTGCTACTACGATGCAGATTATCAGGAAGAAGCCGATATCGAACTTTGTGTACCGGTCAAAGGCATGGTAAACGGGCCGAATATCGTCTGCAAAAAGCTGCCAAGGATCAGAGCCATCAGCACAACCCATGTGGGCAGTTATGAAACCATCAGTCTGGCCTATAAGGCGTTGCTTGATTACGCCACGGAGCACCAGCTGGAGTGCAAAATTCCTTCCCGGGAGATTTACCATAAAGGTCCCGGGATGATTTTCAAGGGCAATCCCCAAAAGTATGTCACCGAAATTGTTATCCCGATCTAAGGCACCATATGCGGTGCCTTTTTTCTAACAAAAACATCTCAATCCTTGCAGATAAATCGAAAAATTATATTTTGCTATTTGGTTTTTTCGTAATATAGCCATAGACTCCGAGGTTTTCTTTAAGGCGTTCTGTAAAAGCTGAGAAAAGTTAACCTTTTTCTCTTCGCCTAGATCATTAAGCCATTTTGGAATGGTAAGGGGAAATGTAATTGTATATCCTTCGTCATCATGTTCAAATATAGCAGGATAAATATATCTATCCATTGAAATACCTCTAAATCATATTCTTTAATCCAATTCCTGCATTAATTTGTCTGTAACAGTTTTTTTATGGAGTAATATATGAACATAAAACAATTACTGAAAGAGGTTCCTCAAAATCCAGGCGTATATCGGATGAAGGATTCGCTGGGCAATATTATTTATATCGGTAAAGCAAAAAACCTTAGAAACAGGGTGTCACAATACTTTACGAATCAAAAGAACCGGGCGCCAAAAGTGGTGGAAATGATCCGGAATATTCATTCGTTTGATTATAGCGTCACTGATACAGAATTGGATGCATTTCTCGAAGAGTGCCGGCTCATTAAAGAAATAAAACCTAAATACAATAAGCTGATGAAGAATTCGGGCAGTTATTTATATCTTAAAATCCCTTCTGAAATGTTTCCGAAGGTTACGATCGTAAATGAAAAGTGCGATGATCATGCGTTATACTTTGGTCCTTTTACGAGTCGGCATCGGGTAGAGACCACCGTGGAATACCTGAATGATTTTTTTCCTATACGCAAATGCGCCGGCCAAAAGCTGCAAAAGCGGACGAATGGCTGTTTGTTTATGCAGATTGGCACTTGTCTAGGGGTGTGCACAGGGAAAGTAAAACCAGAAGTGTATGGTGCTCATATTCAGAAAATCCAGGATTTGTTGAACGGGAAGGATAGGTCACACGTCCGGGAACTTTCCAATAGGATGCATTCTGTCCTGAAAGAGTTAGACTATGAACTCGCTGCGAAATACTTGGAATATGCTTCAGGACTCAACCATGTGATAGGAAAGCAACGATTGGTATTATCTTCTGGTAAAAACCGAAATACGGTTGCAGTGGAGCTTATGAATAATGAATGCGCAAAATTATTCATTTTTAAAGGAAATTTACTGCTCTTTCGTAAAGTCATCAGCCTAACTGGCGAGTGTCATGAATTAAAAGAAGCGATCAGGCAAATCATCCTGGATATGTTCGTGCCGGAAAGAAATAATCAACATATGATGTCATCCGATGAGATTGATCAGGCGCAAATTATTTATTCATACTTAAGAAAGAACAGGAATATCATGAGTTTTGGTATTCCATTCAGTTATCTCAAGCGAGAAACAGTAAAAATGGATCGGCTGCTGGATAAGATCATTGTTTTCAAAACCCACCATTCTGGCAAAATTATATAAATAAGAAATTTTTATCGACGTATCGTGAGGTACACGCTGATGCTAAAAGGAGATTTCCTAACCGTCATATTGACTGCGTTATTTGCGCTGCCTGTCATCATGGGTTTTTTTATCACACTTTCCCGTGAAAAAATACATTCTTCCTTGCGTTCGTTGCTCTCCGGGGTTGAATTAATCGTGGCACTCTACCTGGCAATTTATCTGACCAGGGGGATCTTCTTTCAGCATGATGCCGGACCATTTGCAACGATCTATGCTTGGATTCCCGAGAATATCAAGAGCTTAGTCGCGGGGCAGGACATCGTGGTCTACCTCGTTTTTGTGCCGCTGATCCTTTTGCTTCTCCATGGCCTGCTCCGGCTTATTACCCATCCCATCGATACCGTTGTCTTAGGGGTTCTGGCCAATGGCCTGAATAAGGTAATCACGCTTGTTGGCAGCTGGTTTGGAAGAATCATCGGAGCTTTAGCGCAAATACCCAGGGCGGCAATGCTTGTTTTCGTTTCCGCCTTGCTGTTGCATTTCTCTAGCTATTATTTCCCATCCCAGACATTAACCCAGATGATGGCCAAGTCCTATGGGTATCAGCTGATCTATAAACATGCAGTCTCACCCGTTCTGAATTCCAATCTGGCCCAGAAGATACCGGTGTTGGTCAATGACTATTTCAAGCAAAATACAGGACGAAATCTGCAAGGAAATACGCAAGAAAATACGGTAGCGGATTCTGCCAAAGTCCGGGTTATCACTTATTTTAATGGTGCAACGCTGGATGAGGCGGTTAAATCAAACCAAAACATCGATGCCACCGCGCGGCAAGTGGTGGGCAGTGAACAGAACAGCCGGCAGCAAGCGTATTTCATCTATCGCTGGATTACCAAGAACATAACCTATGATGATGAGAAAGCCGTTCAGGTCAGTCAAGCTGCCAGCGGTATAGATTCCGGCGCGATCATCGCCTTCGACACCCGCAGCGGCGTCTGTTTCGATTACGCCAGTCTTTATATCGCTATGTGCCGGGCAGTGGGGTTAAAGGTCCGTTTGGTGACCGGCCTCGGGTACAGCGGTTCTGCATGGGGAGACCATGCCTGGAATCAGGTGTACATGCCGGAAGAAGACAGATGGATTGATGTCGATGCAACCTTTGGAACGGTACTCAATTACTTCGACAAGCCCGATTTCAACGTGGACCATAAGGATGCCATTGTGCAGGGGGAATGGGAGAGCTAATTTATTAGCCAATAGTTGATCAATGTCGCATGATGAATAGCAATTGTTCGGGTTGATTATCCCCGCCAGACGCGCAGGGTCAGGCAGCGTAGACTTCCGCCCCCAGCTAATAAGGCTTCAGGATGGAAGGGGATTATTTCAACGCCTCTGCGGCTTAACTCGTTTTGGGTTCTAAGATTCAAGGCAATATCATAATGAATGAATATATTTTCCTCAAGCGAAACAAAACTGCAGCCCCATAACTGCTGTTCCTGGTCAGATATTTCTATTATCTCCATTCCCCGGCGGGCCAGGATTTCTTTCAGATTAATTTCGATGCGCTGCTTTTCAGTAATCAGATACGTCTTTAAAAAAGCAGGCAAATAGGCCAAAGCCAGACTTTCACTGATTCTGCCGAAAATCATATCTGGGTGCATGTACCGTCTTTCCTGGGGGATTTCCGCATAAATGATTTGCGGGAAAAGTCGGAGAGCTTGACTGAAAAATCCCTCAATCGTCTTTCTGTCATGCCTTTCCGTATCGGCTATGAACAGAATTTCAGGTGAAACCGCCAGACATCCTTCAAATTGATCGCTGCCTGTAAAGGCATGATAGAGGGGAATACCGAGATTCTCCAGTGCTTCTCCGACAACCGTTTCTTCTCCTGCCCGACTGCCGGGACACATCTTGGAGAGAATTGCTCCATGGCTCGTAATCAAACACGTGTCGTTAAGATAAGGCAAATTGGGTAACGAATTAATCAGTTCACTATTTTTCCGGACATAATCCTGGAGTTGCAGCACTTCGACTCCGTGAGCGCGCAGCAGGTCGGCATAACGTTGATGTTCCGACAGAAATTGAGGAATATCAGGGACAGAATTAAATAGATATTGCTGAAAATTTTCCGGATTAACCATCGTCAAAGACCGCTCAGACGTATGGAGAATCACTTTGCGTAAACGAGCTAATTTTTCTGTACCAAATAATCCGAGATTCTTAATCATAGAATCTAACCCCTTCACTGCAATCGTAATAACAGGTAGTATTTACAGTTTCCTGGAGGGGTATGTTACGAAGAATGAATTGAAATCGAATAGACATCGAAGGGTAATGTATTAGCTATAATTTAATTGTTATTATAGCTAATATTTGTTATAATAATATCTAGTTAAGACTCTGGAACGAAGGTGATGGAATGCGCATTAACACCACGGATATGCAAAATGCCTTTGGTAAATATCTTGCGCTGGTGGAGAAGGAAGATATTATTATTACCAAAAACGGCAAGAGTGTGGCCAAGCTTATTCGCTATACCGAACCGGACTATTATCTGGTCCATGAAGAAGCAAAGAAGTATCACCCGACCAAAAAAGTTAGCTATGAAGAATATATGGAGCTGGTGGAATCCTCTGACCAACGCTATGAACTGATCGACGGTGAGATTTATCTGTTGGCTTCACCCTCCTTTACGCATCAGGTGGTTGTCAACGAAATATCAGGTCAGTTTTATAACTGTTTTAAGGGGAAACCTTGCCGGTCCTTAACTGCGCCGTTGGATATCCGACTTTTTGGTTATGCCACTAAGTTCGAGGAAGATCCGAATGTTGTTCAGCCGGATGTCGTCGTCATCTGCGATGAAGACAAGGTGAATGACAAGAACAAGTATGAGGGTATACCGACCCTGGTGGTTGAAGTCTTGTCGCCGTCCACCCGGAGCAAAGATCTGGTGGCCAAATTGAATCTCTATATGAAAAGCGGAGTTTTGGAATATTGGATTGTCAATCTGGAAAACAAAAGCATTCTTCAATACGCTTTTTCCAACGATAGAGAAATCAATTACCCTGTAAGCCACCAGCTGGACGATACGATTCAATCGGCTGTATTTCCCGACTTACAGATACCTTTGGCTGAACTATTCACTATCGATGGACGTTAAAAAACTGCCTTAAGCCTTCTCCGGCCTGGGCAGTTTTGGTTCGCAAAAACATTGATTTCTCTTATTTACCAGCTATGTTTATGTAATCAATTGACACACGGAACACCAGTAGATCGCGCCGCCCATGTAGGCGGCTTTTTTTATTTCACTGCCGCAAACAGGGCAGGGCTTGCCGACCGTGTTTTTACTGAGAATAGTTGTGTATCCGCCGGCGTTGCCAAACAGATCCTTTTCGGTGTCGCGGCCTCCCAGTCGGGTCATTTCACTAAGGGTTTCTTTGACGGCTTGGAACAACCTCGCATACTCTTCCTCGGACAGTGTACCTATTTTACGCTTGGGATGGATGCCGGCATAAAACAAAATATCCTGCAGTACGCCGTTCCCGAGGCCGGGGATGCGCTGCTCTGTAGCGAGAAAGGCTTTGACGGACAGCTTATCCGTACCGGTGGTTCGTAGCGCATAAAAGTAAGCGCTGTCGAAGGTGTCCGTAAGGGGCAGCGGTTTTTCGTGGGCAACCCGATAGTATTTATTATCATAATCGCCGTCCATAAACACAAGAATTGCTCCGTACATCTGAACCGAGCAGACAAGGGCACTTCCGTCGTCCAGGTCGACTAGGAGCTGGTGTTTCGGCGGCACCTGATTCTGGTCAGTATAATAACGCAGGTTAGCCCCGTCGCCGAGGACAATACGCCGCTCGCCGGCGGTGATTTCAATCATCGCTCCGATACCGAAGCTGTCCCCAATGACCTGATGGCCTAGTAATGTGCTGTAATCTACCGGGTCACCGTGATAAAACGCAAACTTATGAGGAGAGGCGTTCGCGGTGACGCTGCGGATCGTTCTGCCGCGCACCGTGTCATTCAACTGTCTGGCAATGGTCGTACTTTCCGGAATTTCAATCATTGTTCAGTACCTCCGCATCATATCAAATAAGCTATTTTTAGACACAGCGTTTATCTAAAGGATGTTACGCCGATGTGATATAATTAGGTAATCGAGCAGGATATTAAGGTAATTATACCATGGAATTTTACAGGGTTACTAAAAAAGGAGTGAACGGAATGAAGTAATACCAGCGGGCAGGCATATCGTTCCAACCGGTTAGCTGAGAGGATTCCCAGCTTAGGTGAAGCCGAGCAGTACGCATTGTTGGCCAGCGACGGTATGCTTGTAAAGCGTCCGATTTTTGTCAGCGGCGATATGGTGCTAGTTGGGTTTAAACCGGCAGAGTGGGGAAAGCTCTTGAAATAACTGACACGGATCGCGAAAGTTTATTTTGATATAAAGACGTATGTAGAATATAATCTGATGTAACAGTGTAATTTGTATTACGGGGAGGGTATCGCCGTGAACGTGATCGAAATCAAGAATTTGACCAAATACTACGGCAAGTCCAGGGGAATCGAAAATGTCAGTTTCACTGTGGAGGAAGGTGAGATTTTTGGCTTTATCGGGCCGAATGGGGCCGGGAAGTCCACCACGATCCGGACGCTGCTGTCTTTGATTTATCCCACCAGCGGCAGCGCGACTATCTTTGGCAAGGATTGCATTAAGTATGCTCCGGAAATCGCCAAGGAAGTCGGTTATTTACCCTCGGAAGTATTTTATTATGACAAAATGAAGGTCATCGATCTTCTGAAATATGCGGCGAGTTTTTATAAAAAGGATTGCAGTAAGCGAATCAACGAACTGGCAGAAATCATGGATTTGGATCTAAAAAAGAAAATTGATGATTTATCTTTCGGCAACAAAAAGAAAGTCGGCATCATTCAGGGGCTGCTCCACGAACCCAAACTGATTATCTTGGATGAGCCAACCAGCGGTCTCGATCCGCTGATGCAGCAGAAATTCTTTGAACTGCTGCGGGAAGAAAACAAGAAAGGGGCTACCATTCTTTTATCCTCCCATGTCTTAAGCGAGGTCCAAAAGCTGTGCAGCCGTGTGGCCATCATTAAAGACGGCAAAATTATCCGGCTGGAAAAGATCAGTGATTTGACGGAAAATAATTACAAGAAATTCAAAATTGACATGAAAGAGGAAATGGACAAAGATTACTTCGAACTTAGCGGTATCAATAACCTGGAGATAGATGGTAAGAAAGTGAGCTTTTTGTTCAAGGGCAATCTCAACCTTATCATGAAAAAGCTTTCGGCGGTAGAAATAACCAATATCTTAATCGAGGAGCCGAGCTTGGAGGAAATTTTCATCCATTATTATGAAAAGGAGGCCTGATGATCATGAATATCTATCTGCATGAACTGAGGGCCTATCGGAAATCGATCATCATTTGGGCATGTGCTATGACTCTTCAGGCAGTGGCGTATATTTCTCTTTTTAAAGGGCTCGGCCATGACATTGAAAGTTTCAGGGCGTTTCTCAATAACATGCCCGATGTGATTAAAAAGGGTTTCAACATTTTGGTTGACAGCATTTCTACCCTGGAAGGGTTTTATTCATTTGTTTTTTCCTTTGTGGTTTTATGTGGGGCTGTTCAGGCGATGAATCTCGGAACGGCTATCGTTTCCAAAGAGGTACGCGATAAGACAGCAGATTTTTTGATGACGAAACCCGTTAGCCGCAAGGGGATCATGACCGCAAAGCTGCTGGCCGCATTTTCTGCTTTGGTCATTACCAATATCCTCTATCTGGGATTGACGCTTTTAGCAGCGAACACCATTGTCGGTACGTTTAATTCCAGAGTATTCGTGCTGATTTCGCTGACCTTGTTCTTTGTCCAATTAATCTTCCTGGCGCTGGGAATGATGATTTCCGTGATCGGTAAGATTAAGTCGGTGATCTCCGTATCGCTGAGTACGGTTTTCGGGTTCTACATTTTAGGTTCCCTGGGATCGATTCTTGGTGAAGAAACCGTGCGGTATTTTTCGCCGTTTCGGTATTTTGATCCGGTGTATATCATTGAACACGCCGCTTATGAATCACCGTTTCTCGCGACAGGCATCGCCGTGACCATAATCGCCATCATTGCCAGCTACCAGGTCTACCTGAGGAAAGATATCCACGCAGTGTGAGGAGGGAAGACGATGAATATATTCTGGAGAGAATTAAAAGCGCATCGAAAAGCATTGATCATATGGAGCATCGCTATCTTCTTAATGATCGTCTCCTCAATCGGCAAGTTTACCGCTTATGCCGAAACGGGCCAATCCATGAATGAATTACTGTCGCAGATCCCCAGTTCGATCAAAGCGGTATTGGGGATGGGCAATTTCGACCTGACCCAAGTCAGCGGCTTTTACGGCATGCTCTATTTGTATCTTCTTTTATTGGCGACGGTCCACGCTTCGTTGCTGGGCGCCAATATCATTGCCAAGGAAGAAAGGGATAAAACGACGGAATTTTTGCTGGTGAAGCCTGTCTCCAGAGCAAAAATAGTTACGGCAAAATTATTGGCTTCGCTATTGAATGTGATTGTCTTCAACCTGGTGACCCTGATCTTTTCGGTGGCGCTAATGGGGAAGTACGCCAAGGGCGAAGATATTACAGGTGAAATCGGAATACTCATGGTTGGCATGTTCATGGTACAGCTTATATTCTTATTTATCGGAACAGCGACAGCTTCCGTAAGTAAACGTCCGAAATCCGCTGCCTCCGTCTCGACGGCCATTCTGCTTGTTACTTTCGTTATTTCGTCGGCGATTAATATCAACAGCAGCCTCGGCCCGTTAAGATATATTACGCCATTTGAATATTTCAAGGCAGACCAGCTCTTGAATGGCGGCGGTTTCGAACCGGTATTTTTGATCCTGTCGCTGGTGATCATTGCCCTGCTCGTGGTTGTGACGTATGGAGCGTATCAGAAAAGGGATATGAATGTGTAGAAATGATTGGCTGGCCTGTGACAATGACTATGCTGTCGGTGATC